>CAZBFH010000023.1:0-16221 GCA_964491185.1 uncultured Gammaproteobacteria bacterium
CGGTGAATACGTTCTCGGGTCTTGTACACACCGCCCGTCAAGGCAGCAAAGTCGGGAGTGGCCGAACACTTCGCAAGAGGTGGAGGCCAAATTCGGCGATGAAGCTTAAGTCGTAACAAGGTATCCCTACCCGAAGGTGGGGATGGATCACCTCCTTTCTAAATTTTTTTAGGACATAAACTCGCAAGAGTCAACCAAATTTAGATGTGGAGAAGACAGACAAATCTAGTCCCGATTTTATTGAGGACAAGAGCTTTTAGTTTCCAATGCCCCTTAAAGGCTTGTTGATTATTAGTTTGATGAAGACTGTATAAAGGCACTAGGTTTCAGTTTGAATTTATTCAAGCGTTAGAGCCTATTTCACTCCGCTATTACTTAGGAGTGAAGAATTCTATGTTGTCCTACCACTTTTTAGTTGATGAGAAGAAATGTGCTACAAATGCCACCCTTATGGGTGGTTTTTTGGTGAAAAGACCTATAAAGAGTGACTATAAGCCTAAGATGTGTTAAAATTAGAAGTTAAATATGGCGCAAGGTTCAGTTGAAGGTAGATATAGTGGAATTGGAGATGCAATTGACACTAAAATATCTGCAGCTCAAAAAGTATTAAGAAGTAAAAACGGTACAAATGCCGTTTTTTTAGAAGTTCCGACCGATGCTCTAGTTAGAGCTGATGGGATGTCGGATTTTTTTGGTGGTCAATTGCCAAAAGATATCGATCATGATACAGAGGCAAGATTAACTTTAGTCAGTGGGGATGATTCAAAGAGTTTAAGGCTTGCTGTTTTTGCAGGGATGCCAGACAGAGCTCGAGTTGACACATTTAGATTAGATATTGGTCAAGAGGAGTCTCAGATTACGTACTCCCATGATTTCGCTAGTAGTACTAAGCGATATTCTTCAGATTTTGAAGGATCGGTAAGACATTTAATTGATGGATCTCATCCAGCGGATATAAATATTATGGAGTTACAAGAAGAGTTGTATAAATATGTAACAGAGAATAATTGGAATAATACTGACATTAGGGAAATCCAAAATGCATTAATGGTCGCTCAGTTGCATCATCGCGTAAAAGGACCCGATGGAAAAATGCGCCCACAAAGAAGAGAAAGTGGAGAGCTCTATATATCTCATCCCTGGGGAGCAATGTTGGAATTAATAAATGCTGGAATAACTGATCCTGATATTTTAAAAGCTACATTAGTTCATGATGTTCCTGAAGATTCTCCAACCATGAAGCAGCCAGAAATTGATCCAGAGATAGGTGTAGCTTCTAAATCTTATTTGGAATGGAAACAGGAAACATGGGATGTGTTAGTTCCATTGATTGGTGCTACCGCTGCAACATATGCCATGCTTCTTGCAAGACCAAAACCAGACGGAATTTTACTTTTTGATAAGGAACAGGCGAATCAATTCTATAGATTGAATATGACAGAATTTCATCAAGTTATCCTTATTAAAATGGCTGATAGGATTCATAATGTTAAAACGCTTGGCTCTATGCCGCCAGAAAAACAGAGAGCGACCATAATTTCTACTATTGACAATTATGTTCCGATTTTCGAATTTGCTAGACAATCTTATCCAGAGGCTGTTGACATTTTGATGGACGAATTATGGAATGCGCTAAGAGTTGCTGGGATGAATAATAATATTGATGTGGATATTCTTTGAGGCGCGGAGGGGAATCGAACCCCTGTATATCTGTTCTGCAAACAGCTGCGTTACCGCTTCGCCACCGCGCCTAGTGCGTAAAGTATACCAAAAATGCTATAATTCTGAAAGAAAAATAAAATGGATAAAGAAAGAGAGCCAATATTTGAATCAGGATTCTCAGAAAAAGCACTTGATAAGTCTGTGGATAAAGTCCGAAATTTTAATCAAGTTAAAGCCGGAAATGTTTTTGATCCCAAGAAGAAAATAGTTAAGGAAAAAGTTATTCTCGATTCGACGACCCGATAGCCTCAGAGATATTTTTATAACCGTCTTTTTTTAGATTTTCAGAAAGCTCTTTATTTATTTTAGCTATCAGCATCGGTCCTTCGTAGATAAGTCCTGTTATAAGCTGTACTAGAGAAGCGCCCAGTTTGATTTTTCTATATGCATCTTCTGTTGAGAAAACACCACCACAACCAATTATTATAAGCTTATTCTTATAATGTTTATAGGTAAGCTTAATTAGCTCATCGCTTCTTTTTTGAGTGGGGAGGCCTGAAAAATTTCCAACTTTCCATTTTATTTCATTTTTTAAAATCGCAGGATTTTTTCTATCTTTTTGTAGATTTCCAAAAATCACACCAGTAACTTTATGTCGCACAATAACGTCAAGCATTTTTAAAGTATTGGTGTCAGTTTCGTTAATTGGCATTTTAATAAATAAAGGCTTACTGAGTTTGACTCCATCCACAGCCGATAAAAGTTCATTTAGGTTTTTTGGCGGGTAAAAACTTATGTTTCCATATAAATTAGGGCATGAAATGTTAAGTTCGTAATAAGCATTTTTAATGTTCAGATCTTCAAATACATTAAAGGCCTGTAAGATATCCGTTATTGCATCTTTTTGTGTTTCTTCTTTTTTAACATTGGTTTTTCCAATACTTATGCCAAGTGGTATTTCAAATGCTTGATTAGCTAATTTTTCAGCAGTCCACTTAGCGCCTTTATTTTTAAAACCCTTGTTTACCATTAAAGATTTACTTTTTGGAAGACGTCCAAGTCTGGGTTTGGGATTACCGGCATAAGGAAGATTTGTAATGGACCCAACTGTGTTAAATCCAAATCCGAAAGATGGCAGAAATTTTACAACTTTTGCTTCGTAATCATATCCGGCAGCAAGACCCAGTGGCGCATTAAATTTTATTCCTGCAATTTCCTGTTTTAATATAGGATATTTTTTATTCATCAGTTTTCCTAATAAGTTTCTGAAAGTTTTTGATTTTCCAAATAATTCTCCTGTAGAAGTTATGAAATTGTGAAAGAGTTCCGGATCAATCAGAAAAAATATTCTTTTTGTAAAGTTTTTATAAATGAAGGTAAAAATACTAATTAGCATAACCATATATTCTACGCCTTCTGGTAAATAACTTCAATCATGGGCAAAAGTGGTATGCTTGACATATACATCAAGGCAAAAGAAAATTACGTTGGGAAGATTATGAGCCTTGAGAGAATAAATTATATGTCAGAAATTACAGCGGATCGATCTTCGTTTATACCAAAACCAGAAGCGTTTGGAGGCGGAGGAGGTTCTCTTCCTCCTATTGAAAGTAAAGAGAGGCCTGGTTGGTTTGTAGTTGAAGATATCGTTTTAGGGGGCGTTATAGCTTCACCATTTGCTGATAATGAGCGTCAAGCTGCAAGATTAACTGCGAAATTTAATAATGAAACAGGGGAATATCAGGACCCACTCTTGAGATGGATAATCGGAGGAAGAGTAAATAATCCATTCTTAGCCCTTGGTTTTGGAGATAGAGCTACTGGCGAAGAAGCTAGAAGAATAGGTGAAGCGAATACATCCCAAGAAGCAGTGATTTTGGAAGCAAATGATGGAGTTGGTATTGCGAATACAATTTTGAATACTCCAGAAGGCGAGAATAAACTTTTAAGATTGCGTCAAGTCTTGAAAAACGGATCAATTGCATTAAGTGGACCGCAAAGAGCTCAAGATGTTCAATTAATTCAACTTGGATCAGAAGTTTTGGGGAGAAAAAAGGCCGAAGCTAAGGCTAATTTAAAACCTGGCGCGGAGACTTTTCGGGATGAAACTCAACGAATGGTTAACGAGCTTCGAGAAAAACATAGAACGGAGCCCACAAAACCAATTATTGAATACATACCAGTAGTAAATGAAGATACGGGAGAAATTATTGAAATAAAAAGAAGAGTCTGGTTACCTGATAACTTTAAAAATCCTAGAAAAGAAGGGTACATTGTAAAAAGAGAGGATCTTGATGAAGCACAGAAAGGCCTGACAGCTGAACAAAAAGCAGGATATGAGCTTAAAGCATTATTGGAATATTATTTAGGAGATCCCTTGATTAGATTAGCTTTACTCGACAGTCAAAGTTCAATTAAAGCAGATTTAGAAAAGAAATCTCATGCCGGGCACATGACTGAAGAAACTAGATTAAGACGTTTAAATTATATTACCGCATTAGTAACTGCTATTCAGAGGAAGATTTCAAAAAATTCCAATAACCACTAATTCTTGCTTCAGATCCTACAATTCAGGTATAATTAATCTTTACATTTGGATCGGTAGTTCACCGGTAGAACGCTTCACTGATAATGAAGAAGTAGATGGTCCGACTCCATCCCGATCCACTAACTGTAGGTTTTTGGAGTTCCTCTGAGATTGTTTACATTTACAACGATCCCTTTTCCCGCATTTCTGGCTTCATGAATTCTTGTATGGTCTAAAAGCTGTATGCCTCCAATTCCATCAGGTGTGATTGCGGGATTTTCATAACCCTGAGATTTTAGATTGAGAACCCTACCTTTATGAGATTGAAAGCTTTTAAAATATTGATCATTGCTAGAGCTGTAAAGCCTTTGTTTTGGATCATCAGACCACCTAGCCCATGGTTCAAGTACCCAAACCCACTCTCCGTTTGATCTCCAAGGATGAAGTCCTCCAAGCTGAAGTACTGATGTGGCTGCAATTTTTGTTCCCCAAGCAGCATTTGCTAAAGAAGATTTTATTTTTTCCCGCCAGTTTTTGGGTTGTTGTTCAGTAGCCCGATTTTCAGAAGTTTGGGGAGTGGGAGTGTTTGACCCCTCTTTCCTAATAGCACTTCTTACTCGTTCGATATCCACTAATTGTGTTTTTGATGGGTTTTCTTGATCGGTAACTGCAGTAATAGGGTTTTGTTCGGTCCGGGTGGCCATATCAACCATAGGTGTTTTTTCAGTTGTATTACTTGTGGGTAGCACATCTAAACCCGTTTCGTCCATATGCTTATTATCATTTCAATTTATTTAAAAAGCAATTAGTCAGCAGATGCTTTGGTTATTATTTTGATCCGGAAAGTTTACCTTTTATAGCTTGACATTTCAGCCTATTTCTACCACTATTAATATAGCAAGTGAATAGTGAATTTACGCTCAAAAAAGTAGCGGTTTTTCTCTTTTTGGGGTTGGCTTTGTTTGCGATACCAATAACAGTTTATGTCGCACAGCGTCAGCAGAATACCCAAAGTAATGCAAGTGTCGTTTCTGAAGATACTGTTGTAGCTGTGATTAATGGAAAACAGATAACAAAAGCTCAAGTTAGAGCCGTAGCTGAAGAATCAAATAAGCCAGCAGATGTCACTCCGGAAATATTAAAAAGCACACTTTCCATAATTGAAGAAAGAGAGATTTTAGATAATGCAGTTAATACTTTAGGTATTACGCTAGATTCAGCATGGGTTGGCGAATTAGTCGCTGAAGGATATTCAGAAAATGATGCAAAATACCAGGTTCTTAAGAATCAAACAATACTTAAAGCTGTAAAATCTCGCTCCGCACTAACTATCCAATTTTGGAATACTCCTGAGGCTGGACTAGCTAATCTAACTACCTCCGAAAAAGAAACTTCAGCCAAACAGCTTTCTGATGGAACTGGTGCATTAGCAGAGGCTGAAACAGGGCTTGTTAGGGGAGATAATCCTTTAGAAATAGGAGATGCTTTAATTGCGAAATATGAATCTCTTAAAGAAGTTCTTGCGGTAAACGGAGTAATAGTTGATGGATTAAATAATTCCGAAAGAGATGCCGCTAGTCATCCACAGGTTTATCAATTTGGAGATTCTGGATTAGACCAGGAGACGAAAACTGCGCTTTTCGGAATGGCTGTAAATGATGTTGAGACTGTATCAGATACTCCTACTAATCGTGGAGGAATTGTTTTTAAAGTGATTTCTGCAAATGATAATGGAGCTTCTACATACGATGAATGGTACGCACAACAGAAAACATCTCTAGTTCAAAATCTAAATCTATTATGAAATTATTAAAGTTAGTTGCTTTCTTTTTGTTTATTTCGCTATTTTTATTTGGTGGAATTAGGTCCGCAAATGCAGCGTTTGCTCCTTGGAGACCGCTTTGTGTGGGAATTCAAGGAAAATTTGTAGCTAAAAATTGGAAAGGTGGTCCTATCGAAGTCGGTTGTGTGGGTGATGATGGAGGAGCTACGAATCAAGCTGACCAAAGATGCACAGGGGAAGTTCAGGTGGTTCAGCCTAATGCTGAATTCAGGCTTACTAAGTGTTCTTGCTGGGGTAGTAATAAGGGTTGTCTAAAGGTAGGAAAAGACATTACTTTAAATCCTCTTAACAGTAATAATAGAAAAACAATTACAATTGTTAAAAGAATTCAGGATACTACTGCATTTAAAAATAATAGTTGTACGATTAATTCAACTCAAATAGGAAATTATTGTGCAGCAAATGGATCTCACTTATTAGATAAAAATGTAAAAATAACTTGTGAGGCGCCACCGACTCCAACTAGAAACGTTACAAACACACCAACTCCAACTAGGAATCCATCGCATACTCCTACTCCAACGCCAAAGTTTACTAGTACACCTACTCCTACTACCCCAATATGCGTGGACCCGGATCGAGTAACAAACGTGGAAGTTACATGTAGAAATTGCTCTTCACAGGGATCAAGTGATGAAACTAGCAATGATGAAGCGAATATTACTACTAACGAAATTAATGAGGGGAACGGTTGTATTAGGAAGAACCCTGTGATTGAAGGAGTTGGGGGAGTTTCTAAAGATGGAAATGCAGGCCAGAGTGTTCCATTTGAGGTAAAAGTTACGAACAGGGATTCAAGTGATTGTAAAGCAAGAACTTTTGTGCTTCTTATGAAATATGATCAAATACCAGATTCTTGGGATTGGGATAAGACCAATGGTGATTTTGAACTATCGCCTAATGAAAGCAAGAACCTTAGTGTAAGCTTAATTTCCCCTAATGATGCAAATTCTGGAGACATAGGACAGACAACATTGTCTGCATATGATGGATCGGATAGTTTGGTATCAACGAGTAATAATTTAATAATTAAGTACACGGTTAAATAATTATGGATATTAAGAATTGGAACGGAAAGAAAAAAGTAATTGCGATTTTAGGAGGTTTGTTGGCTATAGTTGGGCTTGTGGTTACAGTGTTTTTGGTTAATCGAGTTCAGGATCTTAGAGGAAGAGCTGAGAAATCTACGACAATTTCTCTAAATCCACCCGCTCAGGAAGTAGCTCCTGGAGAAAATGCGACTCTTGATGTGGTTTTAAATCCTGGTACCAACCAAGTAAATTTTGTAAAACTCTATGTTAAATATGATTCAAGCTCATTTATAGATCAGGATAATGTGTTTGAATTAGATCCGGCAAGCGGAATGCGGCTTGTTGAGCAACCAACTATGACAACCCCAGGCGAGTTAGTAATTACCCTTGACGTTGGAAGTGATCCTACTAAAGTGATACGTACTACTCAAAGATTAGGAACTATAAATATCCAGGCCATGGGTGATGCAAAGAGCGGAGAAAGTGATGTAACTATTGATACATCTCGAACTCAAGTGAGATCTATTGAGGCCAAAGATGCATTTAATGAAAATGTTTTGGCAAATGTTAGTAACGCAAAAATCACGATTACTGGAGGAGTTTGTGTTCCAAACGTGGGATTCTGTTCATGGGATGCCTCAGGAAATGCTACTGGCTATCATTATGTGGTAACTAATGTCGACGATAATAAAGAGGTAGAGCAAGGGGATGTGGATGCTGATATTACGCAAATTGATTTCCCAACGGAACCTGGAAAAACTTATAGATGCGAAGTTATAGCAAAAAATGAATGTGGTGAGTCTAGTCCATCTGATGGAGAAGGAACTTGTGAGATTCCTTCAGTTACACCGACCCCATCAATAGTTAATACAGGTACACCAACACCAACAAAAACAGGTACACCAACTCCTTCAAAAACTGGCACTCCAACCCCATCTAATACAGGTACACCAACACCAACAAAAACAGGTACACCAACTCCTTCAAAAACTGGCACTCCAACCCCATCTAAAACACCTACGCCTACAACACCACAAGTGGTTATTAATTCGCCTACACCCACAACACCTCAGGGTGGGGTAGAAACTCCTACGTTTACTCCAACACCTACAACTGAGATCGCAGTTTCTACACCAATTCCAACTCTGCCTCCAACGGGAAATCCAGTAGTGGTAACTGGGCTTATTGGAGGATTCCTGTTCTTGCTGGGTGGATTAGCTCTTCTTTTCCTCTAGGATAAATTTGCTATAATTTCTACATGAGTGAACCAGGTGGACAAGATAAGCCAATAAGGAGAGATCGCTTCACTGATAGACCTCAGACAAAGGAAGAAGCTCTATTAACTCAAGATACAGCATTAAGTCTGTTGAGAGACTCATATAGGGGAATTCCAGAAGTTTTAGGACTTTTACAATGGCATGGTACTACCTATGAATTACGTCCAAGTTTTTCAGGAAACCCAACCTACAAAAGCATATATGGATCAAGAGTTGTAACTCCAGACACTATAGAAATATCTTTCGGAGCGGTAAGGGGTCCTTCTAGGACAGATCAGGATCCTAAGGAAGAAGGATTTAGGTTTCAAAGACCAGCGCCAATTTATAGAGGTGAAAAGGGTGTTGAGACTGAGCATTATGTGTTGAACTCTGAAGGAGAATTAGTTACAACTCCATCACGAAATAGAGTTTTAAGGGTTCCAGGTTCTGTTAAAGGGAGTCAGGCGATTATTAGATTTGCGCGAAGCTTTGATTCCTAAAATTATCATCCATTTACTTAGTTGGAGCTGGGTGAGATAGGTGGTGAGACTGCGCTAGAACCTGAAGCAGGTGCTTCATCTATTATAACTGAGGTAGTCTCTTTAAGGAGTGATTGATTATGGGATGTTGTTGAGACCTGAGATTGCGGTAAGAAGTTTATAGATGTCGGTGAGGCTCCTTCCTTGTTAAAGCTAATAGTAGCAATAGTGCCTGTACCCTTCACCATTTTATCTCCAGGTTTTATCGCTATTGCGTACCTGATAACTCCAGTTTTTGTGTCAATTGTTTTTATGAGTACTGTAGGGCTTTTAATAAATGATCCAGGGGTTACGTCGATACTAGTGAGAGCTTTTGGATCAAATGATAGCTCGATTTGCGCCCCACTTATTTCATCTTCATTTGTATTAATAATTACATCTGTTTCATATTTTCCATTAGGCGTTTGTCTTACATCTTCGGAAATTACTAGGGAGGTGTGAGCAAAATCCACTTTTACATTTTTTGGAGTGGAACGCAGGGGTGAGTAGTTTTTAGAAGTAAGGCTTACAACTAAAAGAACTACTGTTAACATCACGAGCCCTGCGACAAGAAGCCAAGTTTTATTTAACTTATTTTTCTTAACGTTATTTATATTTTCTTCCATAGTTAATTATTTACTTTGATGCTTACTAAAGTCAATTAATCAGGTAAAATCACTCCTTGCTGATTTGCGAATTCTTTAAGGAAAAGTGTGTAATCATCCTCATTGACTATTCCGTTATCATCTAAGTCTGAATAGTTTGCGTTGTTTGGGTCCTGATCGCAGGCAGATGTGTCCTGTGAGTATATAGAGCAGGAGAGAAGTACGTTGTAATCCATTAGATCGATTCTATTTTCTGACAAGTCGACGTTATTTACGTTCCCAGTCACCAAATAGAAATTTTGAGAGTTGAGGTTTATTGTTTGACCTTGGGAGATTGAGACTGAGCCAGGATATTGACCATAAAGATATCTTGATCCCTGAATATAGAGGTTATAATTTCCCACAACACCTGCTTCAATAGGGACTTCTATTTGAGATTCAAATCTTTCGGAAGAGGGATTGTAGGTAAAAGTATGGTCGAAATATTCTCCAAATTTTGTATTATCGCTTGTGTTATATAGCTTAATTTTTAAATTTCTAGTAGTGTGATCGGGATTTTTATTTCCTCCAATTGGAATTCTTGGCGTTGTACCGATTCCATCTATTCCAAGGGTAAGGTTCATGAAGGTTCTACCAGGAGTGTTTGTAGGAGTTGGAGTTATTTGGGTAGGAGTAGGTGTAATTGTGAATGTTGGTGTTGGAGCATCACCGATCACATAATATATTTGTCTGGAACCAAGAAGTTGATTGCTTGAGGTTTTTAAATTTACTGTAATTCTATTTGTACTAGGTTGTGGGGCATTAGCAGGAGCTTTAACTCTAACATTTGTGATCTGTTTTGCGCCAGGCGATAGCTGAAAAGAATTATTACCGAAGAATGCGGTCCATTGACCTGCTGGTAATTCTGCAGAAAGATTCATTGTTCTTGCCTGACAGTTGCTTGTATCGGTATTGGTCACTTCAATTCTGAAATCTGCATCTTCTCCAGTCTGCGGAGTTATGGAGGTTGGGCTAATTAATAAGCTTGGAGTATTCTGTACGCACGACGGGGTTGGTGTGGAAGTTGGTGTAATTTCCTTAGCAAAAACATTATAGGTAGTGTTGACTGATTTTAATGCTCCGCCTGGTTTTACTACGTTTACTGTAATAGTTTTTGGTCCATTTGGTGCATTTGGCGGGGAAGTAACACGAAGTTTAGTTGACATGCTTTGTCCGGAAGGAATGGAAAGTGAGGTTTTATCGAATCTGTAGGTCCAGGAATCGTTCGTGTTATTTAGGATTGATGCAGAGAGATTAAAAGTTACCTCAGAACAATTAACATTATTATTTTTTACAGTTACTGTATAAACTACTTCTTCGCCTGGTTCTCCGACTCCATTACTGTTGTCAGGTGTGACAGTTATGGTTTCAGCGTTTTCTGTGCAGGTAGGTCCGCTAGTGGGTGGAATTTGAGCGTTGCCGAAATTTTTATTTGCTTGGGAATTTCCATTTGTAAGATTAAGTGTATAGAAAGCATTATTTGCAGGAAGAGTTTGATTCCAGCCTGATTTAACTGTTTGCTCAACTGTATACGACCCGTCACAAAGGTCTAAGAAGCTATAAGCGCCATTTGTGTCGCTTGTTGCTGTTTTTGTGCTTCCGCCTGGAGCTGTGAGTTCTATATTCCATCCTGAGAGATTGGCTTCGCCAGAATCCAAAGCACCATTTTTATTTACGTCATTAAAAACAGTTCCGTTAATGGATCCCTTTGCGATTATTTCTGAAATTTTGTCATATATGGAGTTAAGTTCGTCACTGGTTGGACTTGCGTAGTATCTGCCTCCAGTTACGCTAGCTATTTTTTTTAAAAAATCAGCATTAATATCATTGCCAACTCCGATCGTAAAGATTATTGTTCCGTTGTTCTCGTGGCTGGCTTTTGCTTCAGTAATAGCTTTATTCTCAGCTGTCGTAGTGCTTACTCTATTTGGGCTTCCTTGAATTACGTTAGCTCTTCCATCAGTTAAAAGAATAATTATTTTTTTAACATTAGTTCTTCCGTTCTGTTTTATATTTAAGTCACCTTTATAAACACCACACTCTGTGCATGTGTCTCCCGCTGCTATAAGTGCACCAATTTCCGTTTTTGCTGACTCCCAATTATTCGTAAGAGTTCTATTGATATTTGCTTCAGTTGCAAATGAGGAGACGCCCACTCGATTTCTAGTATCTTTTGCTAGAATATCTACGAATCTTTTCGCAGAATTTTTTGCTTTTGACATTTTAGTGCCAGAAGTGCCCGAGATTGTATCCTTCATGCTTCCAGAACGATCTATTACAAGTACAACGTCGCTCGGGGAGGTTCCGCAGGTCAGTGCAGGTGCGACTTGAGCCTGAACTTGTTGATTTTTATATTGATATAAAATACCAGCTATTAAAAAAAGAATGGAGAATAGGAAAATTTTTATAAATCTAGATTTCATAATAAAAGCGTTACTCTCAGATTATTATAGTACGTTTCTTGTGTCAACACTACTAAGGAATTGTTAGGGATTTATGGAATATCAGCGGAAATTGTTTCTTTAAGGACTGACTTATTAAGTCCTGTTGTGGATATTTGTGATGTAGGTAAAAAGCTTATGTTTGTGGGTTCTTGACTTATCTTTGTAAAGCTTAGGGTGGCAATGATTCCTGTTCCACCGACAGTTTTTTCTCCTGGTTTAATAGCGATTATAAACTTAATTGTACCGTTTTTTGTGTCAATTGATTTTATTAATATATTTGGGTTGCTAAGGAAGTTTCCTGGGGAAATGTCGACATTTGTTAAAAGCGTTGGTTCAAAAGCGAGTTCGATTTGTGCTCCGCTTATTTTATCTCCATTTGTGTTAATTAATACATCAGTTTCATAATTTCCCTCGGAAATGGTTCTAACATCTTCTGATACTGAAAGGGAAGTGTGAGCAAAATCAGCGTTCTCATTGTTTGTTGTCGATTTGAGAGGAGAAAAATTTTTAGAAGCAAAGCTAGTTATTAAAAGTACAACTGTTAAGATTACTAACCCAATTACTAAAAGCCAGGTTTTATTTAATTTACCTTTTTTTATGATTTCGTTTGTTTCTTCCATAGTAATTAATCAGGTAAAATTACACCCTGTTGACTTGCAAACTCTTTAAGGAAAAGGGTGTAATCGTCTTCATTTACTATTCCATCATCATTTAAGTCTGTGTATTCTTGATTGTTTTCCCCTTGATCACATGCAGTTCTGTCCTGGGAATATGTGGAGCAAGAGAGCAGGAGGTTGTAATCCATTAGATCGATTTTATTTTCTGAAAGATCATTGTTGTTAACGTTTCCAGTAATCAGATAGAAATTATTAGAGGTTAAGTTTGCTACCTGTCCATGGTTTATTGAGAATGATCCGGGATACTGATTTGTTAAAAATCCTGGTCCATCCACATAAATATTGTAGGAACCATTAGGTAGATTTTCTACGGAAGGTAGATCATATAATAATTCAAATTTCTCACTATCTTGATTATATGTGAATGTGATGTTTGTTCCTGTGAAGCTAAGAGTGTTTGTTACAGTGTTATAGATTCTAAAATTAAGTCTTCTCCAAATGTTGTTAGGATTTTTATTTCCTCCAATTGGAATTCTTGGAGTAGTTCCAATACCATCGATTCCTAGCTTGAAATTTAGATAAGTATTCCCGGGTATAGGAGTGATTTGGTCTTCGACATTATAAACAGCAACAATTGAACTTAACTGTGAATTATTTTCTAAAAGTTTTAGGACTGTTGTATGCTCACCGGTAGAAATATTTGATGGGGAAGTAATAGTTACATTTATATTTTTTGATTCCCCAGGAGCAAAACTAGAGCTATTTTCTGAGAAATTTGTCGTCCAGTCGTTATTTGGTGGGTTAGCTTGAAAAGAAAAAGTTCTACTGTTGCAGTCACTTTGATCTACATTCTTGATAGTCATTTCATATGTAACTCCTTCACCTGGATTTCCATTTTTAGTTTGGGGTGTGATGCTGAATTCTGGATTATTTTGAACACATTGAGTTGGAGTTACGCCAGGTATAACATATGCAATATCTTTGCTTGCGAGTATTGTGCCGTTCGAGTTTATTATATTTAATGTTATTTTTTTATCTCCTGGAGTGGCTGTGTCAGGAGATTTTATCCTTACGTTTGTGATTTGTTTTGCGTCTTGTGCTAGATCAAAAGGACTATCTTTACCAAAAAATGCCTGCCAACTATTGTTTGGAAAAACCGCTGTTAGCGAAAGCGTTTTCGGTGAACATGTGCCGGTGTCCTTATTAGTGATTTCAATTTTATAATCTGCTTCCTCGCCAGGAGTAGATTCAAGAGAGTCCGGGGTTACAATGAATTCAGGAGCGTTTCTTGTACAGGTAGTAGGTTGTTCGGTGGGGGGATTGTTAGGGGTAACTGTGTAAAATGTATTAACCTGAACCTGCGCTGCTGTCTGACCTTCTCTTTTTAATCCCAGGGTGATCGTTTTTTGGCCTTCAGTTGCTCCATCTGGAGACTTAACTTTGAATGTAGTAGATTTCGATCCTCCATTTTTATCAATGTTACTTAAAGTATTATCTGTAAAGCTACCTGTCCAACTATCATTTGGTAAATGTTCTTTAGACAGAACAAAATTTACAGGATCACAAGCAGCACCCTGATCGTTATTGGTAATCTTAATGCTGTATTCTTTTTCATCTCCTGGATTTCCATTTCTGTTATTCGGTGTTATTTCTAATGTTGGCGGATTTTTGTCACATGTTGGTGCTGGGGGATTTGTAGGTGGTTTTGTTGTAGGATTTGAGTCTGGTTTTGTTGTGGTGTAGGAATCAGTTTTAAAATTATTTCCTTCATTTGTTTCTGATATGTTTCCCGCAGAATCAACAAACGCATTTGCTAAATGTGTTCCGGCAGCGGGGCGGGGCATATTCACAAATTTGCTTGATAAATCAATTACTTCTCCTGCTGAAACTACCTGAGATACTGTCCAAACTTTAGATGCTCCACCATCTCTATTGATAACTTTTACATTAAAGTCACCCGAGATTGCCGTATTCCCAATGTTTTTAATTTTTACAATTGGATCTGATGTCCCGGTATCAACTCCGCCCGGGAAAGTAAACTCAGAAACAATAAGATCTTTGGTAGGAGTATTGTCTTGTACTTTTTTAATTCCGAAGTTAACAGTATTATTTGCGCTGAATGTTTTTGAGTTGCCATCTACGCTTGCTGTTATAACAGTACCACCTACAAAATCTTGATAATTTAATTTAGTAGCCCCATATCCTGATGGAATTATTAATCTTACGTTTACTTGGTTTGCGTTAGTGGTTCTTTTTAAGTCATATGCATATCCTGTGAGGGTGCTATTAATCGAACTATCTGCCTGAACAATATATGGGTCTTTATAGAAGAGTTCATTGTCACCTTTTCTTCCATTGCCATCTTCATCTATGAATACATATCCTGAAAATGTGAGCGTTTTTTGATTTGGATTTTGAGTTGGGGTTGAGACTCTAGTTTCGCATTTGTTTGATGAGTTACAGAATTGACCAGCTGTACAGTTTCTGAGATTTGAAGTCGTACATTGTACACACTCACCTATACTACAAAGACCTGATCTGCAGACATCAGTTGCTGTTGGAGTACAATTTTGTGGGGTAGTTGCTGTTTGTTTGCAGGTAGAATATCCTGGTCTGTCTGTGAAAGTTCTAGTTTGAGTGCCTGATGTTGCTCCACAAGATGCACCATTGGGTTGAGGTAAGTTTGCCTTTGGTTCACATTTTCCTAATTTTACGGCAGTTGTGCAATTTGGGGTAGTCACACATTTATTAGTGTTAGTGTTGCAGCTGTTTCCATTTCCGCAACCTCCACAGCTGAGTTGGCCTGCGCTTCCTAGTGAGATTGTACCGCAGTAATTATTTGCGCGACAAACACTCGTTTTCCACGTTTCTAGATCTGAACATCTATCTGTGGTAGGCGCACAATATTTGAAATTGGCTTTTGATGAGCATTGACTATTTGATGAACATTTTTGACAGTTAGTTGTAGTATTCTCATCACAGAAAGGTAAAGGTTTAACTTTAATTCCGAAGTTAACAGTATTATTTGCGCTAAATGTTTTTGAGTTGCCATCAACTGATGCAGTAACAGCGGTACCGCCTACGAAAGCTTGGTAGTTTAATTTAGTAGCTTCGTAGCCAGATGGCACTATTAATCTTACGTTTACTTGATCAGCTGAAGTTGTTCTTGACAGGGAGTATTTAAAGGTTGTGGAGTTTCTAGTACTATTAACTGTACTATCTGCCTGAACCGTATATCCACCAGTATATAGTGGTTCACTTCCATCTTTTCTTCCATTATTGGCAGTTCCACCTCCGGCACCATTATCTAGAAATACATATCCAGTGAAACTGAGAGTTTTTGCTGCGTGGGCTTTTTGGGAGATGAAAAATGAACCTAAAGAAAATAGAAGAGGTAAAATTAATAAAGAGACAATAATTTTCTTCACAGAAAACATAAAATAAATCGCTAATCTCAGACTATTATAGTATGTTGCTTGTGTCAAGGTTTAAGTTTGTTCTTTCATTTAAAAACCTAAATGTGCTAAACTTTTGACATGATTTTATCTGATGGGGATATTAAAAAAGCTTTAAAAGAGAAGAGAATTGAGATAACTCCAGTCCCAGATTTTGCTACTCAATTAGGCTCCTGTTCAATTGACCTTCGACTAGGTGACACCTTTAGAGTTTTTGAGCACAG
>CAZBFH010000024.1:0-13398 GCA_964491185.1 uncultured Gammaproteobacteria bacterium
ACTACAAAATCGGAGAATTGTCTTTTTTTATTATATCTTTCATTCCAATTGTATTTATAGTTTTTTATAACCTTAAATCCAGAATCGTTTATTAGTTTAACTAATTCTTTTTTCATCATAAGGTTGTAGTATCTTTCTCTACCTTTTGCGATTTCTTCCTTAGTCACTTTAGGCTCTTTTCCTTCCTTCCACTCTATAAAAAGAATGCCGTTTGGCTTTAGAATTCTTTTTATTTCCAAGAATGCATTTGATAGTTCATTTGGTTCAAGATGATGAAGAGAGTTTCTCGCCCAGACTCCATCAAGGAAGGTGTCCTCATAGGGAAGTGCATTTTTTAGATCCATTAGTTTTGTTTTAGCCTTCGGAGCTCTCTTTTTTGCAAGTTTTAAAAGTTCTTTTGAACCGTCAATTCCGTAGGTGTCGTATCCTTTTTCGACAAACACTGCAAGTTCTCGTCCAAAGCCACACCCAAGATCCAGGACTTTAGGCTTCTTCGGGAGTAGTTTTGCGAATTCTTCTATTTCTTCGTTAGAACTGAACGCGATATTCTCTTTTTCATAATTCTTAGCGATCGCGTTGTAGGTTTCAAGTGTTTGATTTGCATTTTTCATTTCACGATTATAGCAAATGATGGGGTATTAGGCTTGTCTCAAGGCTAATCCATCCTGTAGGAAATTACTATTTACTGGTTTGATAATAAATTAAGTATCCTAAAGTATTATTTAGCCTTGATTTTATTCCTTCGGAGTATATAATATTCGCCTTATGCGTTTTTCTAAGGAAAGAAGAGGTGTGCCTCCTCTTGAAGCAATAAAGGCACCGGTTCCGTTATGGCAGAAGAGGATTCAGCAGTCACATGGTTTCCTCATTTCTGAAATTGAAGCATTAGGTCGTGTTGCCCCTGGATCTCAAGAAGAAGCTGAGCTTTCATGGAGCGTTGCTAATCGAGTAGGTAATTTTACTAGAGCAATCTTAAGCGCGCATGGGGTTGGATCAGTTAGTTGGAGAGAGCAGGGTGCGATAGGTTTAACTGGTGATATTCCTGCATTCTTACAGATTCAAGAACATGAAGATGGATCCAGAACTTATTATGCTCCTTTAAGAAATGAGGTTAGTCATGTTCAAGTTTTAAAAAGAGACTGGCTTGGAAGAAGAGTGTTTAATATAGGTGGAAGGGAAGTTAATAAACCTGAAGAATGGGGTAAGGATGAAAGGATTAGAGAGAGAGTTATAGATAAGATGATGGGATTTTTGCCAGACGAAGTTAGAGAAGCGCTTCCTGATCAAAATAGGGGTGTTAAAAGGCGTTAGTCTTCTTGTTTGTTAGGCTCATGAGTGGTATACTTGAGCTTAGTCTAATTATGAAAGGAATTTTGAAAATTGGGAAATGCTACATCAATGGCCGAATTAATGGCCAAAACAAAAACTTCTATTCGCTCATTTAAAAAAGGCGAGGTTATAGAGGGAACTATAACAAAACTTACATCCTCAGAGATTCTTGTTGAAATCGGCGCAAAAACAGAGGCGACTGTAATGGAAAAAGACAGAGGTCTCTTAAGGACACTTCTTTCGACTCTAAGTGTGGGTGATAAGGTGATGGTTTCAGTTCTTAATCCAGAATCAGATCAAGGAAATCCGGTAGTTTCACTAAGACGTTTCATGGATGAAAAACACTGGGGAGTGTTGGATAAGCTTCTTAAAGAAAAAACTGTAATGGATGTAAATGTTAATGATTTAACAAAGGGCGGATTTTTAGTTAGTACTTCCAATGGGTTTTCGGGATTTCTGCCAAACTCCCAAACCATATTAAACGATAGTCCTGCTAGTTTTGTTGGAAAGAAAATAAAAGTTGTTGTTCTCGAAATTAACCGAGCGCTTCATAAGATTATATTTTCTCAGAAGGCAGCAATGGGGGACGAAGACTTTTCGAAAGCAACCTCAGCGGTAAAGCAGGGGGAAATTATTGATGCATTAGTTTCTAGTACTACACCTTTTGGAATATTTGTATCTGTTAAAAATCTTGAAGGATTTATACATTTGTCAGAGCTTTCTTGGGATAAAACAGAAACAGCTGAGAATTATTTTAAAGTAGGTGAAAGGATACAAGCACAAGTTTTAGGAATAGATAAAGATGCAAAAAGAGTAAACCTTTCTATTAAGAGAATGACTAAGGATCCTTTTGAAGAGGCATCGTCTCAATTCATTCCTGATAAAAAAGTAAAGGGAAGGGTAACTCAGATAAATTCACTCGGATTAATATTGGATTTGGGAAACAACATAGAAGGTCTTATTAAAAAAGACAAAATTCCACCAACCTCTAAATATGCAACAGGAGATGAGGTAGAAGCAGTAGTGTCAGATGTTGATGCTAAGAGACACAGGGTAATCCTTACACCAGTTCTTAAGGAAAAACCAATGGGTTATCGCTAAATCTAGTGTTTGCCCATTGCTCTAATTTATGAAATCTACCACTTCCTATGTCTGTGAAAATTGCGGTTATGATTCTCCAGCTTTTATGGGTAAATGTCCAGAGTGTGGTAGTTGGAATAGCCTCCGTGAAATCAAAATTCAAAATGTAAATTCTAAGTCAAAAACTGGCAATTTCCCTAGCAGAGATATTAATACTCTGCCAAAAAAATTACATGAAATTCAGTTCCAGGAGAAGGATCGATTTACTTCGGGATTCACTGAGATGGATGGCGTGCTAGGCGGGGGGATAGTTCCTGGATCGGTTGCTTTACTAGCTGGAGATCCAGGTATTGGAAAATCTACACTTTTGCTTCAACTTGCGCTAAATATTTCAAAAGAGAAAAAAGAGGTTCTATATATTTCCGGCGAGGAATCTGAGCAGCAAATTAAGCTTCGTGCCAATCGTTTGACAATGAACAAAAATAATCATTTAAATTTACTCTCAATTTCAAATACTGATGCAATTGTAAATGTAATTGATGAAGCTAAGCCAAAACTCGTAATTATAGACTCTATTCAAACCATGGAGTCTGAAAACTTGACTGGTCTTTCAGGCTCAGTTGGTCAAGTTAGGTATGCGGCTATGGAGTTTATAAGAGTTGCAAAGAGGCTAAATATATCTGTAATCATAGTTGGGCATGTAACTAAAGAAGGGATGGTGGCTGGTCCAATGGTTTTATCGCACATGGTAGATACGGTTTTATTCCTAGAGGGGGAGAAATTTACGCGTGTTAGAATTCTTAGAAGTTTGAAAAACCGTTTTGGGCCTGTGGATGAAGTGGGGGTTTTTTCTATGGAGGGAGATGGAATGACTGAAGTAAAAAATCCTGAATCTTTGTTCTTAAGTACAAGTCAGGAGCCTGCGCCAGGAAGCGTTTTGACTGCAACGCTTGAGGGAAGTCGTGCATTTTTGGTTGAAATTCAGGCTCTTGCTATATATTCTAAGTTGCCTATGCCTAGACGCGTTGCATCTGGAGTCGATTCAAGACGCTTGGAGCTTTTATTAGCTGTTTTACAAAAACATGGACATTTACCAATTGATACTATGGATATATATGTAAATGTTGCCGGTGGAATGAAGTTGTCGGATCCAGCAGCGGACCTTGGAATTTGCCTTGCAATTTTTTCAAGTCTAAAAAATATTCCTGTTAATAAAATGGTTGGTATCGCAGAGGTTGGGCTTTTAGGGGAGCTTAGGGCTGTTCCAGATTTTGCAAAAAGAAGTAAGGAGGCAAAGAAATTAGGGTTTAATAATATCATCGGAACTGATAAATTTAAGACTCTAAACCAGGTTTTAAGTAAATTTACCTAGTATTATTGCTAAGTATTTTGATATACTAACGTCGGTTTAATTTAAGAAAATGACTGAAAAAAATAAAAAAATTAAAAACAAGAAAGTCAAGACACTTGAATCACAGGGAAATAGGGGAAGAGCGGTTCCAGATTTTTCCGCAAAACTCGTTCAATCCTTAGCAGATGAAGTTGCGAGAACCGTAATTAATCGTTTGCCATCTGTTATTCCACACCGTGCACCAAGAACTAAGAAAAGTAATAAGATAGAAAATCCAATATTCCTAGACACTTCAGCAATAATTGACGGAAGAGTTTTTGATCTTGTGAATCTAGGAGTATTAGTTGGTACCTTTGTTATTCCAGAAAGTATACTTCTTGAGCTCAAGCATATAGCAGATTCTCAAGATATGGTTAAGAGAGAAAGGGGTAGAAAGGGTCTAGCGCTTCTTGATAAATTGAAGAAGACTAGAGGAGTAAAAGTTTCTCATGTACCCGATAAAAACGGTCAAGGAAGCCCCAGAGAGGTCGATGATAAGCTTATTGAGATCGCAAAGAGTCAGAAAGGAAGACTTATTACTTGTGATTATAATCTTGAGAAAAAAGCGAGCATTTCTGGAGTTTTAGCTATAAATATAAACACAATCGCAAATCACCTAAAGATTAAAGCTGTTCCAGGTGAGTCTCTTCACATTAGAGTTCTTCATGTAGGTAAAGATCTAACTCAAGGGGTAGGATATTTAGATGATGGAACCATGCTTGTAGTTGAGAATGCGAGTTTAGATGTGGGGAAAGACGTAGATGTTATTGTATCTAGGGTTATTCAGACCTCAGCAGGAAGAATATTGTTCTCAAAAAAGATTTAAAGCCCCAAGTAGATGTCTACTTTGTCATCTTTTACCTTTAGAAGTCCGTTATTTATTTTAAATTCTTTTTGTCCAGAATTATCGTGAATTATTATTTTATCTTTCACTAATGAAATAAAGTTTTCGTGAAGCGGAAGAACATCGAAAAGGCCAACATCATTAAAAGAGGAAACAGCTGTTACTTGGCCATCATAAATTATGCTTTCCTTATTCTTAATAATTACATGAATTGTGGGTGTCATTTCGCTGCTCTGGCCTCAGCAAGTTCGCCAAGGAACATTAATTTTTCTTCGTCTAGATCATCTGCTTTTCCTTCAAGGATTTGCTTAACATCTGAAATAGTGGTCTTAATAGGCACAAACTTACCCTTTCTTCCTGTTTGGGTTTCGGCTACAAAAAAACTTTGAGTCATATAATTTTTTAGTTTTTTTGCTCTGTCATAGATAGTTTTATCTTCAGCTGAGAGCTCAGCCTCTCCGATTAGTGAAACTATTCTTTCTAGAGTAACTGATTGCTTGAGCAGAGCTTGAGCTTGAAGAGCAGTTTGATAATGATCAAGTCCAATTAGGTCTGGATTTAGATTTGATGAGCTTGATTCTAGTAAATCTATAGCTGGTAGTCTTCCTTCCTGGTAAACGTTTCTTGAAAGCACCACAGTTGAATCTAAATATGGGAATATGGATTGAACTCCTTGATCTAGGATATCGTCATTTGGAATATAAATAGCTTCAATTGTAGTGATTGAGGACTTCTCTGTTGAAATTAGTCTCTCATGAAAGGATCCCATTTCTGACGCAAGAGTTGCTTGGTATCCATCCTCTGATGGAATTGTATTCATAAGCATTGAAAGTTCATTTCCAGCTAAAGCGAATCTGAAAATGTTATCGATAAAGAATAAAACTTCTCGATCTGATTGATCTCTAAAATACTCAGCAATTGTGGCTGCAGTAAAAGCTGTTCTAAATCTTAAGGCTGGATTGTCTCCCATAGTTCCAAAAATGAGACTAATTAATGGTAGGGCTTTTTGAGTGAGGAGAGTTTCATATAATTCTTGACCTTCGCGAGATCTTTCTCCAACTCCAGCAAAAACAACGCTTCTTTTTGGAGCTAGCGTAACTACGTTATGAATTATTTCTGTTAATAGAATTGTTTTTCCTACTCCTGCTCCTCCAAAAAGTCCAAGTTTATCTCCTTTTAGAACAGGGGAGAAGAAGTCTAGGGCTTTAATTCCGGTTTCTAAAAATTCAGTATGCGTAGCGACATCCTCATAGGTTAAATGTTCAGAATAAATGGGTGATTTCTTTGCAGCTTTAATTGGGCCCTTTCCATCGATTGGTTCACCAAAAATATTAATGATTCTTCCTAATACTTCTTCGCCGACTGGGATTTGAATAGGAGAATTTGTATTAATTATTTCGGCGCCTCTATATAGTTTCTCAGTGTTTGAAAAGCAAAGACAATAGAACTCTGTTTCGCTAATAGAGGAAACGACTTCCATTCTGACGGTTGGATCTTCTTTTAGGTTTAGGATATCGTGCGCAATGGGAACATTTCCAGCCTCAAATTCTACTCTTACAACTTGTCCTTCAATTCCGATTATTTTTCCATTTGGTTTCATATTTAAACTTTACCCCATAAAGAGCTACTCGCAAATGTTTCCAATTGCTTTTTGTTTTGAGAGCTATGGATTATTTTATTTTTTTGATTTGTCATAGTTATTAATTGTTTATCGATATTTTCTGTGGCTGTATCTAGAGATGTTAAGCGCGATGCAATTTTCGCAAGTTGAGATTCTCTAACTGTTTGTTCAAAAATTGAAGCAAAAATCTGCTTTTCAAAGAACTCAAGAATTTTTTCAAGAGACGGTTCAAAGAAGAACTTAACGGTTTCTTTGTTTTCTATTTTTTCTGTAAGTGAATTTCCAGAAATATCAGAAAATGTCGCATTCTGTTTTATGAAATTTTGAAATTGCCCATAAAAAACCACAGTTTTTTGATAATTAATTATAAATTTTAGAATTTCATCTAAGTTTTTTTCATCAACATTTTGATCAGGGAAGTCGAAGTAGTGATACTTCTGCGTGAGTTTTGACTCATTCCACAGTGCGAGACCTAATTTGCCAATAATAGCTATATCATAAGCCTCGTCTTTAGGTGTTTTTAGGAAAAGATCGAATGTTCTTTTGATTAGATTTCCATAAAGACCTGTGTTAGCAGAAATGAATATATATAAAGTCTTGCCATTCTTGTTTATAAAGGAGAATTTAGATTGATCTTTGCCCTTTTTTGACTTCATAAGGGTCTCAACTTGATGTTTGTATGAGAAAATAACTTGTTCGTAGATGTCATGAATCTCATCGACAAAAGTTCTGTTTCTTAAAACTGAATCTCTTGTTCTTCTAATGCGAGAAGCGGCAATTTCCTCATAAGATTTCACCATGTCATTTAGACCAATCAAATTTTCAATTTCACTTTCTAAGTTCTTTTTTGTAAGCATATTATCTAGCCAAAGGGTAAACGTATTTTAAATTCTTCTTAACTTTCATAATAAGATCGTTAAAGCTTTCAGATGATTCGATCATGTTGTTTATGTACATTCTATAATTTAAATTTGACTCATAATGTTTGGTAATTTTATCTTTATGTGCGCTCAAGCTTCTTACATCAGTTTTTTCAAGATTATTACCCCAAATTAGAGTAAGAAGTATAACTTGTACGCTGTTTGGGATAATCGCATTTGGATCTTGATCAAAAAACCCTAGTACTTTAGTGCCTGTTTCGGAAGTGATTTTTACTGAATCAGTTACCTCTGCTCCAAAGTGTGAAAACTTTCTAATCTTTTCATATAGGGTTAAAAAGCTTAGTAATTCTCTATTAATGCTTCGCTTTGATGCAGATTGAGTCTGTTTTCCAACACGGGTAACAGAGACGAAAGGATTTACAGCGGGTCGTCTTCCCTCAGAGAAAAGATTGCTATCAAAGTAAACATGCCCATCGGTCATGGACATAATGTTGGTTTGAATATACCCCGAGAAATCTCCCTGTGGGCTTTCTGTCACGGGCATACAGGTGATTGCCACTTCTTTATCTTTAACTAAAAAGTTACCTGCACGTTCTAAAAGTCTTGAGTGAACGTAAAAAATATCCCCAGGATATGAATTTCTACCTGGAAATTTGTTTGCGAGTAATGAAATTTCCCTATAAAACTTAGAATGTGTTGAAAGATCGTCTAGAATTAGAAGGGAGTCTTGTCCCATATCTCTGAAATACTCTGCGATTGTCATTGCGGAGTAGGGAGTGATAAAGATTTTACCTGCTGGATCTTGGGAAGTTGAGGCTATTATTACGACTCTTTCCATAACTTTGTTTTTTGTGAAATATTCTTCAATTCTTTTTATGTCTATTTTTTTCTTTCCGATGGCGGCATAAATACAGATATCTCCAGCTCGTGCAGCTGAAACAATTGATTGGAGCAGGAAATTAGTTTTACCAGTTTTGCGATCTCCAATAACCAGTTGTCTTTGGCCTTTTCCGATTGGGACCATAAGGTCAACTATCGAAACACCAGTTTCCAATTGTTTTTTGATTGTTCTTCTAGTCATAATTCCTGGTGGATCAGTCTCAATTGTTCTAAGATTTTTTGGTCTTTTTATGAGCTTGTGGCTATCTAGTGAGTTTCCAAAAGCATCTACTACTTGTCCTAAAATCTCTTTTCCTACAGGAATGCTGATTGTCTGTCCAGTTCTTGCAACTTTTTCTCCAACTCTAATTGGTTTTTTGCTAAATGCCATTACTTCTATGCTTTCAGGGCTTAATGACATTACTTTTCCGCTGTCTCCATTTTCAAATACAACTAGTTCATTGGGTTTTACAGAAGGGAGACCATTTACATGGATTATGGTATTTACAACTTTTGTAACATACCCAACTTCACCTGTTTCATTTAGATAATCGTTAATTGTTTTCATTAGAGAAGTTTAGAGATTAATTGTTTTTGGTTAAGGAAGAGCTCATCGATTCTTTTTAAAAGGGAATAGTCAGCATAGGAGCCTTTATGATTTACAATGACTGCTCCACCTAATATATTTGGATCGATAGTAAATTCAAAAATTCCTCCATCAAGCCCATTCTTATCTGCCCAATTCTTGATTGATGTAATCATTTTTTGATCTGGTTCGATAGCTATTGTTAACTTTAAGACAGTTAAATTCCTGACTGTATCTAAAAGAGAATTAAAAAACTTTTCAGATTTTATTTTATTATCACTAATTTTTTGCGCCTGCATAATTTTTATAATTTCATCTGTAAGAAGGGTTCTTAGGGGAGAAGGAGATTCAGTTTTATTTTGTGCTTTATAAAGACCTTGAATCATTTCTTCAATAAGATTTATTAATTCGTTTTGTTCGTCCTTAGTTCTAATTAGTTTTAAAAAATTTGAATAGTTCATTAGAGAATGTTTTCTTTTTTAGCTTTATTAAGTGCTTCAATAATTAAGTCTTCATGATCTTTTGCATCGAGTGACTTTCCTAAGACTGCTTTTGATATATTAAGGAGTATTTTGTATATATCGTCATTAACTTTATTCATCATTTTTTCTCGATATTCTTTGATTTCTACTTCTAATTTTTCATACTCCTGTTTTATTTTTTCCTTAGCAATATTTTCGGCTTCGAATGTTTGTTTTTTAATAACGTCTTTGTATAGAGAATAATCTGATTGCACATCCGTTTCGATGCCTTTGTATATATTTTTTAACAATAAGATATTACTATCGTTCACTTCTTTTAGCTGATCTTCGAATTCTTTGGAGAGAGCAGCGGAGGCATTTTCTAAGATCTTTTTTTGATCTTCAAGCATAATTTCAACTGATTCCTGAAGATTATCTGTAGAATCTCTCTTAATTTCTGTTGCCTGAAGTATAATTTCTTCTGCCTTTTTATTAGCACTTTCGATTATCTTCTGATAATCCTCATGAGCTTTTAGCTCTAAATCATCCCATCTGTCTTCCTCTTTCTCTTTTATTTCTTCAGATTTTTTTGAATTTCTTTTTGCATAGACAACAGAGATTAGAAATAGGCTAAATGAGAATATAGAAAGCCAAATTAAAAAGATATCTAGCGAGGAAAGATTGGGCAGGTTAATCATTTACTATAATCATCGCACTTTAGATAACCAAAATCAAATAAGCTAAGGCTATGCCGGCGATAATTATGAGTGCAGTTAGGAGCACATTTAATACTACTGATAATTCGATAAATCTTCTTGCAAGTGGGTTTCGTCCGACAGCTTCAATTCCTTTTTGGGCGACTTTACCAAAATATGTAAATCCAAGGACAAAAGCTAAGAGTACAATTATTGCAGCAATTACATATCTTAAAGCTTCAAGTGGAGACAAGTAGGCTGAGTTTTTCGCATTTCTTAGAATACTGAAGATATTTTTACTAACTTGGGTAGTTGTTGTATTGCTGAAGTAAGGCTTAACATCTACTAAAATTCTTCCTTCATTATTTCCTGAATAATCTTCAAGAGCAATTCCTAGTACGAATCCATTTTCTCCTGATCTAACTCCTACGCCTGGTGTGGTTGATGATGTGATGAGATCATTTCTTCTTATAGCTCCTTTTGATGTATTCACTCTAACTCTTGTTTTTCCTGAATAAACGACATATCTGAGATTAGCTTTAGGGACATCTTCCATGGTAATCGCAGGATTATTCGTAGTGACCCCATAAAGACCACTATCGTATTCTTTATTTGCTAATGTGTATCCGCTGCTTGTCGTAGTGATAATCGAACCCTCGCTAATGTTAGAGCCCGTGATAGGTAGCGTAACGGCTGTTCCAGAAAAGTTTTCTTCGTTTGTTTGGGCATTTCCACTTTTTGTAAAGAAAAAAGAAGAGGAGATTAGGAGTCCAATGATTAAGATTTTCAATAAACGCATAAGATCAGCATAGTATTAATAAGTTTTATATGTCAAGCCAAGCAAAGGTGGATTTTAATAAAAGTTTATGTGAGATATTGTGATAGTTTTTGATACCATATTTTATATTAATACGCTGTAGGACAAAAATGTGAAAATATGACAAAAAATTTATGAAAATACTAAATATTTTGTCAGTTATTTAAAGATTTTCATAAAGATGAAATAGGGAATAAAGTACAAAAATTTATAAAATATTTTGTTTCACAAAACTTACTACAGGTTAATTTTCTTTAAAAAATTGACATAAGAATTAATATTTTCCAAACTGTCGAAAATCATAAATTTTAGGTTTAAATGTCCAAATTTTTAATCTTTGTGAAAAGAAATTAAAAAATACAAAAAAAGAGACTTCAAAAACGGGGGAAAATTAGCCTCAAGAATCTATGTTTTCACGAATTTAATTTTTGTCCAAGTTTCGTGCTTGACAAAGCGTGAAAAAAATGTCGTAATGGATATACAGTAAACTTATACATTTAGAATATGAAATTATACATTTTCTCCAAATACTTAGACATTATACCCTCCAACTTAGACATTTTAGCTTGCTGTCCAATTTCTAAAGATAAGTTTACTGTACGTATCTGAGCCTAGGAAATTGAGGACATCTGGCTGCCCAAGATGGACAAGAATTTATTAAGCATACAAGAAGCTGCGAAGTTATTAAAAGTCTCTACAAAGACTCTCAGGCGCTGGGAAGAAAAAGGAATATTAATCCCAAATAGAACTGCAGGCTCCCACAGAAGATATTCACGTGAATTAGTTGAACAGTTTTGGTTGAATCTATCTGAGGCTAAGAAAAGCCATAATCCTCAACTTGCAGGCCAGCAGGAAGCTAAGCCATTTAATATCACTAAGCCAGTGATAAGAGCAAAAGAAGAGCTAGAGGTAAAAACTCAAGAAATTATTATAGGACAAACAAAAAATAAGTATGTTCTTTCAAAGAAGATTATCCTCGTTGCAGTAATCGCAATTATTATAACTTTCTTAGGGTTAGCTACTTTCGTAGCAGCAAACTTTATTCCTGGCTTCGGAATAGGTAAAGCAGATACAGACAAAGTCATGGCTCAGAAAATAGATGGAGAAGAGGTTTTAGGTCTCTCAATAGGCAGATCGAGATATATTTACAGAATAAATGTGCCTACATCTTTTTCACAGAATGTTGAATTCTTAAAGGGAATTGACGTAACTGAGATAGCTACAACAAGCGGGGGAATAATCACAAATAATTCAGACGTAAACGCAGGAACAGGCTCAGTATTTGCTTCGAATCTTGTTTATTCAGTTATTCCAGGCACGGGAATTACGGTTACAGGAGATCCTCAGAATCCAGTTATTACAAATACAGGCGTTACGTCATTTGGAGGTGCTACAGGAGTAGTTACTCTTACAGCAGGATCAGGAATCTCAATAAATGGCACAACGATCACAAATACGCTCGAAGATACGACAGGTGATTCATTTAAGAATATTTTGGTAGGGTCTGATACTATTACGGCTTCTGGTGACGATGATCTTACTATTTCAGCAGGGACTGGAATAAGTCTCTCAGCTGACACAGCAAATAAAATCCTAACAATTACTGCAACTGGTGGATCTGGTGGATCATCAAATTGGAAACTTATCGATGGCGCGCTCTCGCCGATAAACGACACGTTAGATGTTCTAATCGGTAACTCCGCATCTGGAAGTGCAAGATTCGGTTTTGTTAACGTTAACTCTGGAACACCAGCATTTCAGATAAACGGTACAACAGTTTTAACACCAACTTCTCTTGGATCTGGAATAACCTCTTCAAGTTTGACAACAGTCGGAGCACTTGGGTCTGGATCTATAACATCTGGATTTGGGTCAATTGATATTGGGGGAGATAATTTTACAGCTGGCGGAACGATAACTTTCTCAGGTTTAACAACAAACGGTGGCGTTCTGTATACAAATGGATCAGGAGTGATCGCTCAAACAGCTGCAGGCTCGTTGGGTGAATGTTTCATTTCAAACGGAGGAGGAGCACCAACTTGGGGATCATGTAGTGGATCAGGAGGAGGAAGTAATTGGAATGTCACAAACGGAACAATCAGTCCTAAAATTTTGTCGCTTGATTTACTTTTAGGTGCTAATGCTACAGCATCATCTAAGTTTGCAGTTATTAATATTGCTTCTGGTACTCCAACAGCTTCTATCTCTGGAAACTCTGGAAACATTGCAACAACTCTCTCAGGTCTTGGAGTTCTCGGAACAACCAATGGACAGACTCTATCAATTGGAAACTCTACAACTGGATTCATTAACATTGATTCAGGAGCTGGCGTTGTAAATATCCAAGACAACACAAACATCAATGGAAACCTTGATGTAAGTGGAACTCTAACATCTGGTACTTCCAATGCATTCCAAGTGGATAGCACTGGAAATATCTCAACAACAGGAACAACAGGACTAACATTCTCTTCAACTGGAGGATTAGTATTCAACGGAGGAACAATTCAAGACAACACAGATGGAGTAGATATTGCTGATGCATTGGAAGTATCAGGACTTATTACAGCAAATGGAGGACTCACAGTTCCATCTGGACAAGCAACAACATTTGCTAACTTCACATCAGATGGAGGAATATTCTATGGAAACAATTCAGGAGTTCTACAGCAAGTTACAGCTGGAACAAACACTCAGTGTCTCCTTGGAGGAGCAACTCCAACATTTGGAAGTTGTGCAACTGGAGTTAATCAGAGTAACTGGAGAGTTGTTTCAGGAGTATTATCACCAAACAATTCTACTCTTGATGTAACAA
>CAZBFH010000025.1:0-13246 GCA_964491185.1 uncultured Gammaproteobacteria bacterium
ATATAGAGGAGGTGAATTAAATGGCAAAAAAGAAAAATGGAGTAAATCCCTTATTAGCAGCTGTAACAGGAGTAGTCGTGGGAGCAGGAGCAGCAGTTGTTGGTGTAGTTACACTTAAAGATAATAAAAATCTTAAGAGCGTAACAGGTGTAGTAAGTAATCTAGTAAGTAAGAGCGGTGAGCTCAGTGGCCTTATCAAAAAAGACGTTAAGAAAAGCAAGAATAAGAAAAAATAGTTTTCATAAAAATATTTTTAGAGAGCCGCTTAGCCGCGGTTCTTTTTTTGCTATAATAACCCACTATGATTGAAAATAGAGTTGAAAGACTTCCGATTATTAATGTTCCATCCGTTCAGGTAGTACCCATAAGACCTGGAGATGGAGATATGGAGATTTTTATGGGACTAAGGGCTACTAAAAGTCATCATCTTCAATGGGCTCCTCCAGGAGGAAAAGTAGATCCAGGAGAGACTGATTTAGCAGCTGGAGTAAGAGAGCTTCGGGAAGAAGCTGGAGAAAGTATTTCCCAGGAAAGATTAATTTATTTTAAAGATATGCCAACGTCACTTGTTCCTGGAGAATTTGAAGGTAGAAATGTATTAATCCAAAATGCCGTCAGGGTATATTTAATAGACGGTCGGGGGCTTAACTTATATAACGCTTCACCTAGAGAGCATGTGGAAATGAGATGGTGGAGGTTTGGGGATGCTATTAATATGCATGAGAGAATATTAGCTTTAAGAGGAACATCAGAAAACAAGAATAATGTTCTAGGGACCATGACTCAGGGTACGGTCAAAACTGTCAGATGGTTGATGGGACGATAAATGGAAAAGGTAGCGGGTCAATTTTTGGTTGACCCACTACCTCAAGATTGATGCCTTGTTACTTCCTTAATATAGCTGGTTTATGATTCTCAACTATTTCACCTAGCTCTTCTGCTGTTTGTTTTAGGCTTAGAGCTGCTGCGATTCTCATTGTACCCGCGATAAGTCCGTAGACTCCCAGTACCCAAGTGAAGGCAATTCCGGCGCTTACCGGATTCCTAAATACTATAAAACCGGCTGCAATTCCCAAAATCCCTGTAATGATTTCAAGGATTCTTAGTTTCATATCAGTCGTGTCAACGATTGACGCAATGATTGTAAGTACTCCCTGAATCATAAATGTGATTCCGACAGCTAGTATAAATACTTCAAGTGCCATTCCCGGAATCTTTAGTATGTATACTCCTGTTGCAATTTCAGCTACTCCAAGAATTAAGGTTAGAAACCAACCTTTCTTTTCGGTTATACTACCGATTGATACTAGAATATCCATAACTCCAGCAACAATCACATATATCGCGAAAAGAACAGATAGTGTCACGAGTGTTATCCCGGGCCAAACTATCGTAGCTAATCCGAATAAGAGTAGGGCAATGCCACTTAGAAGCATTAACCACCATAAATCTTTAATATAATTTTTCATAATTATTCACCTCCTTTCATAAAATTAATTTCTATTATTCTTTTTTTGAAGACTGAGATTATCCCAAAGCCTGCGGCAAATCCGCCGATATGAGCAAAATAAGCGACTCCACCCAATTCTTGAGTGGAGGTCAAGCTTCCTACTCCGTCAAACATCTGGAACACAAACCAATAAACAAGCATCGCAAAGGCTGGTACCGTACCGCGACTTAAAAATCTACCAAAAGAGAAAAAGACGTCAATTTGGTTTTGGGGAAAAAGAACTAGGTATCCACCCATGAGTCCGGCAATTGCTCCGGATGCTCCAATCTGAGGAATTGTTGATGTGGGATCAACTAATATTTGAGCAATTGAAGCTACAAGGCCACAAACTAAATAAAATAGCAAATATTTTATATGTCCTAGTCTATTTTCCAAATTATCACCAAAAATATTTAGAAAAATCATATTGCCTGCAATGTGTCCTATGCTTCCATGAATAAACATCGAAGTAATGAAAGTCATTAGATTGTGGCCGGAAGTGACTTTAGCGGGGATTAAGGCATAAGAATTAATAAAACCATCAATTAAATTCTCCGGTAATAAAAACATATACACAAAAACTAAAATATTAACTGCAATAAGCAGATATGTAATAATTGGTTTCCCTCCAGATGGGTTATGGTCTCGTATTGGTATCATAATTATTTTTCTCCTTTCCCAAAGATAAGTGAAGAAATCCTTTTTAAAAATACCTGCTTCGTCACTTACCTTCGGGCTCTAGTTGTGATTCCTGATTTGGGAATCACAACTAGTATCCCTGCATTACTTTGTTAATGCCTCGCTAGCCCTTTTTTTGGCTGTTTGGAGTTTTTCGCTCCTTTTCTTTTGGTCAGCTTTAACTTGAGCAATCCTTTTTTGGATTTTAGCTTTTTGTGCAGCCTGAGCGTCTTTCATTTGAGACTCCAGTGCTGAAATTTTAGCTTTACCCTCGCTGTTTACCTGATCCAGCTTTTTATCAGCTCTTTTTGCGACTTTTTGAAGTCTTGATTTAGCTGATTTGAGACTTTTTTGCGCATTTGCCTTAGATTTTGCGCCTTTCTCTTTTAGTTCTACGTTCATTTCATTCACCTCCTCTCTAAAAGTTTGTGAATCCTCTTCAATTTGGTCATCCACAACTTTGGATTTTGGTTTTCGAAATACAATGCCGTAAAACTCATCCATCTTGGTATCCACTGGAGTTACCCATTCTTCATCAACTTCGGCAACTATCATTGTGGTACCAGGCAAAAAGACATCTGAAACTTCATCTAGGAAATCCTGATTTATTGCTGACTCTGTGATGTCAACCATTAATCCGGTTGTTCCTCCTAATGTTGCTCCCGCAAGAGCTCCAATGGGTCCGCCTAATAAGCCTACTAGGCTTCCGGTTAACATTCCAACCGCTGTACCTATCGGTCCATCGTTTGCTGATTGTCTAACAGTTACATTTCCTTCTAGATCTTTTACAACAACAGATTCGGCATAAAGCGTTATGTCTCCTTTTTCGTCTAGTTCTTCTAAAGCGTCAAGCCCATTAAAAGCATCTGACTCTGTTGGAAAAACTATTACTAACATTTTGTTCATATTTATTTCACCTCCTTTCATGTTCTAATCAAATATAAATCCAACAAGAATTTTATTCAGTGACGATTGGGGTATTAAGAAGTGTGACTTACATCACGGGGTTATTTATTTACGAAGTAGTTTTCAAATTCTTCATTTAACTTTTTATAATCTTTTATAACTATAAAGTGTCTTTCCTCTGTAATAATGCCTTTTCTTTTTAATTTTTCAAGTTCCCGGCTTACTGTTTCCCTACTCATATTAATTGAGGCAGCTAAGACGCTATGTGTAATTGGCGCTTCAAAAGTAACTTCATTTCCGTTATACTTTCCAAATCTTTTAGATAACTTCAATAGTCTGTCAATTGTTTTAGGATATGAATAGGTAAGTTCTAGATTATCAATTCTGTCTGTAAAAATTTCAAGAAAAGCTCCTGCTAAGTGAAATGCTTCGCGAAGTGCATCTGTGTCTGAATCAATTAATTCTCGAAAGGATTCTTTTGGTTTTCTTCTTAAAGTTACTGCTGTCATCGCCTCAAACGATACATTCTCAGGTGGAATATCAAAAATCATTTCTCTTGGAAATATCTCACTGTTCTTTAGAATTAGATGCACGTTTTCAGATCCGTCTAGCGTTAGTGAGGAAACTTTAACAAATCCCTCCTCAATAAAATAAACACCGGAGGGTTGATCACCGGCACGAATAATATATTCGCCCTTTTTATATAAATACTTTGGACTAGTTTTAAAAAACTCGGTAATTTTATCTAAGCTCATTTTGTGCATATATTATACTGCTAGTAATTAACTTCTGCTATAATCAGCCTCATGAATCTTAGTATTGGAATTGTAGGGCTTCCAAATGTTGGGAAATCCACATTGTTTAATGCGCTTTTAAAGCGTCAACAAGCACTTGTTGCTAATTATCCTTTTGCGACAATTGAACCAAATGTCGGAGTTGTGCCTGTCCCTGATAATAGACTTGATCAAATTGCAGAAATTACAAAGATTGAAGAAAAAATGGGGAGTCTTCCTCCTTTAAAACCGGCCACTGTAAATTTTGTAGATATTGCTGGTCTTGTTAAAGGCGCGTCAGAAGGTGCAGGTTTGGGCAATAAATTCCTCTCACACATTCGCGAAGTTTCAGTTATTGCTCACGTAGTTAGAGCTTTTGAAGACTCGGACATTGTTCGCGAGGGTTCAGTTGGAGTTAAAGAGGATTACGAAACGATTAATACTGAACTCATGCTCGCAGATATGCAATCAGCGCAGAACCAAGACGGGAGACTTAAGAGTAATGATCCCAAGAAAAGTTTATTTGCAAAAATAATAGCAGGGCTAGACAAGAGAATAGCGGTACGAGATATAGATTTTACAAAAGAAGAAAAAGAAGAAGTAAAAAATATGTCTTTTCTTACAAATAAGCCTGAAATAGTTGTTCTAAATGTTTCTGAGGGAGATTATAGTTCAGAAAAAATTGATGAAATCGCAAAAGATTATTCAGAGAAATTAAATGTGTCACTAGAAAAAGTAGTTGTAATTTCTGCGAAAATTGAAGCAGAACTTGCAAGTTTATCCCAGGAAGAACAGGTAGAGTATTTAAAAGATTTAGGATTAGAATTTTCTGGACTCCAAAGACTTATTCAAAAAGCTTATCAAGAATTAGGATTGATTTCATTTCTTACAGCAGGAGAAAAAGAAGTTAGAGCATGGACGATTAGAAAAGGAATTAACGCGCAGTTAGCGGCTGGAGAAATTCATACGGATTTTATTAAAAGATTTATAAAAGCTGAAGTTGTAGGATTTGATAACTTTATAGAATTTAACGGTTGGAAAGGCGCTAGGGAACACGGAAAAGCAATGTTTGAAGGCCGGGATTATATAGTAAAAGACGGAGACGTAATAGAATTTAAAATTGGAACTTAACTTTTAGATCTCATCTTTTTAATCAAATAGTGCGCGATATTTCTAACTACTGGAGTTGAGATAATCAAATAGGCATTAAATTCATAGATTACTTCAATTGGATTTTTCTTATATTTAAATTTCTGATATGCTTGGGGGCTTAGTTTTTTTAATTCGTCGTTCACTTTCAGAAAATCTGTTCTTAATCCTTCTTTTTTAAAAACCATTTTTGCGCGCTTGGCAAATTCGTTAGTGGTTAAGGCAATTATTTGGTTTATTTCTAATTTTTCAATTATTTTCTTAACCTCAGTAGCATTTTCTATTGTGTCGAATGAATTTTTTTCTAATATTATCTTGTCTTCTGAAATTTCAGGAAATTGTTTTAATAAAAAATCTTTCATTGCTCGAGCTTCAGAAGGGAATTCCGCTCCAGCTGTTTTTCCACCTGAAAAAATTATTCGCTTGAAATTTCCAGTCTTATATAAATATCCAGCTGCGTAAACACTTAGCTCAGATCTATCGGATAGATAGTTAGGAGTTTTTCTAATTTTTTCTCTTGTCCAACCGATCCCTATGTTTTTTCCTAAAACTATCAAAGCGTCAAACATTAAATTATCTTAACACAATATCTCATTGTTTTTAGCCTTAATTTATGTTAATATTAGATTCAACTAAAAATGATTTACCAATTAACATTAGTACTTAGAACAACTCTTAAAGAGGCAGATCAGAAGAAGCTTGTTGAAAGTATTAAATCTCAATTTGGAAAAGCAAAAATAGAAGAAAAATCATGGGGCCAAAAAGCTCTAGCTTATCCTATTAAAAAAGAAGTTTCAGGATTATATTTTAACTGGAATATCGACACTGAAGAAGTCATAGATAAAGGTTTTGAAACAAAACTTATAAATGACGACAAAGTTTTAAGACACCTTTTACTAAGACTTAAATAATATGGCACGATCACTAAATAGAGTTCAGCTAATCGGAAATCTTACCCGCGATCCAGAGCTTAGATACACGCCCCAAGGAACAGCAGTTTGTTCATTTGGACTAGCGACAAATAGAAGTTGGACAACAGATACGGGAGAGAAAAGAGATGAAGCAGAATTTCATAGAATCGTTGCTTGGAATAAATTAGCAGAACTTTGTAGCCAATTTTTAACAAAAGGAAAGAAAGTTTTTGTAGAAGGAAGACTTTCAACAAGAACTTGGAGTGCTCAGGATGGAACTCAGAAGTCGACTACAGAAATAATTATTTCTGATATTATACTTCTCGATTCAATGGGCGGAAAGCCTGTCGCTGCAGCTGATAAAGAAGAAGCTGAAGCTCCAAAAGAAACAAAGAAAAAAGCGAAGAAAGAAGATAAAGAAGAAAAGGAGGAAACAGAGGAAGCTCCATCTGAACCAGCTTCAAGCGCAAGCGAAGAAGTTGCTCCAGATGACATACCTTTCTAAATAATATATGGGAAAAGACAGAAGACCAAGAAAAAGAATATTAAAAGGAGTACCAAAGAAATGTTTTTTCTGTGAGGAAAAGAAAGCACCTTCTTTTGAAGATGTTTCAACTCTTCAAAGATTTTTGACTGAAAGAGGAAAGATTATTGCTAGAAGTAGAAATGGACTTTGTGCAAAACATCAGAATGAAATCACAATAAACATTAAGTACGCACGACACCTAGCCCTAGTGCCATTTGTTGCAAGAGGATAGGTTTTACGGTATTCTATCTAGATGCATAAGACCTCAAGAATCCAATTAGTTCTCGTGATTTTAATCTCACTTCTTGTGGGTTATTACTTTGGGGTAAATAAGATTAACTTCGATTGGAAAGGGTTCAAGCCTCAAATAAGTGTCGCAAGTAAAGAGCCACCGCCTCAAGTCACCAGTGTAAATTTCGAACAATTCTGGACAGTTTGGCAAAAACTTGAAAAAGATTATTACGATAAAACAAAATTAGATCCTCAAAAAATGCTAAACGGCGCGATTTCAGGGATGGTCCAGTCTCTTGATGATCCATTTACTGTTTACCTTCCACCAGTTCAAAACGATAACTTTAAGCAGGGAATGGCTGGGCAATTCCAAGGAATCGGTGCAGAGCTAGGGATGAAAGATCAAAAAATAATTGTTGTTTCTCCTTTGAATGGAAGTCCTGCGCAAAAGGCTGGAGTTAGAGCAGGGGACTTTATAGTCGCAGTTAATAAGCAATCGACTGCAGCAATGACTCTTGCTCAGACAGTTGAAAAAATTAGAGGAGAAAAGGGAACAACTGTAGAACTTACGCTTTTACATAAAGATGAAGAGAAAACCAGAGACGTAAAAATAATTAGAGATGTTATTACTGTAAAAAGTGTTCAGACATGGATTAAAAAAGGAAAAGATATAGATTCAATTGAGTTGGATAAAAAGTTTGATGATTCAAATATTGCTTATGTTAGTCTTTCTCAATTTGGAGATAACACTAATTCAGAGTGGCTTGCTGCAATAAATGAAATGAATCTTAAGCTTAGTAAAACACCAGTTGAAGGAATAATATTAGATCTTCGAAATAATCCTGGAGGATATTTAACTGACGCCGTATTTATTGCCTCAGAATTCGTAGAGGAAGGTTCTGATGTGGTTAGTGAAGAAGACGCGAGTGGAAAAAATACCCTTAAAGCAAATAGAAAAGGATTCTTAACTGGTGTTCCTGTGGTTGTGCTTATTAATAAAGGTTCTGCATCGGCTTCAGAAATAGTTGCTGGCGCACTTCGCGACAATCAGAGGGCGACATTAGTTGGAGAGACATCATTTGGAAAGGGAACAATTCAGCAAGCTGAGGATCTAGGTGGGGGAGCAGGAATTCATGTCACAATTGCGAAGTGGTTAACTCCTAATGGAACATGGGTAAATGGAGAAGGGTTAAAACCGGATGTCGAAGCTAAATTAGATCCAAAGAGTCCAGAGCGTGATACTCAACTTGAAAAAGCAGTGTTAGAGTTGTTAAAATAATCTTCCTATGAGAAGACTCATACCTCTCGTCATAGTTTTAATTCTACTCCTTGTTGGCATTTCTTATATCGGGGACAGGTTTAATTTGAATTTAAATTCAAAAAACCCGGAGGAAAATGTAGAAGAAGACAGAGTTAGAATTCAAAGTGAAGAATCAGTAGTGATTGACACGGTTAATAAGGTAGGGCCTTCTGTCGTAACAATTTCTAGGGATCTTCCGCCTCAAGCAAATAGCTATGACCTTAGTCCGTTTTCTGTTTTTGGTTTTAATGCGCCAGTTGAATCGACTGATCCGGAGCCTCAAAGCATAGGATCTGGATTTATAGTGAGTAAGGATGGTTTGATCGTTACAAACAAGCACGTAGTTAGTGATTCATCTGCTAAATATGAAGTAGTTACAAATAATAATAAAAGGTTTGAAGTACTTCAAATTTATAGAGATCCATTAAATGATATTTCGATCCTAAAAATTGATCCTTCAAAAAATCCAGGACAGACTCTTAAACCGGTTACGCTTGGTAGTTCGTCAAATCTTAAGGTTGGGCAATTTGTAATCGCGATCGGAACTGCATTAGGTGAATTTCCTAACACAGTAACAACTGGTGTGATTTCAGGCCTTGGACGTGGAATTACAGCTGGAGACTATTTTGATGCTGAAGAGTTAGATAATGTTATTCAGACAGATGCTGCAATTAATCCCGGAAATTCTGGAGGACCACTTCTTAATTCTTCGTCCCAAGTTATTGGTGTAAACAGTGCGGTAGCAGTTGGAGGACAAAATATAGGATTTGCATTACCAATCGATGCCATTAAGGCGTCTTTGGATAACTTTAATAAAACCGGACAATTCAACAGGGCCTTTTTGGGTGTTTCATATAGAGTAATCGATAATGATTTAGCAAAAGAAAATGAGATTGTAGCTGGAGCATATATTCAAAGTGTTGTTTCAGATTCTCCTGCAGAAAAAGCAGGAATTTCACAAGGGGATATTGTTACGAAGGTTGATGGGAAAGCTTTAACAAGTGAGTATCAGATTTCAAATGCAGTATCAGGGAAAAAAGTAGGAGATAGCTTAAGGCTTGAAGTTTGGAAAGATGGACAAACCAGGAGCGTTACCGCTACACTAGAATTAACTCCTTCTCAACAATGATTCAAACAAATATTCCTCTAAAAAAACATAGCAATTTTAAAATTGGCGGGCCAGCTTCATATTTTTTTGATTTTAAGTCTGATGAAAGTTTGAGAGGAGCTTTAGGTGAATGGGAAGAGTTAAAAAAAGATTTGCCGATTTTTATTTTAGGAAGTGGCACTAATATTCTTTTTAGTGATGATGGATTTGACGGACTGGTTTTAAAGGATTCTATTAATTTTATCAAAAGAGAAGAGAATATTTTAACAGTTGGGTCTGGAACTTTGGTTTCAGATCTCGTAAGTTTCTGCGTACAAAATTCTTTGATTGGTTTTGAATGGGCAGGTGGGCTTCCGGGTACTGTTGGAGGTGGAGTGAGAGGAAATGCAGGAGCATTCTTAGGAGAGATGAAGGATGACTTAGTTGAAGTTACAAGTATTGACACAAAAACTCTTAAATTTAAAACAAGAAATAAAAAAGAATGTCTTTTTGGTTATAGGCAAAGTGTTTTTAAAAATGGAGTTGGTAAAAATGAAATAATTATGTCCGTTAAGTTTGATCTTAGAAAAGGAAATAGGGAAGAGATTAAGAAACAGACTCAGGAAAAAATTGATTACAGAATTGATAGACATCCTCTAGATTTGCCAAATATAGGAAGTACTTTTAAAAATGTTGACGTAAAAATTGTTCCTCGAAAAGTTCTAAAAGAGTTTGAAGCAAGCATAAAACCAGATCCATTTCCCGTTCTCCCAGTTGCAAAGCTTTTAATAGGAGCCGATCTTAAAGGTAGGGAGATAGGAGGGGCTAAGTTTTCAGAACGGCATCCAAATTTTATAGTTAATTTTAAGAACGCAAAATCTCGTGATGTGATAACACTTATTGAACTCGCAAAAAAAGAAATCAAGGAAAAATATGACATTTCTCTAGAGGAAGAAATTATGATTGTCCCAGCAGTTAATGCTTGAAAAAAACATACTGTGCAAGCTAAACTAGATTAGTGGAGAGTATTTTTCTTGAACTAACAGTTGTAATTTTTTTAGCCGCTATTCTTTCCATAGTTTTTAGATTTCTAAAACAGCCCTCGATCTTAGCATTTATTATTACTGGAGTTATTGTGGGTCCATTAGGCGCATTTAATTTCCATAGTCATGAACTAATGCAGTCTTTAGCATCAATTGGAATAACCCTGCTTCTTTTCATGATTGGTCTTGAGTTAAATGTTAAAGAGCTCAAGTCTGTGGGGAGGAATGCGCTGTTAGCTGGGGGAGCACAAATGTTTTTTACTTCTCTTGCAGGTTTTGGAATAAGTATTTTACTTGGATTCTCGGCACTAACCTCAGTTTATATAGGTATTGCATTGGCATTCTCCTCAACTATTTTAATAATAAAACTTTTATCAGATAAAAGAGATCTTAAAAGTCTTTATGGAAAAATTACGGTTGGTATTTTACTTGTTCAAGATTTGGTCGCAATATTTATTTTAATTTTATTATCAACCTTTAGTGGAGTAGCAGGGACATCAATTGATTACGTTCAGATTTTTATAGCACTTCTAAAAGTAGTCGTTTTATTTGGTTGGGTTATATTTTTAAGTAGAAATATAATTCCTAAAATTTTAAATATAATTGCTCGCTCTTCAGAGTCTCTATTCTTATTTAGTCTTGCGTGGGTTTTTGGGATTGCTGCGCTGGTAAGTTCTCCTATCATTGGTTTTTCAATTGAAATTGGAGGACTTTTAGCGGGAATTGCGCTTGCAACTTCAATTGAAAGTTTTCAGATTATTACAAAAGTAAAACCTCTTAGAGATTTCTTTTTAACTATTTTCTTCGTAACTCTAGGAATGGATTTAGCATTTAATAATATTTCACAAATTGTTGTTTTCGTGGTAGTTCTCTCAGCTTTTGTTTTATTTGTAAGTCCTGTGATTGTAATAATGATTTTAGGATTATTAAAATATAAAAAAAGAACTTCATTTATGGCAGGGATTGCTCTTGCTCAGATATCAGAATTTTCTTTAATTATGCTTTATTTGGGAAATAAGATCGGTCACGTGCCGGAAGAGGTTCTTTCAATAATTACTTTTGTTGGAGTAATTACTTTTGTAGTTTCTACATATTTTATTACAAACAGTAATTACTTGTATAAATTGTTAGCTCCAGTTTTAGGATTATTTGAAAGAAAAAGTACAGAGATAGAAAATGAATTCGTGGAACTTAAAAATCATATTATTTTAGTTGGAGCTAACAGAATGGGGGAGGGAATACTTCATGCTTTAATAAAAAAGAATGTAAATTTTATAGTTGTGGATTTTGATCCTGACATAATTGAAAAATTAAATGCAAAAAAGATAAGAACAGTTTTTGGTGATATAGCAGATCCTGAGATTGCACTTTTGGTAAATGTAGAAAAAGCGAGTCTTATTATATCAACTGCATCTGATCCAGAGGATAATTTACTTCTTTTAAAAAATATAAAAAAATTTAAAGATGTTAAAGTGGTGGTTGCGGCATTTGATAAAAACGACGCTAGGGATTTTTATAAAGCAGGCGCCGATTATGTAATAATGCCTCACATTGCAGGTGGAAATCATTTAGCAAATATTTTAATTAATGATGACCACTTAAAGCTTATTGAAGAATATAAGGAAAAGGAAAAAGGTTATATTTCGTAATCTGCATTAATTATATCTTCGATTTCTCCATCCATAATTTTAGGTAAATTATGCCACGATTTATTGATTCTATGATCTGTTAAACGGTCTTGAGGAAAATTAAATGTTCTAATTTTCTCACTTCTCATACCACGTCCTACCTGGGTAGATTTAAGAGAACTAATCTCACTGTGTTGTTTCTCTACTTCCATTTCCCAAAGCTTGGCTCTAAGTAAGTTCATTGCAATCTCTCTATTTTGTCCCTGAAATCTTTCAGTAGAAGCAGTTACTACTATTCCAGTTGGAATATGTTTGATGCGCACAGCAGTTGAAACCTTATTAACGTTTTGTCCGCCATGACCGCCAGATCTGTAAGCTTCAAACACTATGTCATCAGGTGCAATATGTAAATCGATATCTTCTAATTCTGGCAGTACAGAAACAGTAGCTGTAGATGTGTGCACTCTTCCTCTTTTTTCTGTTGCCGGAATTCTTTGTACTCTGTGAACTCCCGCTTCATATTTAAAAATATTAAAAGGACCTTTTCCATTATATTTTCCGACTACTCTTAAAACTCCTTCATCAACCTGCTCAAACTTAAGTCCTACGCGTTCTCCAAATCTTGTATACATTCTGAGTAATTCGTCTCCCCAGAGCTTAGCTTCTTCTCCTCCTGCTGCGCCGCTAGTTTGAAGAATTGCATTTCTGTCGTCCAGAGAATCTTCATCTTCATCTTCTGACTCATTGTAATTTCCCATGATCTGATCTTTTTGTTTGTTAAGTTCTAGAAGTTCTAGCTCTGCCATTTCTTTAAAATCAGGATCAGATAGTAGTTGCGAAGTTTCCGCAATTTTTGCGTCAAGAGACTCGATTAAGGCTTTTCTGTAATCGTCCATGTGGAGCTAACTTATTTGCGCAAGCATTTCGCGGAGAGTTTTAGGAGCTTCTGCCTGTTTTTTCTGAGCTTCTTTCTTTTCTTTATTAACAACCTGATATTTCTTAGCTGCTTCAGATCTTGTTTGGAACTTTTGAATTCTAGAAGCGGTATCTACGAATCTTTGTTCTCCTGTATAGAAAGGGTGACAATTAGAACAAAGTTCCACGTGAATTACTTCCTGGGTAGAACCAGTTGTCCATTTATGTCCACAAACGCAAATAACTTGTGCTTCATTAAAATATTGTGGGTGTATCGCTTGTTTCATTCCATTTATTATATCGTAAATCGAGCCTAAAAACAATACTCGTGGTATAATTTTGGAATGAAAACAGGTAAGCAGATTGATGGAGTAGGGGTTGGGGCAGTAATTTTCGACGAAAAAAATAGATTGTTTTTAGCTAAAAGAGGAGAGAAGGCTAGGAGTGAGCGTGGAAAATGGGAATGTCCGGGTGGAGGACTTGAGAGATGGGAATCTTTTAAACAAACAATCGAAAGAGAATTTAGAGAAGAATTTGGTGCAGAAGTTGAGTTCGTTCGCCCTCTTGGCGTCTTAAATCACATAATTCCAGAAGAAGACAAGCATTGGGT
>CAZBFH010000026.1:0-12915 GCA_964491185.1 uncultured Gammaproteobacteria bacterium
GACTATTTGGACTATATAAAAAATCTATTTATGACTATTATTTAGGCTTTATTTTCCCAGTGCCATTTTTATTAGTAGGGCTTCTTTTATCGGAGGTAATTATTATTCTTAAAAAACCAGGAAAAATTATTGTCATTATGATTTTGGCTTGTTTATTTTTCTTAAATCTAAAATATAGTCCGATCGCAAATCCTGGAAATAATCAGGTTAGGCAGGTAAAAGAGATCTCAGACTTCGTTATCTCAAAGACAGATGGAAAACCATACAATTTTTCAATTAGCGGAATTGGAAATTCAGATCATGCTTATAGATATTTCTTTAAGCTTGATGGGAGAGAGCCAGTAACTATTCTTGGTATTGATCAGGACCCAGAAAGAAAAAGTGTGACAGATCAACTATTGGTTGTCTGCGAAACTAATCCATGCTATCCGCTAGGTGAATCCCGTCAAGAGGTCGCAGGATTTGGCAGAGCAGAAATCGCTGGACAGTGGGATGTATCAGTATTAAAAGTCTACAAATTAATCCACTACCAAGGTGAAGAATAGACCTAGATCAGATCTAAGAACACAAGATTGCCCCGTTTGTAAAGAAAAGATGGGTGATATGCCAGGAAGTCGCGATGCATATTGTCCTAACTGCGGCTACAAAGATCCATGTTGTGAATGACCAATTTAGGCCTATAATAATTGACTTTATGCACAGTTTATGGTAGTATTTAGATAATGAATAACGCAGAAATACCAAATTTTCAAGGCGAAATGCTTAGTGGGCAAGTTATGTCTAATGTAAGAAAAAATAGACCATTTGACAGTGTTACTACGCCCATTGACTCATTTACCAGATCTTATAGTCGATTGCCATTTTCCGGCAAAATACTTCTTACTCCTATAGCAAGAGACTCATTTAGCGAGGCTGATAGCAGGGTAAAAAAAGTTAAAGCAGTTAAGGGGGCCGCTGTGATGGGGACATTTTCACTTCTGCATATGGTACAAGCAGGATCGGGTGCAAATATGCTTGAGCAGGTTGACCTACAGAGAATTAATGATCCATGGGTAGATTTCCAAATAGCAGTTGCTGGTACCTACCTTTTAGCAAATACGGGCGCAGTAGTTACCCAGTCTCGATTAGCAACTAGAATGTTGGGGTAATATGAATAAAGGCAAAAGTACAGAATTCTCATGGTTGAAGGCAATTAGAAAAGGATTACCAGTTTCCAGGAAGGAATTTAAGCATACAGGTAAGCAGATTGCTTTTATGGGCGGGGTTACATTAGTGGGTCAAGTTCTTTTTGCGCTTGCACAAAATAATACATAATCTTTAATTATTAGCGATAGTTTTTAATCCCTAAATTCGTCAGTTGTTTAACAAGAAAAATCCCCTTTCGGGGATTTTTCAATCGTGTTTCTTGGATTCCAAATTAAAGGCGCTCCAAGAAATTAATCTGCATTTTAAGCTTTTCCGATCTTGTACATTCCTGTACCACAGACTGGACATTTTCCTTTCATTGCAGGTTTTCCATTTTTCATGGTCACTGGTGTAGCACTAGGATCATCTCTCTTAGCTCTACATTTTACACAATACATTTCTGCCATAATATTTCACCCCCTTTCAATATAAGTAAAAACTTACATGCTATTTATAACTATAAAAAGAACTATCTGGGTTAGAAGTATGGCGCCTGTTATTAATGCGGTTTTCTTGATGTCAGTAGTGACGTGTGAGTAAGAGCTTAAAGCAATGGTCTGACCTGATCGAGGTATGCTGAATACTTCTTGTTTTTCTTTTTTTTCACGAGGTTGACTTACTCGAGCAGAGGTTTCATTTTCAAGGTGATAGACGATGTGTCGAGAATCGGCAAGAATCTTTTGTTTTCTAGTTTTCTTCTTTGCCATTTTTTTAGACTGTAGCCTTGATTTAAAGCTACATAAGGCAAGATACACTATTGACATCATGCCTGTCAAGGAGTAACAATGGAACACAATGTTAGTAAACCTCACGCTCATAATACTATTGGTTGTTTCCGTATGGACCGTGTTTCTTACAATTCTTTTTTGGCGCATGCTGGTTCACTACAATAAGCTGTCAGACGGGGTAGGGAAAGATGGATTAAAGCCACTATTAGAGGATGTTTTAAAATCACAATCGCAAACTAAAAAGGATATTGAAATGTTACGAAGTCTATATGATAGAATAGAACAAGAGGGTCAATTTCATATACAGAAAGTTGGCCTTTTACGATTTAATCCTTTCAAGGACACTGGAGGAGATCAAAGTTTCATATTATCCTTATTAGATAATACTGATACGGGAGTGATTATATCGGGGCTCTATTCTAGATCCGGTCTTAGATGGTATGCTAAGAGAGTTATAAACGGTAAAGGCACAGAGCATGAGCTGTCCGATGATGAAAAGAAGGCTTTGAAAGAAGCTGGAAATTTGAAGAAATCATAATTTATGCTTAAAGATAAAAAGATAATTCTAATAGCCTTTGTTGTTTACTTACTTGCAACAGGCGCATCCTACTTGTTATTTGCGAAATCTCCACTAGCGCAAAGATTTACTTCCCCTATTCCACCTGCCACTAAAGGCGCTGATGGAGAAATAGTTTTTGATGATTCATTACCTAAGACAGAGGTTTGTCCTATGAATGGTGCAAAATATTCGAAACAGCAGAAGGATTGGTGGGGAAAGCATAGGCCATTAGGAGTTATGATTGAAAATCATGAAAATGCTAGACCTCAATCAGGAATTAACGCAGCTGATGTAACATATGAAGCAGTAGCAGAAGGAGGAATCACCAGAACACTAAATATTTACTACTGTAATGCACCAGTTCAAGTAGGGCCTATTAGAAGTGCAAGGACATATTTCCTTGATTGGATTTCAGAGTATGGCGATAGTCCACTGTATGCTCATGTAGGAGGCGCAAATACACCAGGACCAGCAGATGCACTATCTCAGATAAATGACTATGGTTGGGGTGGGTACAATGACCTTAATCAGTTCTCTATTGGATTTCCTACTTTTTGGAGAGATTATAATAGGCTCGGGCACTCTACGGCAACAGAGCATACGATGTATTCGACTACAAGTAAGCTTTGGGAGTTTGCAGAGGAAGACAGGGGGCTCGGCGTAAAGGGTGAAGATGGAACTCCATGGGATGAAGGATTTGTGCCTTATGAATTTAAGGATGAAGCCGCAGCTAGCGCAAGAGGTTCAGTTAAGACAGTTCATATAGAGCATTGGGATGGTTATGATGATTACTTCATTGATTGGACTTATGATAAAGCCTCAAATGAATTCAGTAGAAAGAATGGTGGCGTACCACATTTGGATAAAAATACGAATAAACCGCTAACAGCCAAAAATATTGTAATTCTTTATCAAACTGAAAGTAGCGCAAATGATGGTTACGAAAATAATGCTCATCTACTATATGATACTGAAGGAACAGGAGACGCTTTGATACTTATGGACGGAAAGAAGATCGAAGGAAAATGGAGCAAGAAAACAAGAACAGATAGAACTATAATAACTGACGAAGATGGTGAAGATGTAAAGTTCTCTCGAGGTAAGATTTGGTTTCACATAATACCAACAGAAGGTGTTGCAGAAGTGAAATAGTTTGACATAGTTTACTAATCCTCTAATATCGAGTAAAATAACTGTTAATATTCTCTATGCTTTCAGATCTTATTACATCAAGATCCCGCGTAAAGCTTCTGAACGTATTCCTGTCCAATCCTTCAGAAATGTATCACGTTCGTGAGCTTGTAAGGCGCACTGGGGACGAAATAAACGCAGTTAGACGCGAGTTATCTTATTTAGAAAAAAAAGGAATCCTAACAAAGGAGCCCAGAGCTAACAGGGTTTATTATTTCCTTTCAAAAAATTATGAATTCTATTACGACCTGCTAAAAATTGGAAGTAAAACAGTTGGACTTGGTGAAAATGTTCTTAAAAATAGAGTTAAATTAGGACGTCTCAAGTATGTTATGTTTTCAGGTAAATTTGCCAGAAGACTTCCAAAAGGCCCAGAAGATGTAGATTTGTTAGTAGTTGGTGCAGTAGTATTACCCGAATTGGCGCTTCTAGTTAGAGAAGAAGAGAAAAGATTGGATACAGAAATAAACTACACAGTTATGACAGAGGAAGAATTTGATTTCAGAAAAAAGAAAAGAGATCCATTTATTCTTTCCATTCTTTATGATTCGCGTGTTATGCTAATTGGTGACGAAGAAAATATGCTCTCATGACCCATTCGGCAAGCTCAGGGTCATAGTGAATAAATTGAATCTATGAAAAATCCCAGGCTCCTATTTGCCTTTATAATAGTTTTAACATTACTTTCTGTCTTTATTAATCTTCCAGGAAGAGTTGAATTACCAGGTCTAAGTCGAAGTATAAAATATAATTCTAATTATGTTCTTCAAAAATTAAATATCTCTAAAGAAATCACATTTAGACAAGGACTGGATTTAAAAGGTGGAGTAAGTCTAACATTTAAAGCTGAAGTTGAAAAATTGCCCGCTGGGGAAAGAGACCAGGCTTTAGAAAGTGCCCGAGAGGTGATTGAGCGCCGTATTAATTTGTTTGGTGTATCAGAGCCTTTAATTCAGACAGCAAAAGTTAACAATGACTCAAGAGTAATAGTCGAGCTTCCAGGAGTAACAGATGTTAATCAGGCAATTAGCTTAATTGGTTCAACTGCGCAGCTAACATTTTGGGAGCCAACTGCATCAATAGCTGCAGGTGTGATTGAGTCTGGGGAATATCCGGTTAACGCAGGAGACTCAGGACTAGGACCGATTAAAAAAACTAATCTTTCGGGATCAGATTTAAGCTCAGCTGCTGTGTCATTTGATCCAAACACTGGTTCTCCCGTGGTGCAGCTTACGTTTGATGCAGCGGGAAAGAAAAAATTTGGAGAAATTACACAAAGAAACATTGGTCAACCAGTCGCAATTGTTTTAGACAATATGGTTATTACTGCACCAACTGTTAAAGATGCAATTTTAACTGGAGACGCTATTATTTCTGGAGGATTTACGCAGGAGCAGGCTAAAGCACTAAGCACTCAATTGAATGCGGGAGCGCTTCCAGTAAAGCTATCAGTTCTAGAACAGCATGTTGTCGGTCCTACTCTAGGGCAGGAGTCCTTACATAAAAGTTTAATAGCTGGGGTAATAGGATTTATAACAGTTGTTATTTTTATGGTTTTTCTTTATGGAAGACTTGGAGTGATAGCAAGTGTTGCATTACTTCTTTATACTTTGTTTAATCTGGCTATATTTAAATTAAGTAGTCTTACGCCATATGGGATTACTCTAACCCTAGCTGGTATTGCAGGTTTAATTCTGTCAATTGGTATGGCAGTTGACGCAAACATATTAATTTTTGAAAGAGTAAAAGAAGAAATAAGACTGGGTAAGAGCAAATCTACCGCAATTGATCTAGGATTTTCTCATGCTTGGATGTCTATCAGGGATTCAAATGTCTCAACTCTTATAACATGTATCATTCTTTATTCGTTTGGAACTGGAATTATCAGGGGTTTTGCATTAGTCCTTGCAATTGGAGTGGTAATTTCGATGTTTTCAGCGATTACTGTAACGCGTACTATGTTAAAAGTAATTTATAAATAATATGAATATTTTAAAAAGAAAAAAAATATATTTCTTGATTTCTCTAGTCGTTATGATTCCAGGACTAATTTCCCTTGCTCTTTTTGGATTAAATTTATCAATTGAATTTACTGGTGGATCAAGGATGTCTGTTACATTTCCAAATGAGGTTACAGTTGAGCAAAAAGATTTTTTAAGGAGTAGTCTTACGGAAAAGAACATTAAAGTTTCATCAATCGAAACCTCAAATAAATTAGCAATAATTAGAACGGATGAGATTAATCAAAAGAAAAACAATGAATTCATAAAAGATTTAGGCGCGAAATATAAAGGGGCAAAACAGCAAGAATTCTCGACTATTGGTCCAACTATTGGAGGAGAAACCACACAAAACGCTGTAAAAGCTGTGCTAGTAGCTTCGCTTTTGGTGGTTATTTATATCTCTTGGGTTTTTAGAAAAGTACCAAAACCAGCAAGCTCTATAAGATTTGGAGTTTCAACTGTCATAGCGCTTTTGCATGATGTTTTGGTAGTTGTCGGAGTATTTTCAATTCTTGGACATTTTCTACATGTGGAGATTGACAGTTTATTTGTAACCGCGTTACTAACGATTATAGGATTTTCGGTTCATGATACGATAGTTGTTTTTGACAGAATTCGAGAAAATTTAGAAAAAAATGGAGGAAGTAATTTCGAGAAAACAGTAAATGACTCAATTCTCCAAACTATTGGAAGATCGCTAAATACTTCAATTACAGTTTTACTCGTTTTGTTTGCTCTCTTGTTATTCGGAGGAGAAAGTATCCGCTGGTTTGTAGTAGCTCTAATCATAGGAATGCTCTCAGGTACTTATTCATCAATATTTAATGCATCTCCAATTTTGGTCGTCTGGCACGAGTGGAGTCTTAAAAGAAGTATAAATAAATCTGTTTGATTAACCTATATAATTTTACGCACGCAAGGCCTGGCCTTGCGAGGCTAGGAAGCAAGTTCTGAGCGGACGAGATTAGAGACCATTCCCATATCTGTTTTACCTTTAAGTTTTCCATTTAAAGCCCCCATAAGTTTTCCCATATCAGCCATTGAGGTAGCTCCGGTTTCAGAAATTGTTTCTTCAACTATCTTCGTAACCTCTTCTTCTGACATTTTCTCTGGAAGATATGTTTCTAGAATTTTTAATTCCGCAGTTTCTTTGTCTACTAAATCTTGTCTTCCTGCCTTTTCGTATTCTGAAATTGAATCGCGTATTTTTTTTGCTTCCTTTTCTATTACAGCTAAAACATCTTCGGGTGTTGCTTCGTATCCAGCTCCGCCTTTTTCAGTTTGATAATAATTGATAGATGACATAAGCATGCGGATAGTGGACTTTTTAGTCTCATCCCCGGCTTTCATCGCAGCTATTAGATCTTGTTGTAATGTTTTCTTATCCATTAAATTAGTCTCCCGAGTCCTTTTTGTTTACTTTTTTTAAATGCCCATGTAAACAGTAAGATTGATAATAGCAAATAAGTAATACTCAATGCAAAGCTTATTGCTACTTTTTCAAAACTTAGATGCCCACTTTTTATGTGTTCTCGCATTGCTTCGAAAACATAACTTGCAGGAATTATCCTAGAAACTTCGATTGCCCAATCTGGAAGAATAGCTGCAGGATAATAAATCGCTGAGAAAGGAACTATTATGTATGCACCAGTCCATGCCATAGTTTGAACTTTTTGTCCGTATCGGATAATTAAAGATGCCACGGTAAATCCAATTGCCCATCCTGTTATACAAAGATTAATTGCAAATGGAATTATCCACCAGCCGAATTGAAAGAAGTCATAACTATAAAGAAAAAAAGCAATTGAAGCAGAGAATATAAGACTTGCTAGCATTTTTATTCCTCCATAAATCATTACTGAGGAGATCCATTCGGACATTTTAAGAGGGGACGAGAAAAGATTTACCAAATTTTTGTCCCACATTTCCGTTAGTAAATTTACAGTAACTTCGTATTGCGTCCTCCAAGTAATAATCCAAAATATGAGTCCAGTTAGGAGAACTGTTGTCGTTTCTTCGGGATTAGTGCTCAATCTGGCAAAGTATAATCCGGTTAATCCCCAAATTAAAATGTCCATTATCGGCCAATAGAACATATCGGATAACCTGTCATAGCTATGGATAAGCGTATATAGGTATCTTTTGTTCATGGCGTAAATTCTTCTAATGCTCATTTGGCGGCTCCTTTTGAATACTTTAAGAAATAGTCTTCTAGATCTGGTTTGTTAATACTAATATCTTGAAATTCAATCTTTTCTATAGAAAGATCAGTTAATATTTTTGATATTTCTGAAGTTTTTATATTCAAATTAAAAATATTATTTTCTTTTGAAAAGATAATTTTGTTTTTTAAGAAATGTTTTTCTGCAATTCTCGAGTCTTTAATTAATAGTTCTATATTTGAATCAGTGATTTGTTTTGCTAGATTTTCAGGGGTATCCTCAGCCATTATTTTTCCATGATTTAGAAAAATTACTCTATCACACATTTCTTCGACTTCAGTCATATTATGAGAAGTGAAAAGCATGCTTACTTTATATTCTTTTTGTTCTTTTTTTAAGAATTGTCTTATTTTTACTGCAATATCAGGATCAAGAGAGGCAGTTGGTTCGTCTAGTAGAATTATTTCTGGGTAATTAATAAACGCTTTTGTTAAAAGTAATCTTGCTCGCTCACCAGCTGATAATGTATGAACAGCTTTTTTTCTAAGATGGATTATTTCAAATTCTTCCAGTAATTTATCAATTCTTTTTTTCTTGTTTGGCACTTCATATAAGTCAGCAAAGACAGATAGTACTTGTTCAATCGTGAAAAACCATGGTAAGGAAATATAAGCTGAGGAGTAGTTTATCTTTTTTAATATTCCACTTCTGTCTTTTTTAAACGATTTTCCAAAATATAAAATATCCCCACTTGTTGGAGACATCACATCTAAAAGCATATAGATGCTTGTCGTTTTCCCTGCACCATTTGGTCCCAGAAGGCCTAATATTTCTCCTTCTTTTAGCGAGAAGGATACGTCGTTAACTGCAGTGAACTCTCCAAATCTTTTTGTTAAATTTTTAACTTCTAAAACTTTTTTAACCATGAATAGATAATACCATATTAAATATTTGTAGCCCATTCGACATGCTCAGGGCGAACAAGAAAATTATTTATGAAGATCTTTAACGCGGTTTGTCAGATATTCCTTAGTGTTTTTTGATTGATCTTCATCTGTCTCTTCAAATAATTTTTGTAATATTATCCCAATTTCTTTTCCTGGTTTTATGTTTAGAATTTTCATTATGTCATTTCCGTCGATTGCCAAGTCATTAATTGAAAATGGTGCAGGCTTTAATTGTTCTTCAATCTTTTCTTTAAATAAATTAAATCTCCAGCTTTCCGCTGGCCTTCCGCTACCAAGTCTATCGGCAATTCTTATATCCAACATGTCCTGAACATTCCCTACACCAATCTTTCTAATAAATCTTCTTACTGAGGAATCTGTTTGATTTTCATTCACCCCAAACATGTGCCACCTTACAAGATTTACTATTCTTATTCTTTCTTTTTTTGAAAGTTTAAGTCTTTCGCAAATTTCGTAGGCAATTTTTGCACCATACACCTCATGGTTATAAAAGATGACTAATCCTTCTTTATCTTCACCTCTGGATTTTGGTTTTCCAATATCATGAAGAAGTGCTGCGAGTCTAACGATTGGATCCTTTGAAGGGCAAAATTTTAAAGCCAAGATGTTATGAGTAAAAACATCAGTTGTGTGATGACGTCCTGGGCGGACTTGAGAAACATTTACTCCTTCCAGGAGTTCTGGGATTATGTATTTAAGTAGCCCTGCATCTTTCAATAATAAAATTCATTTTGACGAATTATAGCTATCTAAAATTTTTAAAAGTTCATCTCTAATTCTTTCAAATGAAATTTGTTGTATTAGTGGTGCATCTGCAACAATCTCTTTTCCTGTAGCATCATCAATATCAAATGAAAGAACGGTTGCAAATCTAATCGCACGAAGTAATCTAAGAGCATCTTCTTTAAATCTTTCTGAAGGCGCGCCAACTGTTCTAATAATTTTATTCTTTATATCTGATTGTCCATCATATGGATCAATAAATTCAGGATCTATCTGTTTGTCCTTAGGAAAACGAAGAGCTATTGCATTAATCGTAAAATCTCGTCTACTTAAGTCTTCTTCAATTGTTTTACCCCAACTTACTTTATCTGGGTGTCTACTGTTAGAGAAGCCTTGTTCAGTTCTATATGTCGTGACTTCAACTATTGTTTGCTCACTTAAAGGAATTCCTACAGTTCCAAAATCATTATTATAATATCCATCTGGGAAAAGTTTTAGAATTTCTTCTGGGGTAGCATTGGTAGTAAGATCCCAGTCTTTAACTGGTAAGCCAAGGATAATATTTCTTACTGATCCACCGACGAAATATGCTTCAAAGTTATTTTTTTCAAGGGTGTCATGGATTTTTAAAACACTTGGTGGAATCAAATCTTTCATTAAAATTTGCGCTCTGATATAGTATAGCAGATGAAAAAGTGGGACCTACAAAGTGAAATAAAATTTGACGAAAATAAATTTGAACCTCGAAAATTAATTAACGTTCTGCTTGAAAACCGGGAGATTAAAACAAAAAAAGAAATAGAAAATTTCTTAAATCCCAAGCTTGAAGATCTAGATATTAATTTACTGGGAATTAATAAAAGAGATCTTACAAAAACTTTAAATAGAATTAAAACTGCAATTGATAATAAGGAGCTAATAATTATTTTTGGTGATTATGATGCCGATGGAATAACTGGCGCCGCTATTCTTTGGGAATCTTTAAATGAATTAGGTGCAAATGTAATGCCCTATATTCCAAACAGAATAACTGAAGGTTATGGCCTTTCAAAAAAAGGCGTAGAAGGGATGATGGCAAAATATCCTGGTACAAAAATGGTTGTAACTGTGGACAATGGAATTGTCGCATTTGAAGGGGTGGATTTTGCAAATAGTTTGGGATTAGATGTAATTATTACCGACCATCATGTACTCGGAAAAAAATTACCAAACGCTTTTTCAGTAGTTCATTCAACTAAAGTTTGCGGATCTGCAGTCGGGTGGTTTCTTTCCAGATTTTTAGAAGAAAAAATAAAAGGGAAAAAAGATTCAAAAAAACATTTAGATTTAGTAACTATTGCGACAATTGCTGATTTAGTTCCATTAACAGAGCAAAGTCGAATATTAGTAAAGCTTGGTTTGAAATATTTAAGAGAAACAAAAATAGTTGGTTTGATTTCATTGTTTGAAGAAGCCGCATTAGATCCTAAAAAAATAGGAACTTATGAAATTGGACATATTATTGCGCCCAGGCTTAATGCGATGGGGCGTCTTGAAGAGGGGATGGATAGCTTGAGGCTTTTATGTACAAAAGACGCTAAGAAAGCAAAAGATTTAGCAAGAACAATTGGAGAAACGAATAGAAATAGGCAGCAGATTACAGCAGAAACAGTAGAGCATGCAAAAGACGCGGCTTCAAGTAAAATTTCAAAGAAACTATTATTTGTTTATCATGAAAGTTATCAGCCCGGAGTCATAGGTTTGGTCGCAGGTCGCCTAACGGAAGAATATTATTTGCCATCAATTGTTTTATCAAAGGGAGAAGAGTTTAGTAAAGCATCAGCTCGTTCTGTGTCAGGTTTGAATATCATAGAATTTATTCGAGAAGCCTCGGAATTTTTAGTAGATGCCGGCGGACATCCTATGGCGGCGGGTTTTACAGTGGAAACAAAAAAACTAGAGCTTTTAGAGAAAAAGCTTGAGGAGTTAGCTGAGAAAATAATTTCAAAAGATCATTTAATTCGAAAATTAAAAATTGATTGCGAACTGCCGATTGATTTAGTTAATTTGGATTTGTTTGAAAATTTGCAGAAACTTGAGCCCTTTGGAATGAAAAACCCAGCGCCAGTTTTTTTAAGTAAGGGTTTGGAAATCGCAGCGATGAAGTTTGTAGGAAAAGAAAGCAAACACGTAAAGATTGAATTTAAAAAAGATAAATCTATAATTGGGGGAATTTTATTTAACTATGATAAAAGTTTGGATTTAAAAATTGGAGATCTTGTAGACGTTGTTTATTCAATCGAGCTAAATGAATGGAATGGAAATAAAAAAATAGAGCTGAAAATTAGAGATCTGGTTCATCGCGAAAAAGACCAATCCTAATTCCGTCTCTAATTTCTCTGGTTCTGGACTTCTTAATTTGATCATGAGGTTGTCCATATATATATTCAGGGAAATCATGTTGGGGGACACCGCTTTCGTAAAGCCTGTTTAATGTAAATTCTTCACGTGCCACTTCATTTTGTGCAGTTGAATCGATAAACGCCGCTCTATCAGAAGCCTGTTCTTCTAATATCCATGAGCCAGCTTGAGCCAATATGTTTATGACTCTTAATTTTTCTGAGCTTCCTGGACTACTTGGTCGATAAAGCCCTCCCGATAGAGAATCTTGAAGTTCGAGGATTATGAATGAATGCCCTGCGCTAATAAATGCTTGAACTAATTTTTGATGAACTATTGGAATATCTGATTGTTCGGGAACTACTATTCTTATACCAATTGCATCTTCGACTGCCTTTCTTAAATTTTTAGTTCCTTTTCTCTTCCCTTTTCTTACTGTTGATTCAACACTCTTTTTTCTAATATGTACATAAGCGGGAATATCTACACCGTTATCAGTAATAGTTCTTTCTGGTAGTTCAGTATATAGATGTCTAGCGGGTGGTTTTTTAAATCTCGCAATTCTTGCTTCCTGTGGCCGAATTTGTTTAATTCCGATAGTTCTAAAATTATCCGGTGCGTGTTTGCTTAGAAGAAGTGTTGCTTCTTTTGGAGGTGCTGAGCTATAAAAATGACTATCTAAAATAGCGTTTATTTCAGCTATATCCTTGTCCTCTTCCTCTTTATCTCTGTGATCTCTGTCTGGAGTAGCAGTGTGAGGTGATGCAATAAATCTAGCTGTTTGCTCATCTCTTCTTATCCTGTCAGCCTCTGCTGCGCCTTCCATTCCGTCAAGTATTTTTCCAGCTTCAAATCTTATTTTTTTATCTTTACTGAAAAATGCCATTTCGAGCAGCTCCAGTACGTTTGATGTGGTCGCAACCCTATTTGATAATCCGAAAGCACGTATTTTTCCAAGTGTAGCTGCTACCTCCCTACGTTCGCTGATAGCTGTTGCATGATATTCTTCTATTTTGC
>CAZBFH010000027.1:0-5391 GCA_964491185.1 uncultured Gammaproteobacteria bacterium
TGGAGCTGATGGTGCAACTGATGCTGGAGCTTCTTGAGCTAGAGTAACCAATACAGTTTCTCCGTTTGAATTAGCGCCTTGTGCAAATAGGACTTCTCCTCCGATGAATCCTATTCCTGGATCTATGGTTTTGTCAGGGATTGGTGTTTCGCCAGGTACAGGTTCTGTAGGGCATGGTAAAAGACCTGTTTCTGGATCAGGTGTAACGCTAGGTAATGGAGATGCTTCTAATGAGGGAGCTGCTGAAGGATCAGCTGATGGTTCTTGAGCATTTACATAATTTCCCTCTAAATCAACCACAACTGCTGCACCTGCGATAGCTGCTGTAGCTCCACCGGTTGCTAATGCTGGCTTTGCGAATCTTCTTGCAAAAGATCCTGCTCTATCCATAAAAGAGCCTTGATCGAAAAGGGAAGTAAATGTGTCTGTTACTTTAGGAGTTTGTGCTACAGTAGTGAGCTCAATTGTTCTTCCTGCAACTGCAGAATTTGCAATAGAGTTCCAATATGCTTTATTAGACTCTGAGCGAGTTGCTGGATGTGCGCCGATTGATTGATTAAGTGCTTCTGTCATATTTAGGTTGCTAATATACCACAATTAGCCTTGATTGTCAAGCCTATAGCATTTATGCAATGTCATTTTGACCTGGTACTGGTTCCTGATATCCGTATTTATGCAACACAGGTCCACCTTCAGGACTTAATACATTATTTCCTTCTTGATCTACTTCTTTTTCCCAAATTCCACCTCTTATTGAGTCATTTATCATGTTGATAGTTAGATGTCCCATAGAATTTTCAGCAGATCCATATTCTTGGCCCAATACATAAACTACGAAAGTATCTTCGTCTTTTTGAATAATTTCTGGTTCAGAAGTAATCTGTGCGCCAGAGAATTCAGAAATTCCTGGTTCTGTTTCTGTAAAATTAAGCTTAAGATTTAGATTTCCTGCGTCCCATGGATATCTCATTTGTTCTGCTGGGACTTCGCCAGCTCTTGCTACTGGATCAGTAGATGTTCCATGAGGTCTTACAAAACCTTCAGCAGCTGTGAGAGCTAAAGCTCCTGCAATTGCAAAAGTGGCAATTCTTCCTGCGTGTTTAAAATGAGGAAAATGAGGAGCTTTCGGTCCCGTTGGTAATTGAGGAGCACCTTCTGAGGTAGGCTGATACCCAGGAACTGGGTTTGGAAGCCATCTAGATGGTACTGGTGCGTGTGCTTCTAAAGTTTCTCTTGGCATACGCGGTCATATTACAACATTTGGAGAGGGATGTCAAACCCATAGTAAAAATTGGAAAAAAAATTATATTAGCCCCTTACAGCTAATTGAAGTGATATAGTTTGATTACAAAAACTATATCAAAAGTTATTGGACCCTATAATATAGTTTTAGACCTAAAATGTGGATAAGTCAAGTAAGGAGTTTGTAATTATATGTATTTCTAATCCGCATAAATGAAGAAATGGGAATACATGTTATTGCATGTCTAATACATGCGATATGTTTATAGCGTTAGCCTCGCAAGGCCAGGCCTTGCGAGGCTAAACTAATACAGGACTTAAGAATTGTGCGTCTATTAGAGTGGATTTATGAGGAGTTAGTTTCCAATGTATTTAAAGGATTGCGCAATCTGATCCAAGTCGCTAAATGAAGCTTCTGAAGAGGTGGAAAGTAGAAATACCCAGTTATTAACAAATAAATAATAATTTTTTGTTTTATTGTTTCCTTCAAATGCAGGATATATCCTCACTAAGGATTCATATCCACTTATAATCTTTTTTTCTTCCAAATCTAGGCTAATTTGATTTCTTCTTGTACCATCTAAGCTATACATATAATCATTCAAATTATCAAAATTTGTTCCATTTCTGTTTATTAAAATTTCGCCCTTTTTATTTTTAATGGCTATTGATGCAAATTTATCTTCGATACTTGATTCAGCGGGTACTTCGAATGAAATTTTCATAGACTCAGAATTGTAGATCTTAGGTTTTGAAAAATAAACGAGCCAAGAAGAAATCAGCAAAACTATAATAGTTAGAGCAAGCAGAGGTTTAATATTTTTTTTGAAATATTTCATATCTAGTATCTATATTTTAGCGTAGCGCTTTCTGTGTATAGTTTCAAGAGATGGTCTCCCAGTTTTTCTTCTTTTAAAATTTGTTTATTGCTTTTGTTGTAGGTATAAATTTTAGTTTTATTTGCTGTGGTTGAATAAATAGCCCCAAGTAAATTTTTATCTTTAACTGAATATATTTCCCCCACGGAACTTAGTTGATTTGCTCTGTTATAGATGGGAGTAATAAGAAAATTATTTTTTGCCGGGATTATCGGAGCGTCATTATTATATTGGATAGATAGGATGTTTATCCAGGAAAGAATATTGCCAGTAAATGTCTTAGCAATAATTGTTAATTTATTACCAGCCTTATCGGTTATGATTATTTTATTATTGCCTCCGGAATTACTCGTTGTTACTATCGCTGATTCAGGTCCATCTTTTCCATAAAAATCAAGATTTTTTGAATTCAAGGAATAATATATTTCAGCTTCTGGAGGAGTTTTATCGATAGTAAAAGCTAATTTTTTAATTTCCTCTATGTTTTCGTCATTATCTACTGAATAAAATGCGAGAGTATGATCGCCATCGGTAGTAAAATTAATCGGAGAAATGTACTTTAGCCAATCATCTGAATCTTTTTTATATAAAATATAATTGACTCCAAGTCCTCCTGGGTTATCTACTGTGCTTAAGCTTACGCTCACATCCGAGCGAAACCAATTTAGGTCACCTTGTTCTCCGATTAAATTTGCGGTAGTAGTTGCAGAAATTACATCTTTTCTTTCGGCCATTAAAGCGAAATGTGTTAAATGACTTATGCTAGATGTAGCTTTTTGATTTTGATAATCTATGTTCGTTGGTTCCTTAATCCAATCTATGCCGTCACTGCTTGAGTAGATAGATAGAGTATCGGTAAGAAATCTAGATAAATCTTGGTTTGAGAAATCTATTTCTAGAGTGAAAGGATTATTGAAAGTATTAATCTCATTCCCAGAAGAATCATTAGCTAAAATTTGAACAGTTGAACCCAATGATGAGATTAAATTTGAAAATTCTTTTGCAGGGGTTGATAAAATAGAAAGTAAAATATTTTGAGAGGTAAAATTTTCTGGAAAAGTTACTTTTGTTTTTCCGCTATTAAATACGCCACCATTAGATGTTAGATCTGATTTTAGATTATCGATATTTTTATTCCACAAATAAAAACTTTTATTTCCAGTTCTTTGTTCGCCTTTATAGAAAAATGAATAATTTTCCCAAGGATCAGGTTTTTGTGATTGCCAGCCAAATGGATCAGTTAATCCATCCGGAATATTATCTTCAAAATTTCCATCCTTATTTTTATCTTGGATCACCATGAAATGAATATGTGCCCCGGCTTCACCAGGAGGATCGACGTTTCCTGTTGCTCCAATCTTCCCAATTTCTTGGCCGGCATTAACAGGAATTGGTTGTCCTGGCGTATTAATGATTAAGCCATCTTTTTGAAGGTGGTAATATCTTGTTTGATAACCATTCTCATGATTGACATGAATTGCATTTCCGCACGCACCGCAAGTATTAATATAAGTGGCAATTCCTGACGCAGCAGCTAAAACTGGGTCGTCATAATTAGCTTTAGCTTTTTTACCATAATCATATCCATCATGAGAGGTATAAAAATCATCTATTTTATAAGGTTTATTGAAGCTAATTATGAAGTCGGGTTCAATTAGTTGCGTCGCACTCAACAATGGATATTCGTGATCAAAAAATGTATTTATGTTTAGTGCTGCATCACTGAACGATAACCCTTTTCCGCTGTAGTCCCACGGGAGATCCAGAAATGGTGCTGGTGGGGTAGACGTGGGGCTTGGTGTAATAGCGGGTGAAGGAGTTGGAGTAGGAGCAGGATTGTAGTCAAAAGCTATTTCTAAATTATCTATACTTGCAGACCAGGCAGTTGGTCCTGCGCGATTAATTCTAAAAATAAAATTATTCGATCGAATATTTGAAGCATTTAAACAAGTAATAAAATCTACACCAGAAGTTGAGGTTACGCTGTATGTCTGAATATTTTGATTAACTAAAGATGACATAGTCCACTTATCTGAAGGAGTAGTGCAGTTCGCTGGGAATGGAATTCCTTGTATAGTTCCCAAGACAGAGGCTCCTGCATAAGTTGAAATATCAGTTTTTCCGGTTACTCTAATTTTTACACCGGTTATAGTTGCTCCAATAGGGATTCCAAAGTCTCCAAAATTTTGAAAATATAAATTTGCATATGAGAGATTGAAAGATCTGTCGCAAGTTAGGCCATCGGTTAGAGAGCAGTTTGATAGATTTGTATAGCTCGGATTTCCATCTGTCGTGATGGTATTTGCGCTTTTGTATTGTGTGGTTTCAGCAAAAGTAGCTATTGAAAAACAAAAAAATAATAACCCAAAAAACAGGCAGAAAGAAAACAGCCTAATTGCACTTCTTGGCATGATTTTTCCTCTTAAGCTGAGGGTAGTCTTAGGAATTCTAAAAATCAATAGCTTTTGGGATAGCAATTTAGCCTCGCAAGGCCTGGCCTTGCGAGGCTAATCAGGTAAGTGAGATTTGCTTTTAAAATTTTTATTGTGTTATTTTAAAGATATGCCTGCCAAGAATAGAAGGAAGAACTATCTGGAGAATGGCTATTATCATCTGTATAACAGAGGTGTCGAAAAAAGAAAGATTTTTCTTGATAAACAAGATTATGCTGTTTTTCTTTCCTACCTTAAGGAATATTTGTTGCCTAAAAATGAGAAAGAACTGCATAAAAAATTAGACAATCCTAAATTGTCATATAAAGAACGAGAGAAGGTTTTGAAAGCACTTCAGTTGAATAATTTTTCAAATGAGATAAAACTTCTTTGTTATTGTCTAATGCCGAACCATTTCCACCTTTTCGTTAAGCAAAAAAATTCCGAAAGTATTGATAGGTTTATGAATTCTCTTAGCACTAGGTACTCGATGTACTTTAATCGTAAATATAAAAGAGTAGGCGCATTATGCCAAGGGGTCTATAAGGCAGTGTTGATTGAGGATGACAATCAATTTATCTATTTGTCTAAATATATCCATAAGCAGGCTATAAGAATTGATACACCTTCCTCATACCTGGAATATTTAGGGGTAAGAAAAACTGAGTGGCTTAAGCACGAGGAAATTACATCAAATTTTAGTAATAATTTTCCTGGGCTAGCTTATGAAAATTTTGTTAATCAGTTGAATGAACTTGGAAAAATAGATAATCTAGTTTTAGAAGGATAGCTCATAGTTATTTACGCACGCAAGGCCTGGCCTTGCGAGGCTAAATAGC
>CAZBFH010000027.1:5491-12817 GCA_964491185.1 uncultured Gammaproteobacteria bacterium
TGCGATAAGAAAATTTGTTCCTGGTCCAGCGAGAGAAACTAAAGCCATGTCTTTCCTAGGCTCTTTTAGATTAAATGGATCGACCGGTACTGGCTTAGCTGCTCCAAAAATAACAGGGGAGCCTGAAATTACTAGTAAAAGCGGTAAAAGTACACTCATTAAAGGGTCGATATGAGGGATTGGATTTAGCGTTAATCGTTTAAGAAGTCTTGCGGTAGGATCTCCTAATTTATCAGCTACAAATCCATGCGCGACTTCATGAAGTATTACTGATGGAATCAAAACTGCGAGTGAGATTAAAGCTAGTTCTATGTTCATAAATCCATTTTATCAGATTTTAAAAAGTAAGGTTTGAGTTTAGCTGTAAATTTCTGTATAATATATGCCTATGAGTAGTGGATATAAATGTTTTAGTTGCGGAAAAGGAAACATGGTAGGTCATAACGTTTCTCACGCAAAAAATAGAACTAGAAAAGTTTTCAAACCAAACCTTCATCCAGCAAGAATAGTTGTAGAAGGAACTTCTATGAGAGTTAGACTTTGTACTAAATGCATGAGAATGGTAAGTGGAAAAGATACAAGATCTAAGAAAATAGCAGCAAAGTTAAAAGAACAAGAGATTTCTACCGTAGCTCCAGTCGCAGCAGGTTTAGCCTAAGTTAAGTCTTTTTAAGAATTCTTCACCCTTTTCGTACCCGTTTTTAAAATCTTTATAGCTCATAGGTTTTTTTCCTTCGACATGGATAAAATTCATAGGATGAAGTTTTATAATGACTTCCTTATCGGTTAATTTAAATTTAGTCCAGACTCCAGGCCAGGGGTTTAGCGCGTTAATCATTTTTTCAAGTTTTCTTTTTTCAGGAGGATTATCTAAATCGATATATCCATCTTCTTTTTTCAAAATACTTGTATAAGTCGCCTTATCATCGTTTTGGACTTCTAAATTTAATTTTCCATCCACAAATTCTGTTATTAAATCTGGAAGAATCTGAGCAGCTCTAGTAAATAGATTATTTAATAATTTTTCTGTAAAATCTTGGGGCTTTATATCATATTCTTCTTGATAAATTATGGGGCCATGATCTAGTTCTTCATCAATTTTTATAATTGAAATTCCTGTTATTGAATCACCATTTAAAAGAGCAGTATGAACTGGTGTAGGGCCTCTATAGAGAGGAAGAAGCGAAGGGTGAACATTTATAATTCCGTGGGGGAAAATATCCATGAGAGCTTGTGGAATTATTAGTCCAAAATCTGCAACAACTCCCAAATCCGGTTCTAGATCCTTGATGGCTTTTAAAAGTTTTTCATCAATCTTTAAAACTTGAGCATAGGGAAAGCCTTCTGCTTTAGCATATTTAACGATTCCTGCATCTGTTGTGACAACAAGTTCTAGATCGAAGTTATCGCTTAGTTCATTAAGCAAGTTGTGGACGTGGCGTGAGCCAAAAAATACTATTTTCATAGACCTTATTCTAACATCAAAATATTTTCTGCGCCATTATTGAACTATAAGCCTATAGATGTTAGAATACTCACCTTATGTCACCAGAAGCAACAGGTCCACAGCGACCAGACGCAAGAAAAAACGCGGACAGAAGAATATTTAGAGAAATTGATGCAAAAGTAGCGATAATTACTGATGTTTGGATGACGGCCAACGCGCTTCCTATCCCTTTAGTTTTTGATGCTCCAGGGGCGATTGCTGCGGAAAATGAAGAATTAAACGGAATTTTAACAAGAGCAGAAGCGAGAATGCCAGAAGCATTTTTGGCATATACTAGATATTTGATTCTTGAAGATCAACTAGTACATAATCCTTCGCTAGATCCAATTGATGCTTCTTCTATTGAAGTAGAGGTTCGTAGTTTAAGAAGTGCTCGAAATTTCGAATTTGCTGAGACTATAGTGCTTGGAATCCCCAGGTTAATTGAAAGAAGAAGGATTTTAAGACGGCTCCAGGAAAAAGTAGGAGAACCAAGTCATGATGGGTTTTATGAAGATCCTGGAGTTTTGAGTGAAGAGCCGGGAGTAACTTTTGCGAGAGGACAAATAACTAGAGCTGTAATGGGTAAATATTCAGTAAGTCTTTTTGTGACTCCAGATTCATATGAAAGAAAATTTCATAAGACTCACCCAAAAACAGATGGGGTGCATTTAGCCCAGCCTTCACATGTGAGCGTAATAAAAGATTATTTGAGTTATGCAGTAAAAGATGGATGGGTAAACCAACGAGACATTAAAGGAAACTTGCTTCAAACCCTTTTACATGAAGAGTTTCATGGGTTTGCAGACGCATTTACGACTAGATCCATGTATTTCACTGCTTTGAAAGAAAAGTTATTAAAAACCGCTGAGCTTCTTACGGCTGCAATAGAGGGAGGAAGGTTGCGAGACGCGGAAGATTTAACAGGAAAAATAAAGAAAATGCTAAGAGATATTCCAAATTCTTCGACTGAAGAACTTCTTGCGGAAATGGCTGCTACTGATGAAAGAGGCGGAAGTATGCCAAAATCCACTTTTGCAGCTCATAATGGTGAAAAATTGGGATTGTTAGATGAAATGGAATCTAATGTAGCAACTGGAGAGATAGATGTTAGAAGAAGTGCAGGTAAATTAATTGAAAATAGGTCGTTTAGAAAAAGAATGGAGAGTATTTACAAATTGGTTGATTCAAGAATTCCGGAGAGAAGGCAGGATGTAGATTCGCTTTTCGTAGTAATTCCTCCAAATAAGATTTTTAAAATTTGGGATACCGTAGTCAGGTGGATTCGGGAAAGAGATAGTCAAATTACACACTAATCTCTTCGAATTCGTCCTGGCCTTTTTTATCTTTACTAGACTTATAAAGTGTTCCTTTTTGCTCTAGTACTCTTTTAGGAAATAAGATTCCATTAAGATGATCTACTTCATGCTGAACAATTGTTGCCATAAAGCCAGTGAATTTTTTTGTTTTCTTTCTACCTAAATGGTCATTGTAGGAAAGGGTAACGCTCGGTGATCTTTTTACTACACCCCAAATACTTGGGAGCGATAGACAGCCTTCCAATTTTTTAGCTTTTTTCTCGTCTTCTGGATTATCGTCTGGAATGGGATCTGACTTAATAATTTTAGGATTTATAAAAACAGAAACTGCCGCATTGTCAGAAGGTTTTGAGATAAATATGGAAAGACCGCGGCCAATTTGGGGAGCTGCAAGTCCGACTCCTTTAGGATCAGAAGCCGAAAGTAGCGCTATTTCCATTTCTTTTAAAATCGCAGGCAAAAATTTGTCATTTTTTTCAAAGACATATTCAGCTGCTTTATTACTTAAAACTGGATTTGGTGCAGAGACAATTTGTGCCATATTTCTAAAAACTTGTTCTGGAAATTATAGCATAATACGCGGCTAGATTATATTTATTTTTGCCACTCGTCGAAGTATGCCTTAGCCTGAGGATCATTCGGATTAAGATTTTTTAGAATATAGTCCATTTCTGCGATGGCTTTTTGACGATAAGTTTCATCTTTTACTTTTCCAGCTTGATCTACACCCAAATCATGGTAGAAAAGACCAAGAGCGAAATGAGCTTCCGAATATTGAGGACGGTAGCTTACTGTTTTTTCTAAAATTTCTACAGCTTTTTTAGAATCTCCGTTTTGTCCATACAAAACTCCTAGATTATAAAGAATGCTTGCATCAGTTGGAGCTAAAATAGCTGTTTGTTGAATGGCTGCTAAAGCTTGGGGATAGAAATTTGGATCAAGACGAGCAAGAGTATAAAGAACTCTAACTCTTGTTTTCCAGTACACGACATTGTTTGGATGATCTTTAACCAATTTTTCCGAAGTTGAGAGAGATTCTGTAGCTAGTTGCTGAATTACCTGAGCAGATTCGCTTCCCGCCTGAGTCGCAAGTGTTGCAGCTAAGTTGGCGTCATTTATAGCAACTTCGTTAAAGAAAACAGGTTCTTTTCGAGTTTTTATTGCAGATTGAAGAAGGGGGTATGCTGTTTGAAAATCTCCCGCCTGGTTGTAATTAAAGCCAAGTGCATATCTTGTATCTGCAACCCAAAATCTAACAAGCATAAAAATTAAAAATACACCTAAAGCGCCTAGTCCAAGTATTCCACTCCACTGCGCATATGAAACATATGGGATTTTTGGAAGAGGAGGCTCTTTGATATTTGGCAAAAGACCAAGGGTAAATAATAAGAATGCTGGGATTAAGAATAAATAAATATTTGTAATTACGACAGAGAAACCAAAGAAATTTACTATTAACATGGAAATTATTGATGCAACTAGAGCAATAACTAAAGGATCCTTGTGGTCCCATTTTTCACTTGCAGAAAGACTGCCCACATAAGGAATTTTTTTGATTTTAATATTAAGTAGGCTTGCTCCAGATGCAATAAAAAATAAAACAATAAATGAAAGATACGAAAGAAGTCCAAAAGCTCCAGTTGTGACCAAATAATTTATATATTCGTTATGGGCTTTATTGTATAAAAAATTCCACTCAGAAACTCTGTTGTGTTCAACAGGTCTGAATTTATAGTATGCGAATGCATATGTTTCTACTCCGGTTCCGAAAATTGGATTTGCTTTCCAGGCAGCTATTCCGCCACGCCACACAATTGATCTTATTTCAGCAGAAGATGATCCTCCAAGCGGGATCGCAGGATTTGGTGTCTCTTGGGTTGTAGTAGTGGGAGATGTGGGTGTTTGATTGGAGGTTGTTGTCGTTGGGGATGGGGTCGGAGTATCTTTTTTAATTTGTCTAAGTAAAACATCATATGTGATCTTTGTTCCATTTGGAAGATCGATTCCCGCAAATGGGGTTACTATGACCAAAGCGGCGATAAATATTGGAATGAATTTGTTTTTTAAGAAACTCAGATCTCGTCTGTTGAAATAAATATAGGAGGCTGCCATGAAAAGGAGTGAAACGAATAAGCCGATAATTCCCGCTCTGGATCCCGAGTAGAGTAATGCTATATAAAATAGTATAAAAAGCCCTGAGTATCCAAAGAATTTTGGATTTAATTTTTCTTTAGTTTTTCTAAGCTCTTTTAGCGCAAAAGAAGCGGCAATTGGAAGTAGAATCCCAAGATATGCGGCAAGCCAAGCGGGCTGGCCAAGAGGGCCAAATATTCTAACAGTAGGTTGGAAATCAGCAGTCCAGCATGAAGTATTAAGAGTTCCTCTAAAAACAAAACATGTAGGATCGTAGCCAAAGTGAGAAGGAATTGCCCACAGTACAACGATTAGTCCAGAAACCAAGGTTACTAGAAGTGCGTTATTGATAACTCTTAATGCATTTGGTTTTATATCAAAAAAACTCTTTCTGGATAAATGATTAGTTGTAGAATTTTCTTCGGGGTCGTGATGAAAATTACTGACAAAAGCCCAGAAAAGAAATGCATACGTAATCATCGAAAGAAGTCCGCCGTTCCAGCGAGAGTAATATCCCCAAAGAGAAATGTGAGGATCAAGTGAAACTAGAGTAGAAACTAAATGAGAAAAAAGAATTAAGAAGATTGGTATATCAAAAATTGTTCTTTTGAAAATTACTTTCTTAAGTAGGATCATTTTTGAAAACCAAAGGAATCCAATTGAAATCGCAATTCCGAAGGTAAGCCACATTTTGCTGAATTCGAAGAGTTCTGAGGTGTTTCCTGCGAAGACTAAGGGGATGAGAAGAAATAGGCCATAATATAAAAATTCAATTCCTCTTGTTGCTACCCCACTAAATTTCACAAACACAATTGTATCAGGCATTTTTATTAGAAACAATATTAATTTTAGTGCGTATGAGTTATTGCAAAATAACCTCAAGGTGCTAGAATGGATTTCAATCCTCAGCCACACGTTGAGATAGTTTTTTTATGTTAAGAAATCTTTTTAGCTTATTTAGCCACGATATTGGAATTGATTTAGGTACTGCAAATACACTTGTTTGGGTAAGGGGAAAAGGAATAGTAATCAGAGAGCCTTCGATTATAGCAATTCACAAAAAAACAAAAAAATTAATAGCGCTCGGAAGTGAAGCAAAAAAAATGCTCGGTAAAACTCCAGAGCTTATTGTAACGGTAAAGCCTTTAAGAAGTGGAGTTATTTCAGATTTTGATGCGACAAGTGCAATGATTAGTAGATTTGTTCATGATGTGCATAGTAGTGGTAGTTCTCTCCCGCTTGCATTCTCCCGCCCCCGAGTTGTTATTGGAATTCCATCAGCTGTAACTGAGGTTCAGCGTCGTGCAGTTTGGGAAGCTGCACTTTCTGCGGGAGCTAGAGAAGCATTTCTGATTGAAGAACCGATGGCAGCAGCGATTGGAGAAGGAATTTCTGTTTTTGCGCCGACTGGGAAAATGGTAGTAGATGTTGGAGGAGGAACTACTGAAATTGCTGTGATTTCTCTTGGAGGAATTGTGGTTTCTAGATCCTTAAAAACTGCAGGAGATGATATGGACGCAGCGATTACTCATTACATTAGGCTTCGTCATGGGCTTTTGCTTGGAGAAAAAACTGTTGAGGAATTAAAAATAAAATTAGGAAGTGCATATGAAAGACCTCGAAGAAAGAAAAAAGACGATGAAGGGGAAAAAGAAAAAGAGGAAGATAAAGCAGCGATAGTTAGAGGGAGAGATTTGGAAACTGGACTACCAAAGAGTCTAAGAGTTACGGAGGTAGAAGTAAGGGAAGCACTTGCTCCAATAATTTCTAAAATAGTTGAATCAGTGGCAGACGTTTTAGAGGAAGCACCACCAGAACTTACGGCAGATATTTTAGAAAATGGAATTCTACTAACTGGTGGAGGATCGCTTCTTTATGGATTAGATAAATTAATAGTTGATAGAACTCACATTCCAGTCATAAGAAGTGAAGATCCACTTACTACTGTGGTAAGAGGAACAGGAAAAGTTTTGGAAGATGATGAATTATTAAACCGCGTTAAAGTAATTGGAGGATTAAAATGAGTGATATTCCATCAAGAGCGTTTGAAAATAAAGGAATTCCATCTGGTTACAGTGAGGTTTCGCATGGGCTTACTGCTCAAATTGGACCCGAACAAATACCTTGGCTTGAAGGTCAAAGACCAATCACTCTTGCTAAATTTGTTCCTCAAGGCGGACGAGAATTTTATCTTGGCCACGCAATTAGCGGAAAAAAATTATTGCGAGCCGCTCAAAGACTTGATGAGCACAGGAGTACTCTTGTAGATAACATGTTTTATGCGGCATTACCTCAATATACAGAAACAAGTTATAGTCCAGCTGTGAGGAGAGTAAGTAATCAAATAGGGGGAAGAACTATAAATTATTTTGCAAAATTAGAAGATCT
>CAZBFH010000028.1:0-12620 GCA_964491185.1 uncultured Gammaproteobacteria bacterium
TGTCGTTTCAATATTCGCTATTCTTTCAATTTCTAAAATTATTAGAAAAACCAAAAAACTAACTTTTAAAAAACTACTAGCTTGAAAATTGATATAGTTTGATATATCATCCCCGCATATGCCATTTGAAGCTTTAAGGCGCATTGGAGATTCTTTACCAGGAAGAGCAGAAGAACTTGCTCTACATCGAAGAATTTTCAAAGCAGGCATCGAACTTACCGATGCCCATACACTTTCTCGCGAAGATGTTGCTAAGCAGCCAATGTCGCATCAAGATGTTGCGATTGAATCTCACGGTTATCATCTAATGGATCTGGCATTAGATACCACAGCGCTACTTAATCAAGCAGCAAATTATAATGAATTTGGGCCAGGACCTCATTACATAGAAGTTGGAAGTGGCTATTGGTTCAACTTTAGAGATCAAAGGTTAGTTCAAAGAACTTGGAGACAGAATCGAATTGGTCTATATAGGCCTGACTTTGAAAATGCTCCTGACGCATCTGCCAGGGACTGGTATACATATGCAGCTCAAGTCGTAGATGGAACTGTTTCAGCGTTTCAGAAAGTTCATCAACTACCTAAAAGCCTTAGAGAACCCGCGAGATATCAGAGCAAGTGAAACTCCCAAAAGAATTCCACCAGCTACGTCAGTCGTCCAATGTTCACCTAAATAAATCCTGCTCAAAAACATTACGAAATCAAAAATTAAAATTAACATTATAAAAAATATTTTTAAATTTTTACTCATTTTTGGACTAAGCCAAATTGCAAAAATTAAAATTAGCGAAACAAAAGCAGTTCTGGCAGAATGTCCTGAAGGATAAGCAAAAAATTCATGTGGAATATAGGAAGTTGGAAAATGAACTGCTAGATTTGTTTTTAAAAACATAACTGGAGGTCCATGATGTTCTATAATCATCTTTCCAGCTAACTCAATTATTCCAGTTAGCACGTAAAATACTAGAACAATAATCTTTTTCGGAAGCTTGAAGATGAACAGTGTTAACAAGAGAATAAAACTCGCAAATTCAGCGCTCCCTAACAAGCTAAACGAAGAAAATAACCCAACTACCTTACCTGGTAAAAAATCCTGAACTCTTACTGTCGTATTAAAATCAAATTGGGTAAAAAGATCTTCGGCAACTAAAAAACTTAAAAAAATAAATAATGTAAAAGTTATTAAGCCGAGAATCCCGGTATATTTTAAAATTCCCATGAAGACTATTATTGTAGCAAATTTATTTACCTCGCTTATGGTGTTCGTGCATATAAACGACAGCTCCGGTAACAATTGCTGCACTTGTTACTCCAACTACAGCTACACTTCTTTTTATTAGGTCCGGATGCTCAGAAATAAACATCTTAACTGACTTAGGACCTGCAAATTGAAGTCCTACCGCCCTATCCTTATCTGTGTGTAATTCAATTGCACTTCGTAATCTTCCAAATCTACTAGCCTGAATCCTGAGATCATTCGGGCCATTTACCTTATCAGCTCTTAAACTCATCTCCACGGGAGTTCCACTGGCTGGGATTTCACCAAACCCATGGGGATGATCATCGTAAATATTTCTCTCTGAATAATCTTGCTCTGGCATTTGAAGTGGATTATAACAGAAACTGCTTAAATCTTGAGGTTTTTTAAGAATTCTTTAAACTCAACACTTATATCGGGATGATTCAATGCTAACTCAACGATTGTTTTCATATATTCCAACTTATTTCCAGTGTCATAGTATTTTCCATTTTCAATTTCAACTGCATAAATTGGCATCCCCTGCTCCTGTAAAAGATTTATAGCATCCACTAACCATATTTCCCCACCTTTTCCAGGCGCAAGACTTTTTAGAGCTGGGAAAATCTCAGGGGGAAGAATATATGCTCCGTGCGTTGCTATATTTGAAGGCGCCTGATCTGGATCGGGCTTCTCCACAATTGCTTTAATCTTTGATACTTTTCCCTCAACTGGTTCTAAATCTGCAATTCCATATCTTTTTAAATCTTCTTTTTTATCAATCCTAACTCCAGAAATAACCACTCCGCCATATTTCTCATAAACCTCAATCATTTGCTGAAGACGAGGCGGCTCAGCGTAAATAAATTCATCTCCCCAGAGAACAGCGAATGGCTCGTCCTCAATTGCAGGCTCAGCTGAGAGAACAGGAGTTCCATTTCCATAGGGACCTTTTTGACGAACATAAATAAAATTCGCCATCTCCCCTATCTTCTTGACCATATCCATAAACTCTGTTTTTCCGCCTGCTTCAAGATTTTGCATAAGCTCTGCATTTGGCAAATCAAAATGATCTTCGATTGCTCTCTTTAGTGAACCCGTCACAATAACGATATCTTTTATTCCAGAAGCAACAGCTTCCTCAACTACATATTGGATAACAGGCTTATCTACTATTGGAAGCATTTCCTTAGGCATGGCCTTGGTTTGAGGAAGAAATCTAGTACCAAAACCTGCTGCGGGTATAACTGCTTTTCTGATTTTCTTCATAAAGTATCCTAATGATAAAACACAATTTAAATAATTACAATCCATTAGCCTCGCTCTCTTTACATGGCACTCATTATTTGATAAAATAATTGACATATCCGCCAAAAATGGGCGGATTTTAAATAGAATGGCAACTTCGCCGATTACCTTTACAAAACAAGCAGTAGATGAACTAAAAAAAGTTACTTGGCCTACCCGAGATGAGGTTATAAGATTAACTTTATCTGTAATAGTAATCAGTGCAGTTGTAGGAATTTTCCTAGGAGGAATCGATTTCGCTCTTACAAAAACACTAGAAACATTATTAAGTAGATAATATGGACGACACAAAAAAACAAGATCAAATTGAGGAAAAAGAGGAAGCTTTAGAAGAAGCCGAAATAAACGCGGAAGAAAAAGAAGGATTAACAGAAGAACAAATTAAAGAAGACACTACTATGGTAGAAGCTCCAGATTTATCAGACAACCAACCTGAAATAAAAGAAACTCCAGTTAGTCTCACTGAAGAACAGATCAAGGAAGATTCAGAAATGACTGCAACTCCAAACATTTCAAGTGACGAAAGCGAAGTAAAAGAAACTCCAGAAAGCTTAACTAAAGATCAAATAAAAGAAGATACAGAAATGGCTCCAGTTGAAGATCCAGAAGAAGAACTTGAAAAAGCAAAACAAATTTTAAACGCTTCAGACAATGTAAATGCGCGGTGGTATATCGTTCACACTTATTCTGGACACGAAAATAAAGTTGCAAAGTCCATTAAGCAAAGAGTGCAATCCTTAGGCTTTGAAACCAGAATATTCGACATCATAGTTCCTACTAGAAATACTATTAAAGTATCTCAAGGTAAAAAAGAAACAGTTAAAGAAAAGATTTTCCCAGGATACGTTCTTGTAAAAATGATTCTCGATGATGAATCATGGTTATTAATCAGAACAACACAAGGAGTAACTGCATTTATCGGAGCTGGCAACAAACCAACTCCAATTTCAGAAAAAGAAGTTGAAGCTATTCAGAAGTTTATGGACGCTGAAGAACCACTTTATAAAACTGCATTTACAATTGGTGAGGCTGTAAAGATAGTTGATGGACCTTTCTCAGACTTCTTAGGAACAATTGATGATATCGATGAAGCTAAAGGAAAACTTAAAGTACTTGTAAGTATTTTTGGACGCGAAACACCAGTTGAACTAGACTTTTTACAAGTAAATAAGTTATAATCGGTTTCTTGTTGAATATCTGGGAGACTTTTAGTCGTTTGGACCAGTAGATAGGTTAGATTAGCCCATAAGGCTTCCCTCTTCTCTACTCACACAAACCCAGACTCTAAACAAACTAAAGCAATGGCTAAAAAGATAAAAACAGTTATAAAAATTAATATTCCAGCTGGAGCAGCTACACCTGCGCCACCTGTTGGAACTGCATTAGGTCCTCACGGACTTCCTATTATGGAATTCGTTCAGGCATTTAATGAAAGAACCGCTGAGCTAAAAGGAAATATTATACCAGCAGTTATTACAGTTTATGAAGATAGAACTTTTTCTTTCATAACTAAAAAACCACCTATGTCTGAACTTATTAAAAAAGCAATTGGCAGAGGCGGAGCAAATAATCCAGGAAAAGAAGTTGCAGCAACTCTCACAAAAAATCAGGCTGAAGAAATCGCAAATACAAAAATGGAAGATCTTAATACAACAGATCTACCTCAAGCGGTAAGTATCGTAAAAGGAACAGCAAGAAGTATGGGGGTAAAAGTAGAATAATGGGAAAAATTAGAGTTACAACAATTGGAGACGAAGAACAGGAATTAAAAGCTAAAGAAGAACGCGATAGAAAAAAAGCTGAGAAAAAAGCACGCGAAGAAGCTACAGAAAATAAAGAAGAAGCAACGGAAAAACCAGAATCAAACGAATCAACTTCACAACCAGAACAATCTGAAGCGGAAACATCTAAAACCCAAGAGGAAACAAAAACAGAAGAAGAACCTCAAGTAAAAACCAAAACTAAGAAAGAAAAGTTTATTAAGAAAAAAGTTAGATCAGTTGCATATAAAACAAAGCTGATGGAAATAGAAAAAAATAAAATCTATTCCCTAGCTCAAGGAATTGAACTTTTAAGAAAAGTTAAATTAGCTAAATTTGATGAAACAGTAGAGCTTCACATAAATACTACAGAAGCCGGAATTAATGGAACCGTAAAGCTTCCACACGGAACAGGAAAAGAAATTAAAGTAGCTATCGCAAATGATGAAGTTTTAGCTGAAGTAGAAAAAGGAAAAATAAATTTTGATATTTTAATTGCAAGTCCAGATATGATGCCAAAACTAGCTCGCGTCGCAAGAGTTTTAGGACCAAAAGGTCTTATGCCAAATCCTAAAAATGGAACAATTTCCCAAGATCCCGAGGAAGCAGCTAAAAAATTCCAGGGTGGACAAATTAGTTTTAAGACAGAAAGTAAACTTCCACTTATTCATTTAAGTGTTGGAAAAACTTCCTTTGAAGACAAACAACTTGAGGAAAATATTAAAACAATTATTACAGCTATCAAAAGAGATAAAATTAGAAATGTAACTCTTAAATCCACAATGTCCCCTGGAATCAAAATCCAAGCCTAAAGCTACTATGAAAGAGTCATCCCCAAGTTCTTTCCGCAAAGCTGCGGACTATGCCGCAGGTAAAGCGCTTTGGGAACTGACCAGAGCAGTAAGAGTTAGCGTAGAAGATCCAAATGGGAATTTTGTTCAAGCTAGAGATGCTCTTTCGGAAGGGCGCTCTATCCTTGCCTATACAAATCACATTAGTAAATGGGATCCAGCAATTATTGCAAGATTTACAGATAGATATTTGACTCCTATTGGAAATGTTTCTGGAATTGCTGGACTAAAACATTATGACCCTAGTCGCCCAGAAAGTAGCTCAACTACTAGAAATGCTACAAGACTTCTCCAAGATCATACCGGACTTGGAGTGATATTAGTTGTTCAGAATTATGACAGAGGAAGTTACCCTGAGCCTTCGCCAGCTACTGAGAATAAAAACGTAGACCAATTTAATATGACAGCTTTTAGGCGCGCTGGGAGAGTCTTAAGATCAGAAGGACAAGTACTATTTATTGCACCTGAAGGTACAAGAAGCAGTACTGGTGAACTTCAGGAAGCTGAAGATGGACTAGATACACTCTTTGATTTATCCGGAGGAAATGCCTTAGCGATGCCAATTACTATTGAATCAATCGGCAACAGAGAAATCAAACCAGGGCCTTTCAATAAAGTAATCGTTAGGCCTGGTGAGCCATTTTCATTAGATGAACTTGATCAAGATCAAGAAGACAATCCTAACATTAGCAGAAAAGATCTTATGATGATTCGACTTGCGAGACTTCTTCCTCCTGCAAACCAAGGACATTACAGAAGATTTCTGGAAAATCCTCAAGCATACTTATAATTTTACATCTAATAAATCTACCAAAACAATAAATTATTTGACAAAACTGCGCTTATTTCATACTGTAGTAGTATGGAGAATTTCCTAAGGCATAAGCTGATTTTAATAACAATTGCGGTTCAGCTTGTCGCACTTCCCCTAGTCCTTTTTGCTGTAAAACAAAACCAAGAAACCAGAACACAAGCTACAGCCTCAACCACCCTTTCCTTCTCCCCTTCCTCAACATCTTCGACCCCACATACCATAGACGTTGGTCAAGAATTTCCGGTTGATGTAGTTATAACACCAAGTGATAATTTAATAACTTTAGCAAAACTAGAAATAATCTATGATTCAACTAAGTTTTCACTTTCTGATACAAATCCAGTAGTCGTTAACTCAACTGCATTTCCTCAAATTATTGAAGGGCCAGTATATTCTCCTGGAAAAATTCAATTAGTAATCTCAATAGGCTTTGACCGAACTAGAGTAATTCAAACAGAAACAAAAGCATTAACTATTAATTTCAAGGCAAACACAGCAATAAATCAAACCCAAGTATCTTTTGGTTCAAATAGTGGTCTGTATTCCCTAAGCACAGGAGACTCAAGTAATTTAAGCGTATTATCCGCAACAACTCCAATGTATGTTAAAGTAAATTCAGCACCAACTCCGACATTTACACCAATTCCTACGAACACACCTACTCCTTCTCCTAAGCCAACCAGCACCCCTACTCCAACTCTTACTCCATCCCCAACTCCAACAATCAAACCTACGAGTACTCCAACTCCAACAATTGCCCCTACTGCCATTCCAACAATAGGCACTACCTCCATACTCATAAATGGTCTAAAGCTTCATGGATTAGGAAAAGGTGGAGACAGTCCAAATCCAAATAGCTCAGGAACACTCAGTCCAATTAGAACCACGAGGGAGTTAACTCTGGAAATCTACAATGGCTCAAATGAATTAATTAATTCTTCGAAGGGGTATATAAAATACACGACTTCGGCTGAAGGAGCATTTAATGGCATCGTAGATTTGCCAAGTACTGTTGAAAATGGAGATTACTTCGTCACAGTCAGAACCCCTTATTATCTAGGAAAGAGACTGCAAGGATACATAACGATTACAAAAGGTCAGTCAATAACTATTAACAATCCTTCTGCTACAATAGTTGCAGGGGATATTAATCTAGACAATAAACTTTCCGTACTGGATTACGACATAATTATGGAATGTTATAGCGATCTTCAACCAGCAGAACCTACTTGTACAGCTACAAAAAAATTGGCAGCTGACATTTCGGACGATGGGAAAGTTAATCAAGATGATTACAACCTATTTATAAGGGAACTTTCAGTTCAGCAAGGAGAATAAAATGAAAAAGCTATTTTTAATTATTACTCTATTACTAGCAACATCATCTATGAATGCTGGTCAGTCCTATGCACAAACATGTACCACTACTCCACCTACTAATACAGGAACCTCTACTCTATCAGCCACAACTACAGCTGGGACCTATAGGGTTTGGGCAAGAATGAAAGCTGCTGATGCAAGCAATAACTCGTTCTATTTAAGAATTGATACTCAGTGCGCAATACTATTAGGAGATAATAATCAGATTTCTTCAACTGGCTGGACATGGGTAGATTATCAAAATGGAATAACCTCAAATAAAATAAACACTACCTTAACTGCTGGAGATCATGTAGTTACGATAATTGGTAATGAATCCGGAGTAGGTGTAGATAAAATTTTACTTACTAAAAATCTAACATGCGTTCCAACAGGGTTTGGGGATAATTGCCCAGCTGAAGCTCCTACTGCTACTCCAGTTCCTGATACAACAGCGCCTATTATTAGTGCTGTTGCTACTAATAGCATCACCCAAACAAGCGCAAGTATTACTTGGACTCTTAATGAACCTGGTACAGGACAAATCGAATATGGAACTACTACTTCCTATGGGACACCTTCTACTCTCGAATCAAGCTTTAATTATACGACTCATGTTCAAACCATCTCAGGCTTAACACCTGGAACTTTATATCACTATAGAGTTAAATCTTCAGATCAAGCCGGAAATCAAAGAATATCAGGAGATTTTACTTTTACAACTTTAGGAGGAACTACCCCCACGCCAACAATCAAACCCACTAACGCTCCTTCTCCAACTCCAACTAATATTCCTACACCAACCCCTACTCCAGTTGTAACAGCTACACCTCTTCAGACAGTTCTTAAGTTCAGCACTGTAAAACTTCATGGAATTGGAACAGGTGGAGATAATACGAATCCGAATATTGGTGGAAATAATAACCCAATCACTCAAACAAAAGTTTTAACGGTTGAGCTTTATAACGATTCTGGAACTTTAATAAAAACAGTACAAGGAAACATAGTCTATGGAGCAGGCAATGGATATTTCTCAGGTTCTATAATTCTTGATTCGGGAGTTGCAGAAGGCAGATACTTAATTAAAATTAAAACAGACAAATACCTAAGAAGACAGCTTTCTAGAATAATTACAGTCACAAAAGGAACTGTAATAGATATGCCTGAAGCAACGCTTGTTACTGGAGATTCAAATGCAGATGGAACATTAAGTATTCTTGATTACAATGTAATCCTTGATTGTTACAGCGATTTCGTTGCACCAAAAAACTGTGCTGACCCAGCAAAAAAAACAAGAGCTGACATATCCGACGATGGATTAGTAAATCATGATGATCATACACTATTCCTACGAGAACTTTCAGTTGTAAGCGGAGACTAAAATGAACTCCAATTCCAAAAACCGGCTAATTAAGAAATACGCAACTTTAGGGATTTTATTTATTACGATTGCTTTGCCTATTACTCTTTATCAAGCTCAAACAAATCAAGATAACAGATCCAATGCTTCAGCTGCGGATAAATTAGAAGCTGAAAGTGGTGTTATCTTCGGTAATGCTACTCCTATATCAGATACATATGCTTCAGGTGGAAATTATCTGGAACTTAGACTTAATCAAAATAATTCACCTACTCCGACCTCAACTTTAAAATATCCACCTGATACTACTTTTACCTCTGTAACACCATCTCCTCTAAATAGGCCAAATTATCTTTTTCCTGTTACTGATCCCAACTTCAATACAAAAATCACCAGAGTTACTGATCCATCTGGTTTTGGAGGTTCAACGACAATTAGGCATGCTTATTCCAAGGTTGCAGCCTGGAACAAGGACGGAAGCAAGCTGATGATGGGAAAATACATATTAGACGGTAAAAACTATACTGTAATTAAAAATATTACCTCACTTACCGGTGAATATCGCTGGTCAAATACAGATCCAAATAAAATATACGTAATCGAAGGAGATGGGGACTTCAGGGTTTGGGATGTAAATTCAGTTACTAATATTTTAATAAGATCTTTCCCAGGATTTGATGAAGTGCGCATGGGCCCCTGGGAAGGAAATCTTTCGAGTGATGATGGCATGGTAGTTTTGTCTGGAAGAAATGGCACAGATTACACAGCAATAGTTTTTGATATAAAAAATAATAAAGAAATTTCTAGAAAAATTTTTACAGGCGTATGGGAAGCAGGAATCGATTGGGCTTCCATATCTCCAAACGGAAAATATGTAGTCATTAATCATGCATGCAGCTCTCCTTGCGTTGGTCCAGTTAAAACTTATGATTTAAATTTGAATTATTTAGTAGATATTGCTCCTAAAGGTGAGCATGCTGATATGGAAACCGATGTCGATGGAAATGATTATATGGTTTATGTGCTTGGTCAAAATGGCTATATAACAAAAACTAGAGTGGATACAGGTGCAAAAACTGTTGTACTTCAAACAAATCGCGGAGGACATATCTCATGCAGAAATTTAGCAAGGCCAGGATGGTGCTATGCCTCTCTAATTGGCACTGGCTATAACCAGGCATTTGCTTTTAAGCTTGATGGAAGCCAGATTATACAAAGATTCGCAAATCACAGAAGCACAAATGCTAATTACGATGTTCAGCCAAAAGGTGTAGTGAGTACTGATGGCACGAAGATGCTTTGGACTAGCGATTGGGGTCTTACTGATGGAAGCTGGTTCGATTATATAGCCGAAATGCCATAATTTTACAATCAATCTCATAAAAGATATAAATAATATATGAAGAGAAAAAGAATTCAATTGATTTTACTATTAATAATACTCCTAGCTTTCCCCTTACTAGTTTTAGCAATAAAACATCAAACACAGACAAAGTCAAATGCTGCGGCAGCAGATAAACTTGAGGCAGAAGGTGGAGTTTTAGGAGGAAATGCTCAAAACAAGGCTGATTCATTAGCTTCCGGAGGAAGCTATGTTTTACTTGGCCTTAATCAAACTAACAATACTACGATTGGACCACAAACTGCAACCTCTACCCCTCTTTCACAAGGCACTAAATTTGTTTCCCCTACCGGATCTGGTACTGCGTGCTCACAGTCAAATCCTTGCTCACTTGCCACGGCTGTATCAAATGTAAATCCTGGAGATATTGTATTCATGCGAGGAGGTACATATCCAATCACAGCTGTAACTAGATGGGATAGGAGTGGCTCATCCACTAGCCCAATTACAATAGAATCCTACCCTGGTGAAACTGCTACATGGGATGGGAGCAATCAGCCTAATAATAGTGAGAGGATGATGAGAGTGGGCGGAAATTACTATAAATTTAGAAAATTTGAAATCAAAAATATGCCGGACATAGGTTTTTATTTTACCGGAAGTAATAATACTATAGATGGCGTTAGTTCTCACAATAACAGGAATTCAGGAATTTGCGTAATTGGAGGCAATAATAATATTTTTCAAAATATAGATGTTTCTGATAATTCTGACGCGGGTCTTACGGGTGGAAATTATGCAAATGGTGGCAACGCAGATGGTATTTGTATTTCTTCAGGTGATGGAAATAAAATTATAAATTCTATTGCAGCCAGAAATTCCGATGACGGAATGGACGCTTGGACCTCAACAAATACTATTATTTCAAAAAGCATTACTACTGCAAATGGAATTGGCGGAGGAGATGGTAACGGATTTAAACTTGGAGGACCAATTCCAAACAATTCTACTAAAATAGATCACTCAATTGCTTATAAAAATAAAGTCACAGGATTTGATGCTAATTCAGGTGTAAATATCGAAATTTCAAATGTTACCTCATGGAACAATGGAGACTATGGTATCGTAGGGTACGCTACAACAAAAATCTCAAACAGTATTGCGATAAATAACATAACAGGAAATGCTTATCCGAATGGAATTCAATCAAATAACTCATGGCAAAGATCAGGAACACCTGCATTTATAAGCACGGATCCTGCTAATTCTAGCTTTTTAAAACCTACCGCGGGAGGTGGATTTGAAGACATAGGAGCGTATGCAGGCATTAGTTCAAATCCTACAAATATTCCTTCTCAAATTAATACACCGATACCTACCTCAGTTCCTCAAGCTGGAACTATTTACAACGTTCCCCAAAGCATAGATGGAACAGGAAATACAAATGTAGTTAGCGCACTTCAAAGTTTTATAAATAGTGTCCCGAATGGATCAAGTACAAATCCTTCAATTATAATTTTTCCTGCAGGGAAAACGTATCAGGTTAACCCTGGATTAAGCTTTAAAGGTAAAAAATATATCACAATAGATGGCTCAGGCACTCCAACTACTTATGGAAATACAAACGGCGCTACAATAAAAGAAACGGGAGGAGGAACACCTTCAGATAGCATATTTAATGTATCTCAGGCTGACCATATAATAATTAAAAATATTAATGGTTACGGCAGTAATCCTTCCCCTGCAACAGTTAATGCTTACAGCTCGTCTCGTGAGTACCAAATGGGTGTTATATCATATGGCGGGACAAATATCGAGATTGCAAATGTAACATTTGATAATTTAAATGGAGACGGACTTTATATGTCTGATTACTCAAATGGATCTGGTGCTTGGTCTGAAAATATTTGGATGCATAATTCGACTGTTAAAAGAAATGGAAGGATGGGAGTTGCTTGGATTGCCGCAAATAATGTAACAATAGAAAATAATTCATTTTCAGATATTGCACTAGATGTTTGGGATTTTGAACCAAATTACAGTAATCAAGGCGCAAACGGAGCAATTATGAGAAGTAATGTTGTAGGTGATTATGGATGGTCCACCATTTACTCAGGCTACCTTGCTGAAGATGCAAACGTAGGTACTTATGCAAATATAACTATTGAGGGAAATACTATTAATGGAGTTAGTAAATCTAATAATTTTGCTGCATTATCAATTGACTTTGATAGTGCACCTGCTAAAACAGGTACATTTATAGTAAGAAATAACGTTACTAAAAATGCGAAAGCCTCTCCTCCATATCCAGTTTCATTAAGAAATGTTAGTAGTCCAGTTTTACAAAACAATACCGGAAATCTTTCATCTGGATCTTTTTACTATGATGCAGGCGGAAATGGGAGCATAAATTCTTCTGGAAATAATTGAAATACAACCAGATCATGAAAGCTAGGACAAAAAAATGAATAAAAATAAAATATTATCCCTATCAATAATAGTGATAATGTTGATAGCTCTACCTCTTCTTCTATTAGCCGTAAGAAAAAATCAGGATAATCGGTCAAGTGCTGCGGCAGCGGATAAACT
>CAZBFH010000029.1:0-1284 GCA_964491185.1 uncultured Gammaproteobacteria bacterium
GTTAGCGCAACCAAACGCGAAAAACAAGTTTGATACAGTTTTATCGGGTTGAAAATTAACTCCCAAAAGCTTATAAATTAACACATGGCAGGAAAGAAGCACCCCGAATATCAATACCTCGAAATTGGACGTGAAATTCTCAAGGATGGAATCAAACAGGTAGACCGCGGAACAGGAGTAGTCACTTATTCTTTATTCGGCCGCAAATCTGAATATGATTTAGAGAAAGAATTTCCGCTTTTGACCACGAAAAGAGTTTACTGGAATGGAGTAATTCAAGAACTTTATTGGTTTTTTTCAGGTCAAACTAACATCAAATATTTAGTCGATCATAATACGCATATCTGGGACGATTATCCTTATAAAATTTATATGGAAAAAAATCCTAAGTCTAAAATCACTAAGGATGAATTTATAGAAAAAATTAAGACTGATGCGAAGTTTTCCAAGCTTCACGGCAAGCTTCCTAGAATTTATGGAGAAATGTGGAGAAAATGGCCGACTAGAAAAAAAGGAAAGACAGTAGATCAGCTTCAGTGGATAGTGGATGAAGTTAAGGCAGATCCAAATGCGCACAATTTGATAGTTAATTCTTGGAATCCTGAATATCTTTATACAATGGCAGATAAGGAGGACGCTTCCAGATTTCCAATTTGCCATAACATGTATCAGGTGAGTAACAGAAATGGAAAGTTAGATCTAATTCTTTATCAAAGAAGCTGTGATTATTTCCTGGGTGTGCCATTTAATATAGCTAGCTATTCACTTCTTTGTATAGTGCTCGCAAAGGTTATGGGCCTTAAACCTGGCAAATTTATACACATGTATGGAGATATTCATATTTATGAAAATCATTTGGAGCAAGTAAAAGAAGAAATAAAAAGAAAACCTAAGGCATTTCCAAAAGTTAAAATTAACGGAAAAATTTCTAAGCTTGATGATTTTAAGCCCGAAATGGTGGAATTAGTGGGGTATGAGCCTCATCCATCAATAAAAGCCGAGCTCACAGTAGCCGGCGGATTCTATCAAGGAAAGAAGAAGTAAGCAGTTATTTTATTCCGAATAATCTTTTTCCCTGATCGAGTATTGCGTCTCTTGCAGCAAATGAAGAATCAACTGTCCCTGTCGCGCTAAAAGTTGCACCCTCTCTGTAAAGAGCTCTTCCATGCCTATTTCTTACTATGTTTACGCTAAATTCTGGTTTTTCTCCTTGTGCTAAGAGGTCGGTAATTCTAATATATCTTTGCTCTCCAAATATTAAGGCTTTACTGCCTAAATCAGTTT
>CAZBFH010000029.1:1294-12254 GCA_964491185.1 uncultured Gammaproteobacteria bacterium
AATTCTTGGCATAAAAGATCTTTTTGTCCAGTCGGTGATTGAAGAGCGATATACAGTAGGATGTTTTATTGCTTTTTTGTCTGAATCCTTCATGTTTGCTAATGCGTTATTATAAAGAAAGTCATATAAATCTTCACCTGTTGTAAGTCTAAGCGCTTCATTTCTTATTGCAACATGACCCTGGGCTTCTGCCCAGTTGCCAATTGCTACCGCTTTTTGCTCTAGCGTGGTGGCGCCTTGAGTTATAGACTCTCGGCCTAATGCAGTCTGTATATCTTCGAACGGTACTGATAAGACAGGATTTGCGCCATGTGCAAGAGCTTGTGCTACTGGAACAAAAGCATCTACGCTTCTAGACAATAAGGTTCGATGACTTCGGAAACTTCTTAGTCCATTAGGCGATGAGACATATCTAGCTGAGTTAGTATAAGTTTCTATTAATTCACCCATAGTTCTGGTGTCAGCCATGCGAGGGTAAAGTCCTGGTCTTTCGATTGTGTCTGGGCCTCTTCTCATAAGGGAGGATTATATGGCTATAAGCCTTTTTTGTCAATTGGGCCGCCTTTTTGCCACTTTGCTGCTGTTAAAAAAGGTGCGAAAACATCATCTTCGACACTGATCTTAAGTGTTTTAAGTTCTTTTTTGTTTGGATTCCTCTGTTGGAATTTTACGAATTTAGCATCTTCAATTATAGCAATAGGTTGTTGTTCATTTCCTTCGCCCATCTCAATAACGGCAGCAGTTGCGAGTGAGTCAGGAACATTTGATTTTTCTACTAACAGAGGTCTACCGTAAATATCAGGTTTTCCAACATAGTCGATTAATGTTTCAAAACCGGAATGAGCAATTGATACGCCTGTTACGCCCCAACGAAGTGGGGAAAGATGACTATCAGTAAGAATTACTCCAACATTTTTTATCCCATGTTTTTTTACTAGGTATTCTCTTATTTGATTAACGCTTTTTTGTGGATCTTTTGGCCAAAGCACAAGATTTCCATGACCGTTTGAGTGATCGATTCCTGCTCTTGCGACCAACACGTTGTTGTTAATAGAAATCATAAAATTATATCTACTAAGCTTTGTTGGGATATAAAATTCCGCTTCTTTTATAGCTAATTCATCCCGGTGTTTATCGGATTCATCAGGATCAACTCGGCCTTCACAGATTCCTACAATTTTTGAAGAAACTGCAATTACAGTTTTGTCTTTTAATTTAGGCAAAAACTCATCGAAAATCTCGAAAAGTTTATCTCCAACTTCTATTTTTTTAGTTTTTATAGGTGTAACTTTCATGCTGCGTGAGATAGTAATTGTCCAAGGCCCATCTGTATAAGTTTCATAGGATCTCTATTTGCTGGATTATCTCTTAATCTTTTAACTCCTGCAATCCTTTCATGCGCTGGATGCTTTCTCGCTTCTTCTAAAGGCTGAACTGTAAGTCTTCCTGTATAAAGTGCGTTATGAACTACATAAAGTCCACTTTCTCTTTGCCAGGCGAGTGTAATGTGTGTTGCCCAAAGAGTTTGTCTATGAGCATATTGAAGACCGATTATGTCTCCTGTTTCTACAGCATCAAGTTCTACCGGCGTGCTATGTTCGGTATCTTCAAAAAAATCGGATGATCTCATTCCAGCTGGGGGAGGTTCTTTGCCCAAATACTTTGCTATTGCATATGCTGTGGATTCACAGTTTGCGCCAAGTTCTGGTGCCTCAAAAACATGATCAGGTTCTATCGTTCCATGATTTCTACTTGGATTATATGGTATGGGAATTGGGGTTAAGCCCTCTTTAATATTGAATTTATTTACCTCTTTCGCTGTATAATATAATAGTTGAAACTTAATTTGTAAATATGATAAGTATTATTGCTGCGATTGATTCTAAAAGGGGACTTGGAAAAAACAATGATCTTTTGTTTAAAATTCCGCAGGATTTTGAAAGGATGAAGAAGATTACAACAGGCCACCCATTGGTTATGGGCAGAAAAACTTTCGAGTCGATAGGGAGAAAGCTTCCTGGAAGAACAAGCATAGTTGTGACACGAGACGCAAATAGCTTGAAAGGTTTAGCTTATCAGCCAGATGTAATTGTCGCGTCTCTTGAAGATGGAATTGAAGCTGCTAAATCAGCACCTGGAAATGACGAAATAATTATCTTTGGTGGGGGGCAGATATTTACAGAAGCAGTCGAAAAAGATTTAGTGGATGTTTTGCATCTCACAGTTGTAGAAGGAGACTATAACGCAGACACATTTTTCCCTGATTATTCTAGATATGATAAAGAGCTGTTTAGAGAAGAAGGGGAGTCAAATGATTATCGATTCACCTTTTTAGATCTCACAAAGAGTTAAGCGGCTTTTGCAAGTGCAATTTCAGTTGCTGCTTCAAGGAGTGGATAAGAATCAATAAATCTCTGAATATCTGGTGAAATCTGCTTCATAACACCGGGGTTGAATCCAAATAAGGCTTTATTTAGCGCCATTTTTACTGCAGTTCTAAATCTAGGATCATCTCTACTTATGCCATCAAGATATTTAATGGCCCCAAGTTTTAATAATGTTCCAAGTGAAAGTCCACCCGCGACATCTGTTAATTTTGGAATTCCAAGATGCTGAGTGTCTTCAGTGGAGTAAAATCTATAAAAACCCTCTACGTACTGCGTGAATCCTTTTGGAGTCGAAAAATGTCTTATTAAATCTGTATCAAGAACTGCTGTAACCGAATCATGTGTCCCATTTATTAGTCCGCCGCGTGCTCTTAGGTAAGTTCCTGTTTCAATTTCATAATAACCGTCTTTTCCTTCTTTTATAGCCCGATCCATCTTTACAAGAGTTCTCCTGACATCTTCAAGACTTTCTGGTTTTCCTAAGCTTATTGCGGAGGGTGGTCTATCTGGTACTAGTCTTTGATTAACGTCCGAACCGTGGAGCACTAAAGGTCTTGTTCTAACATCAGCTGCAATTACGAAGTTCCCTGATCCGCTTGAAAAAGCTTCGACTTTATTTTCTGGGTTTTCAGGATCTAGAACAAAATCAACTTTATGTTTTGCTACCTGAAACATATCTGGATGATCAAGTTCGGGGTTTGGTCCTTTTGCAAACATAACTTGATGGTGAGAGAAAACCGCAAGCGATCTTAAATAATGTTGTCTTCTTGGGCTTGTTGTCACCCCAATGATAACGGAATCTGGCTGTGGCTCAGGTTCTCTTCGAGGATTGCCCAGAGTAGTTTCCCTTGGCATAATGCGCGCATTTTACCATGATTATCCCTTATTGACAAAATAATTCCCCCATAGTATTATTAATTATGGACCACCAAAAAACTTCTTTCCCAACAAGCCTCACTTTTGACGACATTTTATTAGTTCCTGGATATGCGGGATTTTCTCGTTCTGACATTGAGCTTTCCACAAAAATCACAAAAAACATTACTCTAGATTTACCTCTAGTTTCTTCACCTATGGATACAGTTACAGAATCTGATCTTGCAATTGAACTCGCAAGATTAGGAGGAATTGGAATAATCCACAGGAATCTTACAATTGAAAATCAGGTTAAAGAAGTGGCCAAGGTTTTGAAAGCTGGTTTAAAAGTAGGCGCAGCCGTAGGAGCTGGAGTTGGATTTGAAGAAAGAGTAGAAGCGCTTATGAAAATTGGAGTTACAGTTTTAGTTGTAGATAGCGCGCATGGATATAGTGATCAGGTAATAAGCGCTACTAAATTTATCAGAAAAAAATATAAAAAAGCAGAAATTATAGCTGGAAATATCGCAACAGGAGAAGGAGCAAAAGCGCTAATTTTAGCTGGGGCAACAGGGCTACGTGTTGGAATGGGGCCAGGAGCAATTTGCACAACAAGAGTTATCTCGGGAATGGGAGTTCCTCAAGTTACTGCAATAATGGAAACTGTAAAAGTTGCTAAGAAATATGGAGTTTCGGTTATCGCTGATGGAGGAATTAAATATTCAGGAGACATGGTAAAAGCATTAGCGCTTGGTGCTAGCTGTGTAATGATGGGAAGTTATTTTGCTTCAGCAGAAGAAGCACCTGGTGTAATTCATAAATTACTATCATCTGAGGTTCCTGCTAGATTTAAAAGTATTACAACTTGTGGTGGATCTTGTGCAACGGTTGAGATTCACGCAAAGAAACATATTTATAAATTTAAAGAGTACAGGGGAATGGGCTCAATTGCGGCTATGCAAAAGGGAGCTAAGATTAAATCAGAAGGAGAATTTCATGGTAAAAGCTACAAGGATAGAGTTTTGGTAGCAGAGGGGGTTGAGGGTTTGGTGCCTGTTAAGGGAGCTCTTAAGGAAATAGTCGATCAAGCAATTGGAGGAATTAAATCTGGAATGTATTACGTTGGAGCAAAAAATCTTCCAGAATTAGTTAAGACGGCAAAGTTTACACAAATAACTCACGCTTCTCTCTCAGAATCTCATCCACATGACGTTTTGATTACAAATGCAGGACAAAACTACCAATAATAAAAAAATATTTGTTGTAGACTTCGGCGGACAAACCGCCCACCTCATAACTCGGCGTCTAAAGGATCTTGGAATTGACTCTCACTTAATTGATCCTGAAAATGCAGTAAAAACTACTTTAAAGCAAAAACCTGCGGGTCTTATTTTTTCTGGTGGCCCAGCATCAGTTTATGAAACTTCGGCTCCAACAATTGATGCAAAAATATTTGAAATTGGAATTCCAATCTTAGGAATTTGCTATGGTTGGCAACTTATGGCACATCTTCTTGGTGGAGAAGTAGAATCAGGAAATAAAGAGTACGGTCCGACGATTTTAACTATTTCAGGATTTGATTCATTATTTTATGGACTTCCAAATTTTACAAAAGTAATTGAATCACATGGGGACACGGTTAAAAAAATGCCCTTGGGGTTTATTTCTTCAGCAAAAACCGAAACGGTAAAATTTGCAGCAGTAGAGAATCCTAAGAAAAAGTTTTATGGAGTTCAATTTCATCCAGAGGCACATCATACAGAAAAAGGATCTGAAATGCTTAAGAACTTTGCGACCAGAGTTTGCAATTTAGGTTTGTCACCTCAAAAACTTGACGTAGTTCAGATCATAGAAGAAATAAAAGAAAAAGTGGGAAATAAAAAAGTAATTGGTGCTTTTTCTGGCGGAACTGATTCTGCTGTAGCTGGAGCACTTGTTGCGAAAGCCATTGGGAAAAACTTTATCCCATTTTTCGTAGACAGTGGCTTGATGAGAGAGGAAACAATTGGCAGAATTGAAAAAGATTTCCCAAAAGTCTTAGGAGTTCCTGTTGAGATAATTTCAGCTCGTGATTTGTTTTTGGCGCGCCTTAAAGGATTAACAGATCCTGAGGAAAAAAGAAAAGCAGTTGGGAAGTTATACATAGAGCTTTTTGAAAAAGAAATGAAAAAACACAAAGATGCGATTTTTCTTCTTCAAGGTACAACATATGCAGATTTCATTCATTCTCAGGGGACAAAACTTTCGGCAAGAATTAAATCTCATCATAATGTAGGTGGGCTTCCTAAAGACATGAAATTAAAGTTACTCGAGCCTCTTAGGTTTTATTACACGGATCAAGTTAGAGAGATTGGGGTAAAGATTGGACTTCCTCGTGACATGGTATATCAGCAGCCGTTTCCAGGTCCTGGACACGCAGTGAGGATTGTTGGTGAAGTAACCAAGGAAAGGCTAGCTCAGCAGGTTCAAGCAGATATGATAGTAGTTGATGAACTTCGAAAATCTGGGTGGTACAAGAAAATATTTCAGTGTTGGAGTATTATGACTGGAACAAATTCTACTGCAGTAAAAGGGGATGGTAGATTTTATGGGGAAGTGGTGGCAGTTAGAATTGTAAATTCTAAAGATAGAATGACTGCAGAAATCGCGCGAATTCCCTTTCCAGTTCTTGAAAAAATTGCCTCCCGAATAGTAAATGAAGTTCCAAATATCTCTAGAGTAGTCTACGATATAACTTCGAAACCCCCCGCAACAATGGAATGGGAATAGTAAATTTGCCTGTTGCAATAGTCAAAACTCCTTTGTATACTCGCTTTAGTTTGATGACAAATTTAAAGAAAACTGACCCTCAAATTTTCAATTTAGTTAAAGACGAAGAAAAAAGACAGTTAGAAGTCCTGGAAATGATCCCCTCAGAAAATTACACATCCTCCTCAGTTCTTGAAGCTTTAGGAACAGTTCTTAACAATAAATATTCTGAAGGTTATCCTAAAAAAAGATATTATCAGGGAAACGCTGTCGCTGATGAAGTAGAGCAACTAGCTATTGATCGCGCAAAAAAAATTTTCGGCGTTCCATTTGCAAATGTCCAAGCATTATCTGGCGCACCTGCTAATTCGGCAGTTCAGATGGCAGTTCTAAAACCAGGAGACACACTTATGGGTTTGTCTCTTTCGTTCGGAGGACACTTGACTCACGGAGCACCTAAAACCTTTTCTTCTACTTTTTTTAGAGCAGTCCAGTATGAATTAGATAAAAATGGAAAATTTGATTTTGACGCAATTCTAAAACTTGCCAAGAAAGAAAAACCAAAATTAATCATATGTGGATTTACAGCATATCCTAGAATAATCGAATTTAAGAAGTTTGCTGAAGTAGCAGAAGCAGTTGGAGCATATTTATTGGCAGATATTTCTCACATCGCAGGATTAGTTGCTGCGGGAGTCCATCCAAGTCCAGTTAATCATGCGCATATTGTTACAACTACTACTCATAAGACTTTGCGCGGTCCTCGAGGGGCCATAATTATGGTAACAAATAAAGGACTTAAAAAAGACCCAGAGTTAGGAAAAAAGATTGATTCTGCGATTATTCCAGGTTTGCAGGGAGGACCTCATGATAATCAAACAGCGGCCATAGCTGTGGCACTCAAAGAAGCATCCACCGCATCATTTAAAAAATATTCCCAGCAGATTGTCGACAACTCAAAAGCTCTTGCGAAAGAATTAAATGGTTATGGATTTGACCTGGTAAGTGGAGGATCAGATAACCATCTAATTCTCATTGATTTACGAAATAAAAATGTAGATGGCGCAACAGCGGCGATAGCTCTTGAGGTAGCAGGGATAGTTCTAAATAAAAACGGTGTGCCTTTCGATCCAAGTCCACCATTTTATCCTGCCGGAATTAGACTTGGTACACCAGCGATAACTACTCGCGGACTTAAGGAAAAAGATATGTTAAAAGTTGCTAAGTGGATGAACGATGCGATTGAGGAAGTCGTAGGAAAAAATCTTCCAGCAGACAAGGAAGAAAGAAAAGAATACTGGAAAGAATATAAGGCGAAAGTTTGGAAAAATAAAAAACTTTTAGGAATTGGCGCCGAAGTAAAATCCTTAATGAAGAAGTACCCTTTGCCCTAAATAGAGAATTACGAATATGGCAAGCGTAAATAAAGAGCACAGTTGGGATGGAGTTGGTAGGATTCACAGGCTTAGGGTGCCTAGGTATAATAATCTTCCTGAACGAGCAAAATCATTAGTATCATTTAGACATTCAGTTCCTCATGTTCCAGAAGTACCTTTACTTGAAGGTGTAGAAATTCCTCTCCGTTATGATAGGAGTCATCTTGAAGTAACTCACAGATTGGTGGCTTCCATCGGAGAAGAAAAACCGTTGCCTATAAGAGAATTTGTTCTTTTAAGCTTGCAACAGCCTTCATGGCGAGAATTCTTTGGTAATATTCTTCATCAGAATGGGAATGCCACAGAAACACCGTTGCAAAAACTAGCCTGAAATTGTATAATACCTCAATCACTCACATTCAGATATTTGCTCTGGAGACAACTTCGATCTGAATGGCGGTTTAAGAGCAATAAATATGAAAGATATTACATTAGAACAACTTCTTGAAGCAGGGTGCCATTTTGGTCACCAAGTTACGCGCTCAAATCCTAAAGCTAGGGATTTTATTTTCGAAGCCAGGGACGGAATTCATATCATTGATCTTGCAAAAACAAAAGAAGGTCTTGAAGAAGCAGCAAAATATTTAAAAAATCTGGGAAAAAATCCAGGGTCTACACTTTTAATCGTAGGAACAAAAAGACAAAGTCATGAAGTTCTTATTAAAGAAATAGAAAGAGCAAAAGGACAAATTAGAGGAGATTCTGGGCTTTACTACGTTACAAATAAATGGATTGGTGGGCTTTTAACTAACTTCCAAGAAGTTTCTAAAAACTTTAAAAAACTTATTGATTTAACTCACAACTTAGCAACTCCATCGGCTCAAGAAGGTTATACAAAAAAAGAAATTGGTGGATGGGGAAAAGAAAGAGAAAAACTAAACGGATTCTATGGTGGAGTTTTTGAGATGACAAGAAGGCCAGATGCACTTTTCATAATTGACTCAAGACTTGAAGATTTGGCAGTAAGAGAAGCGCTTAGAATGAATGTTCCAAGTGTCGCGATTACAGACACGAATGCTGACCCAGCACTAGTTGATTATGCAATTCCAGCAAATGACGATGCCGTTGGAAGCCTAGAGCTTATCATTGGATATTTAATGGACGCATGGGCTGAGGGAAAAAATTCTATTAAGGAAGAAAAACCAAAAGAAGAAAAAAAATCAGAAGTTAAAAAATCTTCTTCTGGTGCATCAGCACAAGAATTAGTAGCAGAAGCTCTAAAAGAAGAAGCTGCAAAAGAAGCAAAGAAAGCTCCAGAAAAGAATCAAGATGCAGGAATCAAGAATCAAGAAAAGCCTGCCAAGGTAAAAAAAGCAGCTACAAAGGTGAAAGCTGTAAAAAAGTAATCATAATTCTTGATTCACTATTCATAACTCATAAATATGGCAATCGATATTGAACTATTAAAACAAATTAGAGAAGAAACCTCCGCCTCAATCGCAGACTGCAGAAAAGCATTAGAGGAAGCAGATGGCGATTATAAAAAAGCAATTGAATGGCTCAGAAAAAGAGGAGCAGAAATAGCTGAGAAAAAAGCCGATCGCGAAACTTCACAAGGAATAGTTGAGTCATATATTCATGGAAACGGAAAAATTGGAGTAATTGTTGCGCTTCTTTGTGAAACGGATTTTGTAGCTAGAACTCAAGAGTTTAAAGATTTAGCTCATGAAATTGCAATGCAGATTTCAGCAATGAATCCAAAAGACGTAGAAGAACTTTTATCCCAAGAATATATCAGAGATCCAAAACTGAAAATTGAAGATTTAGTTAAAACTACAATTGGAAAAACTGGAGAGAACATAAAGGTGAGAGAATTTAGTAGAATAGAATTATAATGGATCCAAATTTAATCGCTAACACACGCGAGCAAATGAGAAAAGCTCTTGATATTCTTCGAGGGGATATAGCCACTATTAGAACCGGAAAAGCAGCTCCATCTCTTGTAGAAAATATTGTTGTTTCTGTTTATAACGGCACTACTAAACTTCGAGTTATGGAAGTCGCTACGGTTAATGCTCAAGACGCACAGACTTTGGTTTTAACTCCATTTGACGCCTCGATTATCGAAGATATAAGAAAGGGAATTATGGAATCAGGTGCTGGGCTAAATCCTTCTTCTGATGGGCAGATCTTGAGAATTTCTATTCCACCGCTTTCTGAAGAAAGAAGACAAGAATTAATTCATCTTATGAATCAAAAGCTAGAGAACGGACGAGTTATGCTTCGCCAGCTCAGACACGAAGCAATAAATGATCTTAAAAAGGGAGATCTTCCAGAGGATGAAAATGATAGGCTTGAAAAAGAGGTGCAACGTGCAACTGATGATTTTGTAGCTGAAATTGACGCTTTGGGAAAGAAAAAAGAAGAAGAATTAATGCAGATTTAACCTCTGGTTTTTGGTATACTTTATTAAATGATCCTCACGATAATCGTCTTCATAGTAATGCTTTCAGTTTTGGTTCTGATTCACGAACTAGGCCATTATCTGGTTGCAAGAAAATTTGGAATAAAAGTAGAAGAGTTTGGATTTGGATTTCCACCTCGTGTCTGGGGGAAGAAAATAGGGGAGACGCTTTACTCAATTAATCTTCTTCCAATCGGTGGATTTGTAAAACTTTATGGAGAAGATGAGGCTGGAGCGGGAAAAATAAGCAAAGGAGCAAAAGTTACAAAGGATCTTGATCGTGCTTTTTTTGCAAAACCAATTTATCAAAGAGTTTTAGTTGTAATTGCAGGAGTGACGATGAATTTTATTCTCGCAATCGCTATTGTCACATATTTATTCACAACTGATGGAATTCCAACTCCTGGGACTACAGTAACACTAACTGAAATTGCTAAGAATTCTCCCGCTGAGAAAGCGGGATTAAAAAAGGGAGATATAGTCCAAAAAATCGGAAATTTAGAGATTAAAGATACGCAGACTTTAGTTACGGAAGCTAGAAAAAATCTAGGCGAGGAATTAATGATTACTGTAATGCGTTCAACTGGAACAGGTGAAAAAAGAGTAGATACGATTGAAGCTATAAAAGTAACCCCAAGAAAAGATTCTCCGGAAGGAGAAGGGCCTATGGGAATTGCAATCTCTCAGAGTGTAGATGTTAGAAAATATCCGTTCCCACAAAGTTTGATCGAAGGCACAAAACAAGCAGTTAAGGATTCATGGCAGGTAGTCGTAGGATTTAAAACTGTAGTGGTTGAAATTATAACTCGGTTTACTGTTCCTCAAGGAGTAGCAGGTCCAATTGGAATGGCACAACTCACTGGAGAATTTGTAAGAGTTGGGCCCGCAGCTGTTCTCGCACTAGTTTATACATTAAGTCTAAGTCTTGCAGTGCTAAATGTATTGCCAATTCCAGCGCTTGATGGAGGAAGATTGTTCTTTATTTTAATAGAAGCAGTTACAAGAAAGAAAGTTAATGCGAGATTTGAAGCATATGCACATTTGGTAGGTTTGGTTTTGCTTTTATCATTCTTAGCTTTAGTTTCTTATAAAGATATTTTAAGAATAATCGCAGGTCAATCAATTTTACC
>CAZBFH010000030.1:0-4880 GCA_964491185.1 uncultured Gammaproteobacteria bacterium
GTGCTTGTTGATCAAGTGAGGATGGCTTACTACCCAGTCTATGTAAAACTCTACTTATTAATCCTTCACCTTCAGCCATTTGTACATTTAAACATCTTATGTTTAAGTTGTCAAATCTGTATAATTGCCTTGTGCAGGTTTTAGCGGATCTTCATATTCACTCCAAATATTCAAGGGCGGTTTCCCAGCATATGGTTCTTCCGACGATGATGCAATATGCCAGGCAAAAAGGTTTAGGACTTTTAACTACAAGTGATTGGACGCATCCATTATGGTTTAGAGAAATAAAGCAGGAGTTAGAAGAAGAAGATAAGGGAATTTATAAATTGAAATCAAGCACAAATAAATTAGATCCAAAATTTATTTTAAGTGTTGAAGTTTCTTCCATTTATTCTCAGGGTGGGAAAGCGCGAAGAATTCATAGTTTGTTATTCGCGCCATCTATTGAAGTTGCAGAAAAGATGAATCAGGAGTTGGTAAAAAGAGGAGCGAATTTAAACGCAGATGGGAGACCAATAGTAGGACTTTCACCCCGAAATTTACTTGAAATGATAATGGGAATTGATGAGCGAAGTTTTATGATTCCTTGTCACGTATGGACTCCGTGGTTTTCTCTTTATGGATCTATGTCTGGATTTGATTCTATAGAAGAATGTTTTGGAGACTACTCCAAATACATTTATGGAATTGAAACCGGTTTGTCTTCAGACCCCGCAATGAATTGGAGAATTCCAGAGCTTAAAGGGAGATCAATTTTATCTTTTTCAGATTCTCATTCACCAATAAAAATGGGGCGGGAAAGTACAGTCTTTGAGCTCACAAGTCTTACATTTTCTAATATCAAAAAATCAATTATGAGAAAAGGCGGCGAGAATAGAATCTCCTATACGATTGAATTTTATCCGGAAGAAGGAAAGTATCACTTTACTGGGCATAGGAACTGCAGCGTAGTCTATTCGCCGGAAGATACAAAGAAAAAAGGAAAGATTTGCCCAAATTGCGGAAAGGGACTGACTGTTGGAGTGATGGAAAGAGTTGAGGCTTTAGCTAAAAGCGAAGAGCTTGTAAAAGAGCAATCTGGGAAAAGTGGAGTTAAATGGATTTTGGATCCAGACAAGAATCATCCTCCATTCGCTAAATTGGTTCCATTAAATGAAGTAATAGCAGAGAGCTTAGAGGTTCCTGTCACTAGCATAAAAGTGAAGCCAATTTTTGACCTACTCACTGATAAATTCGAATCTGAATTTGAAGTTTTGCTAAAGACTCCAATCAGTGAAATTGCCAAAGTTGGGGGAGAGGATCTTGCAAGAGCGATTGAAAAGGTTAGAAGTGGAAATATTTTTATTTCTCCTGGTTTTGATGGGCAGTTTGGAATTGTAAAGATAGAAAAAGATAAAGAGAGGGATATAGAGAAGGTTGAGCAGGAAGTTTTGTTTTAGTTAATTGAAAAAAAGAAAGTTCTTCTATAGAATAAATTTAGAGTGAAAATTGATATTATCGGTTGGTTTGAAAAAGCGTATTCCAAATTACCTTCATTAAATCCAGAGCTTAAAGCTTTTATCGTAAGAATTGTTCCTTTCTTTACGATAATTTTTGGAATTTTAATAACAATCGCATCAGTTATGGATTTTCTAGGCTCAGCAGTTATTAGTTCATTTACTTTAGGTGGACCTCAAATAATCCAGCAGCTTTTAATTAGAAGCGTTTTGGGAATCGCACAGGGAATAATTATGATTTTTGCATACCCACCTTTAAAGGCAGGTCAGCAAAGAGGATGGAGACTTCTTTTTTGGAGTCAGATTCTTTGGATAATAGCCGCTGCCATTTCCTTTAACCCATCGGTAATACTTGGATTTCTTATTTTTTACCCATTATTCCAAGTGAAAAATCACTATAGATAAGTCGTGGTATAATTAATCATACTTAATGAAATTGATTGTAGGCTTAGGCAATCCAGGCAGTAAATATGAATCCACCCGCCACAATGTAGGCTTTATGGTCTTAGATCATCTCCTTAAAGATCTTGAGCCTGTAAATAAATCCAACTGGACTACGGAAAATAAATTAAAAAGCGATATCTATACACTAGATTACCAAAACAAAAGTGGGGAAGTAGAAAAGGTAATTTTAGCCAAGCCCTTAACCTATATGAATAATTCAGGAATGGCAGTTGGATTAATCGCAAAATATTACAAAATCAAGCCTATTGATATTTGGGTAGTTCATGATGAATTGGATTTGCCATTAGGATTTTTAAAGATAAGATTTGGCGGAGGAACTGCGGGGCATCATGGTCTTGATTCAATTCTGGAAAATATAAAAAATGATAAGTTTTGGAGATTTAGGTTGGGAATAGGGCTCGCTAAAAATAAGGATGGAATGGATAAGCAGCATATAAATGGACCAGAATACGTTCTTGATGGATTTCGCGGTGGAGAAGCATCTAAAGCGAGAGTGATGATTAAAAAAGGCTCCAAGGCTATAATTACTGCCCTAGAAAAGGGTTTGGAATCCGCCCAAAACCAATTTAATACGAAATGAAAAAAATTGGTTCCATTTTAGAGAAGTATGATCCTAAGGTTGATAAGCATATTTCTCGTGAATTTCAAGCTTATGGTATGTATTTAGCTGAAGAGTTAAATGACTATAAGCATCGCGGTTTGTTTATAAAACTTGCAAAGACCCATCCTCGTCCGCTTTTGGAAAAAGCTTTTACATTCGCAGTTGATTCAAATGCGAAGAATAGGGGAGCTCTCTTTATGTGGAAGCTAAAGGAATTAAAAGAAGCTGTTAAAAAATCTGCCGAAACTCCGAAAGTTTGATAAATTGAAATAAAATCCACTACAATATTTTTAGTGACGAAAAATAAAGGTCCCCAACATTTAAAACTTGATTACCTTTTAATGCTTCTAATTTCACTTGCTTTAATTGGTGTTTCTTTTTATTTTCGTGATGAGCTTTCTCATTTTTCCTCACTAGGGTTGTTGGGAATTTTCTTGGTAAATGTGATAGGCTCTGCAACTCTTTTTCTTCCAGCTCCAGCCATAGCCTCTGTAGTTGCTGGAGGATTCTTATTTAATCCTCTTTCTGTAGCAGTTGTTTCCGCACTTGGATCCGCGATAGGGGATATGGTAGGTTTTCTTTTGGGTCATTCCGGAAAAGAAATTTTCTTAAAGAAATCATCATTCTGGTATAAATTTTTCAAGCAAACATTTCATAGATTTGGAGCGCTATTTATAATTGTATTTTCCTTCATTCCGAATCCGCTATTTGATGCTGTAGGAATCTTTGCGGGAGTCTTTTCTTATTCGCCGATTAAGTTTTTTATATATGTTTTAATTGGAAGATTTCTCAGAAACTTGCTTCTTGCTTACGCTGGTTCGTTTTTCTAAAATTACTTCGATGATTCATGTACTAATAGAGGGTTCAGTTCAGGGTGTTGGTTTTAGGCAATTTGTTAAATCAAAAGCAAATAAGCTAAATATTAAAGGTTGGGTAAAAAATTTACCTGACAGAAGAGTCGAGGCAATATTCGTTGGAAGTAAGCAAAATCTCGATTTGATGATAGAAAACTGTAGGAAAGGTCCATTTTTAGCTCAGGTTAAAAATATTGAAACTGAAGAATTGCCTGATCAAGATCTTGAAGATTTTCAGATTGTTAAGTAGTTCTTTTTGCAATATAAGAAGCAATAATTGTTGTTATTGGAACTGCTAATATTAATCCTGTGCTACCCGCTACAGCTCTGACAATTTCCTCGGCAATCATATCAGTATTTAACATAACCCAAAGAGGTGTATTGGTAGGATTAAATACAAACATTACGAATAATCCAAGCGAGGCTCCAGCATAAGCTAAGATTAATGTATTTACTACGGAAGCTATATGTTCTCGACCAATGCTGTAACCTTTGGAAAACAGGTCAGTTACTGAAAGTTTTTTATCTAATTTATGAAGTTCAAATATAGCTGCGGATTGTGCTGTTGTGACATCATCAAGTACTCCCAATGCTCCAATAATTATTCCCCCCAGTAGAAGTCCCTGCGAGTTTATTTTCAGACTTCCTATCTGAAGGAAAACATTATTTTCATCTCCAAGTCCTGTGAGATGAAATCCTTTAACGAATAAAATACCTAAAATTCCTGTAATAGTAAGGGAGATAAAAGTAGATATTACTGCACTTGTAGTTTTTTTACTTATTCCATGGGCTAGGAATATTGTAGTAAGCATAATTACGATGCTTCCAATAACGCTTATTAGAAGGGGATCATGACCTTTTAATATTTGCGGAACTATAAAACCGAGGAGAACCGCAAAGCTAATTATCATACCCAGAATTGAACCTAATCCTTTTATACCTGAGAAAAGTAAAATTATCGCAAAGAATCCTATTATTACAAAATAAATATAATTTAATCTGTATTTATCCCAAATTGAGTATGAGATGTTGCCTTGATTTGTAACTTTTAAAACTACAACTTTATCTCCTAATTTTAAGGATTTTTGTTCAGCCGTTTTTATAGATCCACTATTTTCCAGAGCAACAACTTTTCCTTTTTCAGATCCATCTGTAATTTTTACCTCAACGAATTGGAAGAAGTTTTTGTAGTTTTGTATATCACGAGTGCCATTTTTAATTATTTTTGTTACGTCTCCTTTGAAATATTCTTGTTTTGGAGGAATGAACTCTGGGGAAGGTGATTGAGCGAGAGTCTGATTTGCGAACGCAAAATATAAAATAAATCCTACGACGATAGCCATTTTTTTCATAATTTAATTATAACAGACGATTTTAGTCTATTGACAAATGCAAATAAGTCGCATATACTTGTTGCAAGTAAGTTGCAATAACTTACAGTTTTACACAATCAAATAACCTCAA
>CAZBFH010000030.1:4980-11607 GCA_964491185.1 uncultured Gammaproteobacteria bacterium
ACAAGGGGTTGTTTGATAATATATGAAACAACAAAAACAATTATTACAGAAGTCAGGTTTGAAGAGTACTGAAGCTAGAATAGCTTTATTAACTTTATTGGACAGAGAGGATAATCCTCTGGACGTTTATTCAATCGCTGAAAATCTTAAGTCTGGTGGGGTGGACGTGGATCAAGCTACTATCTATAGAGTTCTTGATGTGTTAACTCAGAAAGGATTAATTTCCCGTCTAGAATTTGGGGAAGGAAAGTATAGGTATGAGCTCCAGAAGAAGCATCATCATCATTTGATTTGCCAGAGCTGTGGAAGAATTGAAGATGTAGAGGGTAATTTCGTAGATCAAATAGAAAAAGAAATTAAAAGTAAAAATGGATTTTTAATTAAATCACACTCACTAGAGTTTTTTGGAGTTTGTAAAAAATGTCAAATTTAGAACCTATTTTTATTGCATCATTAGTTGGTGGAGTTGGGGGGCTCGCTGGAGGCGTACTTCTTTTATTTGGAAAAAAAGTCAGAAAAAACATAGTTCATGTTTTGGTTTCTTTTGCAGCAGGCGCGCTTCTAGGAACAGCCTTTTTTGATCTTTTGCCCGAGGCGCTAGAGCATGCAGAAGAATTTAATCTTGAATCAAACTCAGTTTTTCTTTGGACCACTATTGGGATAATTTCTTTTTATATACTCGATAGGGCAATTCACTGGTTTCAGGTTAATCAAAAAAAGAAAAATTATTCACATGGGTCAATTAGTATTCCACTCGTTATTTTAGGAGACAGTGTTCATAATTTCATAGATGGAGTCGCAATTGCGATTACATATCTTATAAATCCAGTGCTGGGTGTTTCTACTACTCTGGCAGTAATTGCTCACGAAATACCTCAAGAAGTAGGAGACTTTGCAGTTCTTCTTCATCAGGGAATGAATAAGAAAAAAGTCTTTTTAATTAATTTTTTTAGTGCTCTTTTATCAGTTCTTGGTGCATTTTTGGGATTATTTATCGGGGAAAGAGTAGAGGGTTTGCTTCCATATGCGCTGTCTTTAACTTCAGGTTTTTTTATATATATTGCACTAACAAATATTCTTCCTGAGATTCATGGAGAAGAGAAGAAGGGATATGCCTTTCCAGAGAGTATATTTCTTGTCTTGGGGATTTTGGTGATTTGGTTAGCGGTTACTTTTCTTCCACACGGACATTAATTTCCAAGGGCTTTTTCAATTTCTGCTTTAAATTCTTCATAAGGAACAGCACCTGAAATTCTTATGCCATTTATAAATGTTGCTGGTGTTCCGTCCACTCCGATATCTGTTCCTTCTGCTAAATCATCCGCAACTTTATCAGCATATTTATTTGTAGCAACACAATCCAAAAGTTTAGCTCCATCAATTCCAACTGAAATTGCATATTCACTTAATTTAGTATTAAGTTCTTCTCCTGTTAGGGCTTCCCAGTCAGCTTGGTAAGTGAACAATTGATCATGAAAGTCCCAGAACTTTCCCTGCTCATTAGCGCATTCTGCTGCTTCCGCTGTTTTTTGAGCATTGGGGTGAATTGAAGTTAAGGGATAATGTCTATATGCAAATTTTGCTTTTCCTGTTTCCACATAGTCTTTTTTGATTTGAGCAAATGACTCATCAAAAAGTGTTTTACAGAAAGGACACTGAAAATCAGAAAATTCTACTATAGTTACCTTGGCATCTTTATTTCCTAAGATAGGAAGATGGCCTTCATCGAGATCAACTGGTCCAGTGATTTCTACAGCGCCTGCCCCATCATCCGTAGGCTGTGTTATCGTTGTTGTGTCTTTTCCTTCAAGATACGAGACTTTAGTAATTAAGACTCCAATTAAAAATGACGCAATTAGAAGTAAAGCGCCTAAAAGATAGACAATATTTATTTTTAATATTTTAGAGAGAAGGGAGCTAAGCGGGTTTGATTTTTTTGGTGCTAAAGGTGTTGTCTTGCTGCGTGGCATTTGTCCATTCTAATAAAGATTAGCTTAGTGTGTCAAGATGATTTTTAACTATTAAGATATCGTTGACATAAATATTAACGTTCTGTTATTCTTTATAAACGCTTATGGCAGATTTAACTTTTACAGACCAGAATTTTGAAGCAGATGTACTTAAATCCGAGTTGCCAGTTGTCGTAGATTTTTGGGCAGAATGGTGTACTCCATGTAAGATCACAACTCCTATTATTGAAGAGCTTGCAAAAGAATATGCTGGGCGTGTAAAAATTGGGAAACTTAATGTAGATGAAAATCCTGATGCTTCTGGCACTTATCACGTGATGAGTATCCCAACCGTTATGTTATTTAAAAATGGAAAGCCGGTTAATTCTGTAGTAGGCGCTCAGTCTAAGGAAAATTTTAAGAAAGCGATTGACGAAGTCTTAGCTTCTTAATCCTCTAATATGTTTGACGTAATAATAATTGGTTCTGGACCAGCTGGTTTAACAGCCTCAATTTATACAACCCGCGCAAATTTAAAAACTCTAATTATTGCAGGTCCAAAATGGGGAGGACAGCTTCAGTTAACTACACTGGTTGAAAATTTTCCTGGTTTTCCTGAGGGGATTCAAGGTCCAGAACTCATGACTGCTATGAGGAAACAATCTGAGAAATTTGGTACTGAAATTGTTGAGGAAGAGTTTATATCTGGAGATTTCACAATTCCAGGTGGGCCATTTAAGATAAAAGCAGGAGATAAGGACTACGAAGGAAAGACTGTTATTATTTCTACTGGGGCAGATACTAAGTGGTTAGGAGTTCCAGGGGAAATGGAAAAGATAGGAAGAGGAGTTTCTACTTGTGCACCATGCGACGGACCGTTTTTTAGAAATAAAAACGTGATTGTAGTAGGAGGAGGAGACTCTGCCATGGAAGAAGCTTTAGTTCTAACTGAGTATGCTGTAAGTGTGACATTAGTGCATAGAGGAGATAGCTTTAGAGCCAGTGAGATTATGCAAAAAAGAGTAAAAGAAAACCCCAAAATAAAAATAGTTTTAAATGCTGAAATTAAAGAAATTTTGGGAGATCAGGTAGTAGAAAAGGTGAGCTTATTTAACAATAAAACAAATGAAACTTCAGAAATGCCTATACATGGAGTTTTTGTAGCGATAGGTCATATTCCAAATTCAAAAGTATTCGAAGGAATCGACAGGGATGAGCGTGGTTTTGTGATAGTGCATGAGCATTATAAGACGAATGTTGATGGCGTGTTTACAGCAGGTGATATTCATGATTCGAAGTATAAGCAAGCCATAACAGCAGCAGGATACGGTGCAGCCGCAGCCTTAGAAGCAGAATGGTGGCTAAGAGATAAAAATAGCAGTTGACTCCAATTAGTTTGATATTGTATATTCCAAATATGTTTAGAAAAACAACCAACATGTCATGTATGTGTAACCTCTTTGCGGAGGCTGGTAGTTTTGTAATGTAAAATCAATTTATAAAACCGCTTTAAGCCTCCTCCGGGAGGTTTTTTTGTGGTTTGATCCGCCTTCGTCCCGATTGAATCGGGACTTCGGTGGACAAGGAAGGAGGTGAAAAAATTATGTCGCCAAGATTAAAAATAAATGATCAATTAATCCTAGATGTTCCGGATACAACTGGACATCATGTAGCCCTTGATGGAGCAACAGTAATATTTGTAGATACAAGTGGAATTGACGCTGAAGCAAGAAAGCGAGATCTTATTGTGGAGAGTAGTTTGATTGCAGGTCAAGATAGTGAAAGAGTTACTAGGGTAACAGCTGGTGGAAGAAGAACTTTTCAGCTTTCACGTGAAGGTACCGCTGCGCAAGTTTTGCCAGGTGGAAGACGTGTGGAAGTCGAGCTACATCAACCTATTGTTGTTAAGCCAGAGGGACAAAGAGGATATGTTCCAAATCCTTACTGGAGAAGATAATTATTGATCGAGTGGAGTTTTAGCGGGTTTGAAGAAAGTCCAAAAGAATATGGCAGTAAGGATTAGTATTCCGCCCGCTATCCAGATTGGAGCGTCAGGGTGAAGTGAAGCCGCGATATAGCCTGAAAGAATTGGTGGGATACTCATAGCTAATGCGGCGACACTTGAGTTAATTCCTAGAACCTCTCCTTGGATTTCTGGGCTTGCACTCTTACTGATAAGAGCAGTTATGTTGGCAAAACTTATTCCATTAGAGATAGCCATAAGTGGAACTACAAGGAATAATTGCCATGACTCACGAGGAAGGAAAAAGAGAAGGATTGAGATTCCGGTTCCTATTAGACCTGCCCTGATTAATTGTTTTTCTGAGAATCTAGCTGAAAGTTTTCTAACAATTACAGCCTGAGTAAATGCAACCCAAAGTCCGACGTAAGCAAAAAAGTCACCAATGTCGCCTTGAGTGTAGGCAAATTTTGTAATTAAAAATACACTAAAGAAAGTGGTGAAGAATGTGAATCCTCCATTGAATAAAAACACAGTTCCAAAGAGTGTTCTTAGTTTTTTGTCTATCGCAGCATGATAAATATTTAGAACTGACCTGCTCCAATTTATAACAAGCTTAGTGTTTTTAACTTTTAATGTTTCTGGGAAAAAGAAAAGAATTGAGATTACATTTACTAAAGAAAGAACCGCTGCGAACCAGAATGGGGTAGTTGCTGAAAACCAGGAAACTACACTTGGATCTGATAATTTTCCTCCAAGATAAGGGCCAATTATAAAACCTAGTCCAAATGCAGCCCCAATTAATCCGAAGTTTTTCGCTCTATTTGCAGGAGTTGTTACGTCTGCAATTGCAGCTTGAGCAACAGAAATATTTCCTCCTGTAATTCCATCAAATGCGCGAGATATAAATAGTAGAGGAATATTTTTAGTTAAAATTCCGATCGCAAATAATACATATGAAATAGATGTCCCAAAAAGAGAAATTGCGAGAACATTTTTTCTACCGAATCTATCTGAAAGTTGTCCCAATATTGGAGCAGCGAGAAATTGAAATATTGAAAATGAAGCTGTTAAAAATCCTAAAAGAATATAGCCCTGGCTTAAGTTCCAGCCATTTGGAAGAAGGAAGTACTCAGATGCAGGATTAGCTAATAGCTGAGGAATAACCGGAATTAAAATACCAAATCCTAAAAGGTCTACGAATATAGTGAAAAAGATTACTGGTAGTGGGTTCTTGGCGATGTGATGCTTCAGCATGAGTTTTTAGTATAACAGGGAAATAGGTTTTTTCTCAATAGTTACTGCTAGTAATTTTTATTTTGGTTGACACACTATATAAATATTCATAATGTTTTCGTATTGGTAGGTTTACACAATTAATCAATTTCTTCTAGGCGTAAGAGATCGAAGATTCCTTGGTAAATTTAGCGACTGAAAGGGCTGTCTACTCGTCGTTAATCGTGCTCTTGACACATTTGCTAGCCTTGTGGTAAGATCAATTTACAAGTTTAGCTGAGGCTAGACAAGAAATCGTAAAAGATATTTATGTTGAATTACTTACATATTGATGAACCCTGTTGCTAACAGGCGCGATTCTTTGGTAAACAACCTCTTTTAATTTTCTTGTCTTTTCAGCTTCAATTTGTTTGAAAATTTAATTTTTTCTTAGTGGAATATTCTCTCAGAGGTATAAGGGCCTGAAGTTTAGCAGGTTGAACGCCTCATTTGCAATGAGGAGGTAGGGAGTTCGAGTCTCCTCAGGTCCACTAAAAAATTTCGCTGAATTTTTCAGTGTAAACACTTTGAAAAGTCTTGTTTTCTTAGACAAGCTTCCTAGTAAGAGGGAGCTTATTTAAGAGAATAAGTAAAGCACTAAAAAATCTCGCCAGATTTTTCAGTGTAAGGTGTTTGGTTCTTGGCTAGAGTTGGAAGTTCTCCACTAGCCAGAAACGAAACACTTTAAATGCGGCCTTTAGATTGAAGTTTGATTTTATTAGGCTCAATCTAATTTCCAAATGATTTGGCTCTTTAACATGTGAAGAGAAGCGTCTTGTATATGGCTCGGTACCCCGATTTAATCGGGGCAAGCTGAGTTGTTTACAAGACAAACTACATTCATTTATTTGAATGTGGTAAGCGTCTTTAACAATATTCGCAAGAATAAAGTAATAAGAAAAAAACTACTCATAATGCTGATAATGGATGCCTAGGAGATTTTGGCCGAGGAAGGACGCATATAGCGGCGATACTCGTCGGTGAGGTGCTATAAACCTTTGACCCGGCGGTGTCCGAATGGAGCAATCCACCCATTTATGGGAAGCCTTAAGTAAACAAAAGTAATTTATTACTTTAATAGCTTAAAGGTGGGGAACGACGTGAACTGAAACATCTAAGTAGCGTCAGGAAAAGAAATCATTGAGATTCCCTTAGTAGCGGCGAGCGAAACGGGAAGAGTCTAAACTTAAGAGTAATCTTAAGGGTTGCAGGGCAAGCGATATTCGATGTGTAAATTGATAGCAGAAGTGTCTGGAATGGCACACCATAGATAGTGAAAGTCTAGTAAGCGAAATTAATTTATCCGATAGCTTGTTCCTAAGTACCATGGGGTACGGTGAAACCCTGTGGGAATCTGGGGCGGCCACGTTCCAAGACTAAATACCAGAATCTACCGATAGTGAACTAGTACCGCGAGGGAAAGGTGAAAAGCACCCCGGGAGG
>CAZBFH010000031.1:0-11542 GCA_964491185.1 uncultured Gammaproteobacteria bacterium
ACATATCCTTTAGTTAAACAAAAAATACCTTGAGGGTCATCATCTGCTCGAATAAGCATTTCTCCTTTTTTATAGTTACGAATAGAAAATTCCTTATAAAAAGTTTCAAATTCCTTCGTCTTATTATTATTCATACTAAATGTATGTTATTACTGAAACATTATAATAATTTCTAAACAAGGTAAGAATTAAGTAAAAAATTATTTATTCTCATTTAAGTACTTTGGTTTTATTAGATAAAATATCTATCATAAATCACTAAGTACGAATATAAAAATCTCTAATCTCCTCCAAGACCTCAAGCATTCTCCTCGAGCTTTTGATCTCAAAAAGGACTATAATAGGTATGTGAATAACAATCTTGGATTAATTCTTCTGACCTATAAAGGCAAGGCCCTCTTAATGTATAAAAAAACAAGCCCAATTGATGAAATAAAAAATGCATGGTCTTTTATAGCAGCGTTAAAACACAATAAAGAACCTCTCGAAAACACCCTTAAAAAAATTGTAGAAAAAGAAATGGGAATAAAAATTGATAACGTAGAGTGCGTTTCCGATTCCTTCTATCATGCCAAACTAACTGACGACAATGTAAATCAAATTAAAAGAGCAGAGGACCAACTTTTAGATTTCTTTACACTTAAAGAACTGGAGAAGCTTTCGCTATCAAACTCTACAGCACAATTCGTTTCCAAACACGGCTCCCTCATTTAAACAAAGCTTATTTAATTCATCAAACGACAGCTTTACTTCAAATATAGTTATGCCATACTCTTTATGAAAATTAGCTTCACTGAAAATATATTATTTCTTTGCTTTTCTGGAAGACTTTTTAGGAGTTAAGGTCTCAACTTTAACTGCAACTGTTTTTTCTGGGCGAGTTAAGAAAAATGCTAATGAAGTAGCAGCAATTCCTACCACCCATGCAACTCCTACTATTCTCATAATAATTTTTATTCTATTTTCGATTTCTCCTAGTGATTTTCCTACTAATACAAATCCATCTTTATATTTAACCATTACAACTGCTTGTCTTAATTCATCTTTTGGTTCCCAAGTAAATCTACTTTCATTATTTTTCTTTGTTTTTTCAAATGCTCCCTTTGGAGGAACGGGAGTTTTCTTGTCCAACTGAACGGTTGTGCCCACTGCTTTTTCATTATTGTCATAAATTATTACAAACGCACTGGTCGCTTTTGTCATATCTACTGTAGTAGGGGAGAGTTGTTTTGGATCAGCACCCTGGCTTAAAGAATTTAATATATCCTGAGTTATTTGCGCTTGAGGATCATTTGCTGAAAGCCTAAGAGATTGCTGAGTAGTGACAAATACTAGTCCCGAAAAGAGAGTTACTAAGAAACAAACAAGTATGTAAAATATTTTCCAATTTGCCATCAGACAATCATTATAGCACATGAGCATTTAGGCACGATTAGCTTGACTTTGCAAGCTTTTTTTGATAGTATACGCGTTCTTGCCAACTAGAAATAGTTGGCATTTTAAATTTATGGAACAAAATATTCTTTCGGGAGTATTGGCGCTTTCATTAGTACTTCTAAACCCATCAGGGACTTCTTCAACCCAGGTAACTTCTCAAACAATCGCTAAAGAGGAAGTTAGGGATTATATTGTCAAAGAAGGAGATACTATTACTAAAATTGCAGAACAAGAATACGGCTCTAAAGATTATTGGACAAATATCTGGCTAGAGAATCCATGGATTGAGAATCCGGATCTTATTGAAAAAGACTGGAAGCTTAAATTAAGTGAAAGCAAACCAACTTCAGTTGCAACTTTAAGCTCAGAACTTGATAAAAAGCTTGATAAGCAAATTAAAGTAATCCCATTTACTCCTGTTCCAACTCAAGGTCAAACTCAAACTGCAGCTGCAGTTTCCTCAATTACAACTATTGGCGAACCTTTAAATGACGCACAAATTAACTTTCTAGGAAATTGTGAATCCGGAATGACAGCTACTAGGAATAGTGGAAATGGTTATTATGGAGCTTTCCAATTTTCAATTGGGACTTGGAACAGCATGGGAACTGGATATGAGCGAGCAGATTTAGCGCCACTAGAAGTCCAAATTAGCGCTGTCCAAAGACTTGTTGCAAGATCGAGTATATTTACTCAGTTTCCTGGATGTGCTCGAAGAATGCACTCATCTGGCCTCATTTAACTAAATTACTATAGTTCGTTGACTCATTCTTTTATCTTTGTTAGTATTGGTTTTTATGGGAGGACTAGTCGCAGGAGCTATCTTTCTTTTGGCTGTATTCAAGCCAATTTCGGCACCCATGCCGCATGAAAGCGTGCCAATTCCTTCTACCTCAAAAACCCCATCACCAACACCCACGAAAATCCCACCAGCCCCCACACCTCTAAAGCATGTTGTAGAATCTGGCGAAACCTTATATACGATCGCAGAGGAGCAATATGGAGATCAAAAATACTGGATAAATTTATGGAATGATAACGATTTCATAGAAGACCCAAGGCTAATTAGAAGCGGCTGGGAACTCCATATATCAAAGATCAAACCTTCGGAAGTTGAGGAGCCTTCAGAAAAACTAGCAGCAATCTATAAAGAAATTACTAATCCTTCTCCAACTCCCACACCTACAGATTCACCATCTCAAGAAGTGAATGGCGCTCAAGCGCCAACTATTACACAAGGCCCTCCAAGCTCATATGACAATGTTTATCACGAAGCGGGAGCGAAATATGGTGTACCATGGGAAATTCTTTATGGACTACACCATATGGAAACAGGAGGAAGAGATGGTGCGATTTCTTCAGGATATGGAACAGGAGCGCAAGGCCCACTTCAATTTATGCCTGGCACGTGGGCATCGTATGGGGCTGATGGCAACGGCGATGGAAATGCAGACATAAATAACGCTGTAGACGCCATTCATGGAGCTGCAAACTTCATTTCAAAACACGGTGGAGTAGAGCAGGGTTTAAAATCATACGGTGGAGATAATGAGAAAGTACTCAACCTAGCACGTTCCCGCGGCTATAGCCAATAAGTTGAGCTCAAATCTTCTTTCTGGTATACTCTAAACGCAAAATCGTTGGTTTGTGAGTGTCGATTTTGCAATCCTTAAAGGGAAATCGTTGGGAAAAACCGTGAGGTTTGTCCCATTTAGCGGATGTAGTTCAGCGGTAGAATGTCTCGTTGCCAACGAGAAGGTCGCCGGTTCGATCCCGGTCATCCGCTCACTTTAATATCATTTGTTCCACTTTGGTTCGGTTGACAAAAATAGCCTAAAAGTGCCAAAATAATCTGATGAAAAAGCTAGCTGTCCTCTCGGGTTTTTTTCTCGGAACTCCTCTTTTCCTCATCCTTACTTTCGCGTATCTTCTACATATTACGGCTCTTAAAAACTCAGGCCAAGTTTTGTCTGAAAGTACCCAAGGAATTGCTTACGCAGCGCTTCCTCCAGCTGATAATACGATTGAAAATATAATAGTCGAAGAAGATTCAAAAGTAGAAATTGTCCGCCAATTTTTATCGGAAAGAAAATCCCCTCTAGAGCCATATGCTCCTGATATCGTAGCAGCAGCAGATAGATACGACATAGACTTCAGACTTTTACCTGCAATTTCTGTTCAAGAATCAAGTGCCTGTAAGAGAATAATTAAAGAATCTTATAACTGTTGGGGATGGGGAATTTATGGAAGTAAAGTTACTAAGTTTAGCAACTATCCTCACGCGATTGAAACAATAACAAAAACTCTATCTACCAAATATAGAGACCGAGGACTTGTAACTCCTTTTGAGATCGCTAAGCTCTATAATCCAAGTAATACAAATAATTGGGCAGAAAACGTAACTAGCTTCATGAATGAACTAAAATAGCCTCAAACCTCCCCCTCTAAACCCATAGTAGTATCTTGACAAGTCCTATAGTTATATGATACACTTCGTTCTAGATCCTAAGGTGCGCCTTTCCAAATGCTCACGTTAGGATTTTTTTTGGCCTAATAACCTAGAAGCACATTTTAGGTAGGCCAAAAAATGAAAAAACTACTTACAATATTTCTAGTAATAATAATGCTTTTGGTAAGCGCTGGGGATTCTTATGCTTCTAACCAAGCTTCTGGATCTTCGGCTAAGCTCGCTTCTGAGGTATCTCCATTACTCGTGGATGACAGAGCTAGAATTCTTGAAGGATTCTTAATTCAATATGATTCTCCTCTTGCTCCATATGCAGGGGATTTTATTAAATATGCTGATGAGTATAACCTCGACTGGAGACTCGTAGCTTCAATTGCTGGATTAGAATCTACTTTTGGAAAAAGAATACCATATAACTCATATAACGGCTGGGGATGGGGAGTTTATGGAGACAATGTTATTAGATTTAACTCATGGTCTGATGGAATTGAGACAATCTCTGCGGGAATCAGAACAAGATATCTTGAGGATGGAGAATATTCTGATCCGTATGTAATAGGCCCAACTTATGCTGCATCTCCTACATGGGCTGTAAGAGTCACATTCTTCATGAACAGAATGGAAGAATATAGATTGAAAAACGCAAAGTCTACCCTAGCCCTAGCTTTGTAAAACTTGTTTGCTCATAGCAAATAAGCTATAATCAGGCTTAATAACGAGCGGATGTGGTGGAATGGTAGACACGCAAGGTTTAGGACCTTGTGCCGTTAAAAGCATGGGGGTTCGAGTCCTCTCATCCGCACAGTAAAGGATAAATATGGCAGGAAAAACAAAAACAGTTAAATCTAAAGCTAAAACTAAAGCGCCGATTGCAGCAGTTGAACCTGAGGCAGTAAAAAAACCTTTTATAAAAACTCCAGATGGCACAATTGAATTCAGGCTTACTATTCCATGGGATAAAGCTAAATTAACTTGGGATTTAGTTGTTGAAGAAATGGCAAAAAATGCTAACCTTCCTGGATTTAGAAAAGGAAAGGCCCCAAAGAAGTTAGTTGAAGGAAATTTGGATAAAGCAAAAGTCAGAGATGAAGTTGTTAGGCATCTTCTTCCAGCAGTCTATGCTCAAGCTGTAAGAGACAATAACGTTAAGCCAATTATTGATCCTAGAATTCACGTAGATGAAGCTTTAGAAGAGGGAAAAGACTGGGAATTTCATGCTATAACCTGTGAAGCTCCAGTAGTAGATTTAGGTAAATATAAAGATGAAGTTAAGAAAATTACTGCAAAAAGTAAGATTGTAGTACCAGGTAAAGAACAGGAAACTCCCAAATTTGATGAAATAGTAAAATCCTTACTAGATACAGTTAAAGTTACAGTACCTCAAGTCTTAGTAGAAAGAGAAGTTGACAGGCTCTTGACTCAAACCCTTGAAGAAATTAAGAAATTAGGCATGAATTTAGATCAATATCTTGCTTCCACAAAGAAAACTGCAGAAGACTTAAGAGCTGAATCCGCAATAAAAGCAAATACAGACTTAAAACTTGAATTCATACTTCAAAAAATTGCTGAAACCGAAAAGATCACAGCAGATGAAGCTGACATAGAAAAAACTATTGAAAATGCGAATCCTCAAGAAAAAGAAAGTCTCAGAGCAAATAAATATCTTTTAGCCTCAATTATCAGGCAGCAAAAAACGCTTGATTTCTTAAAAGGCCTGTGATAGATTAGGGTGCAAATATGCAACTTCCAAAGCTAAAAAGTGGCGGTAAAAAAGAGCCAAAACAATATATTAACGAGAATCCTTTCGAAGCCTTAATGGGCATGGGAAGTGATGTGGTTAAATCCATAAAAACCGACGTAGGAAAAGATTTAGTTTTTGATGCTTGGGATCAATTCTTAGGAGCTGACAAATCTCACGATAAGCACTCAGGAGGAGAACAGGAAATGCATGCTGGAGAGGAAGTGGAGCTGGCACACGAAGAAGACAAGAATGAAAAACATACAAAACCTCATATCGAAGCTGGAAATGATTATCATAGAGATATTGTTCACGCTTCGGAAAGAGGTGTAAGTCATGAAAATCAAGAAATTGCCATAAAAGTTCAGGAAATTTTAATAGAAATAAAACAGTTAGCAAATAGCTCAGGTCAACTTAAAGAAAAAGTGCAGGTTCTCACAATTGAACAAATTGGTGAAAATCCTGGCGTTTATCATCTTAACTTCATGGAGGAAGTATTAAGATGGATAAGAGACGCAAGAGCGAACGTAGAAGATTCATTGGCATGGTTCCAGGCGTTAAGAAGTAAAAAAGCAGCTCGTCAATATGGCGCAATGGCTAAAAAAGGTGGAACATCTTTTACTCTTTCTAATGAAAGAACCGCAGCTACACAAACAGGCTAATTTTTCCTCTTGACTTAGTAAATATCAAATTGGTAACATAAATTCTATGCAAGCGGTAAAAAATCTTATTCTCGTCATTCTTAAATCCCTTAAGGGGGGTAAGTCTGACGCGTAAGTAAGACAAATACGCAACCAGGACAGCCTCCCAGACGGGAGGTTTTTTTGTGGTTTTAAAAGGTTTACCCTGAGCAAAGTCGAAGGGAGGTGATTAATTATGGAAGGAAATAGAAGATTCGGACAAAAACCAAGTTTCAACAGTAGTCAAGGCTTTGAAAAGCCAGCTCAACCACAGAGATTTGTGGGAGATATAACAATTGGTCCAAATGGAAGAGTATTTATGGAGGGAGGACCAAAAATAAAAAGAGGCGCACCTGTTCCAGGAACATCGGCAAGAAAACATAGGAACAGCGGGCAGAAAAATAGATAAAATTTCAAACTAAAAAGGAGGTGATTAATTATGGCAATAGATACATTTCAACCAGACAAAGCAAGATCAATTAGAGAAAGTATAAGAGCAGCGGGAGCAGCTCAATTAACGACTGACGTTTCCCACGGCTTACAAGCAGCGATTGAAAGAAACGAAATCGAAAGAATTTCAGCTGAAAACAATAGATGGACTGAATGGAGAAATGGACTAATTCCAGGAGAAGTAACCCTATATGAACAGGGGTTACTAATTGAAGGAACAAAAAGCTTAGGACCTACTTTAAGAACAGTTCGAGGATTCGATGGAAAAGAAACTACAATCGAAACTGAGGGAATTAAGCATGGAGGTGGAACATTATTCGTTCCCTCTACTAGAGATGCTCAAATAACGCACGGGGAAATAATTAAAAAACCCAAATCTAGTAGTGTTTAGTCGTAGGCTCAGTTTTGCCTTGTGGAGCTGACAGGATTCGAACCTGTGACCTCAGCAATGTCAATGCTGCGCTCTAACCAACTGAGCTACAACTCCAATCCGTTTATTTTAACAGAATAGGCATGCGTGATCAAACAATTTAGGCTATGCTACAATTAAACCATGACTAGACCTGACGCTCTGGAAATTTTGAAAAGTTATGTAAATAATCAAAATCTGATTAAGCATATGCTTGCATGCGAAGCGATCATGATGGCACTTTGTAAAAAGCTTGATCCTAATGCAGATGAAATCATGCTTAATAAATGGGGAATTACAGGACTTCTTCATGATGTTGATTATGAATTAACAAAAGATAATCCAGAAAAGCATGGACTTATTGCAGAGGAGAAGTTAAAGGATAAATTAGATGCAGACGTGGTTTATGCCATAAAGGCTCATAACTACGGACAGACGGGTGCCACACCAAAATCTTTCATGGATTGGAGCATTTATGCTTGCGACGAACTCTCAGGCCTTATTATTGCAGCAACCCTAATTCATCCAGATAAAAAACTTGCTTCAGTGGACGTCGATTTTATTCTAAAAAGATTTAATGAGCCAAATTTCGCAAAAGGAGCAAACAGAGATCAAATTAAATCCTGCGAAACTGCACTAAAGATTCCCCTGCCTGAATTTGTAAAAATCGCGCTTACCGCAATGCAGAAAATTTCAGGAGACCTAAATCTTTGACATTCGTAAGCATTTTTGCCTAAACTAAATTATGAGCGAATCTAAAAGTGAACACATTTATAGAAGCAGAAAACAAATCATCACAAATAATTTCCTAGGCGGAGTCGCCTGGGGAATAGGAGTAACGATAGGACTCTCTCTATTTTTCGGAATACTGGCTTTCATCTCGACGCATATTAACTTCGTGCCGATTGTTGGAGATTTTATCTCAAATATAATTGATTATATCTTAACTAATGGCAACAATTTTCCTAGATGAAGAAAAAATTCATAGCTCTTCTAATTTTATTAGCGCCAGTTATGCCTTTTATTTGGAGTTATCAATATTACGCGTAAGGATTGCTAATTAAGCTAACCCTTGCTAAAATCCCAAAGATGAATGAAGCACACCTTTCAAACATAAGACACTCTACTGCACACCTTCTTGCTGCTGCTGTTTTAGACTTATTCCCAGACACACTCCTTACAATTGGTCCTTCAATTGACACGGGCTTTTACTATGATCTGGATTTTAAAAATCCAATCTCAGAGGAAGATCTTCCAAAACTTGAGGGAAAAATGGCAGAAATTTTGCCGACCTGGGATTCTTTTTCTCATCGTGAGGTAACTCCGGAAGAAGCAAAAGAATTCTACAAACACAATAAATACAAACAAGAGTTAGTAGATGAAATAGTAGAAAAAGGAGAAAAAATAACCTTCTATAAAGCCGGGGACTTTGAAGATCTTTGTCGAGGAAGACATAGTGAAAATCCTGCGAGGGATATTGGCGCATTTAAACTTCTATCAGTTGCGGGAGCATATTGGAGGGGAACTGAGAAGAATAAAATGCTAACACGCATTTACGGAACAAGCTTTTCAACTCAAAAAGAACTAGATGAACATCTTCAAATGTTAGAAGAAGCAAAGAAAAGAGATCATAAGAAAATCGGAATGGATCTTGAGCTATTTATGTTCCACGAAACTTCTCCGGGTATGCCTTATTGGCTTCCTAACGGACTTATTCTGTATAACAATCTCCTAAATTTCTCAAGAGCTGTACACAAAAAATATGGATATAAAGAGATAGCAACTCCAATTCTTAACAAAAAAACACTTTATGAAACTTCTGGACACTGGTCACACTATAGAGACGATATGTTTTTGTCTCCTATGTCTTTTCTTAGAGAAGATTCTAAAGACGCACTTGAGGGGACTGAAGTTTTTGGGATAAAACCAATGAATTGCCCAAATGCTATGAATGTCTTTTCCATGAACTTAAGATCTTATAAAAATCTCCCTCTAAGATTTTCAGAAACATCAGCTCTTCATAGATTTGAGCCAAGCGGAACACTAAATGGACTTTTTAGAGCTCGTGAATTCCATCAGGACGACGCGCACATTTTCTTAACAACAAATCAAGCTGAAGAGGAGTTTGGAAAAATCATGAATATGATCGAAGAACTTTACCAAGCGTTCAAACTTCCATACAGATTAAGATTTGGAACGAGACCTGAGAATTTTATGGGAGAAAGTAAGGATTGGGACACTGCAGAAAAAGCACTTAAATCTGTATTAGATAAATCGGGAAAAGAATACGTAACCGAAGAGGGAGAGGGGGCTTTTTACGGACCTAAGGTAGACATTCTTATGAAAGATTCATTGGGACGAGAGTGGCAGACAGGAACAATTCAACTAGACTTCCAGCAACCAAAGAATTTTAAACTAGGTTACATTGACCAAACCGGAGCAGAAGTAACCCCCGTGGTCCTACATAGAGCCATTTATGGATCTTTTGAAAGGTTTTTGGGAATTCTAACAGAACACTTCACTGGGGCATTTCCAGTTTGGCTAAGTCCAGTTCAAGTTAAGCTTCTCCCAATTACCGATGAGCACAATTCTTATTCTCAAAAAGTCGCAGATGAACTAATTTCAAAGGGTATTAGAGTAGAAGTAGATGACCGTTCGGAAAGGCTCCAAGCCAAGATTAGAGAAGCAACTTTGCAAAAGATACCATATTTAGGTATAATAGGGTCCACGGAAATTGAAAATAACAGTGTTTCAATTAGATCCAGAAATGGGGAAGACTTGGGAAGCCTAGATCTTTCTCATTTTTTACAAAAGATCGAAGAGGAAATTGATAAAAAGGTATAATAAAAACAAGACAGTTAATAAGTTTTACAGAACTAACGAGCGAATATTTGCGAGCGAGCTCAGGGTATTAGACTCTGAAGGCAAACAAATAGGGGTCTTAAAAAAGTTTGAAGCACTAAATATTGCACGAGAACAAGGATTGGATTTAGTAGAAGTTGCCCCTACTGCTAAACCTCCAGTTGCTAGAATAATCGACTTTAAGAAGTTTCTTTACCAGGAAGAGAAAAAAAGAAGGGAAGAAAAAAAGAAAGCGAAAAATTCTGAAACTAAGGAAATCCGTCTTGGTCCGTTTATGGATGACCATGATTTAGATACCATGGTGAGACGTGCAAGGGAATTTCTAGAAGGAAACGATAAAGTAAGACTTGTTGTTAGATTTAAGGGTCGCCAGATGGGACACCCTGAATTTGGACACCAGGTAATAAGAAAAGCTATAGATAGCCTTTCAGACGTTTCTAAAGTAGATAAGGAGGCACATTTTGAGGGAAGGCAACTCATAACAATGCTTTCTCCAGAAAGGAAAAAGGAAAAGAAAAATGACGAAGAACAAACACAAAGTGAAGAGATCAGTAGCTAGACGCTTTAAGGTCACAAAGACCGGAAAAGTTATGTTCTCACATCAGAATGTAGGACATTTAAAAACTAATAAAAGTAATCGTACGATTCGAAGAAATAAAGTAGAGGGCGTACTAGATAAGAAATTTGCAAAAAAAGTAAAACTAATGCTAAACGTAGCGCAGTAATATGGCAAGAGTAAAAAGAGGCGTAGTCTCTAGAAGAAAACATAATAAATTATTTGCAGGTAATAAAGGATTTATCGGCACAAATAGTAGATTAACAAAAGATGCACATGAGGCAGCGCTTCATGCTGGCCAATATGCATATCACGGAAGAAAGCTAAGAAAAAGAGACAATAGAGCTCTTTGGATAACAAGAATCTCAGAAGCTAGTAAAAAAGAAGGAATTTCTTATTCAGTACTTATTAATAAACTTAAAGCTGCAAAAGTTGAGCTTGATAGAAAAATTCTTAATGATTTAGTTCAAACTGACCCAGCCACATTTAAAGAAATCGTTTCCTCAGTTAAGTAACGACTTGATCTTCAATAGTTTTTACCATCGCATATGGAACTCCTTCATCACTAACCCTACCCCACGGTTGATACCCTTGTTTTTCCCAAAATCTGACTGCTTTTAAATTTAATGAGCCATCTTTATTAACTGCTTTTATATTTGCTGCTGCAAATTTTCTGACCCCAGCTCTACCTAGCTCTTCCTCCCAAGCCTTTACTATCGCTGATCCAATACCAGAACCAGGTACGGGAACTTCAATATCATTTATTATTGCAGTGGGTTCTCGAAAATCTCCAAAATTGGGTCTTAACACTCCCCAAAAACCAAAACCAGTGTCAAAACGCGAACTAGAATTACTTATTTCTGCTCCATAATCTTTCATCTTTATCGCATCTCCATCTGTCACAACTCCTGCTGCTCTAATTGCTACATTAAGACTGGGAACT
>CAZBFH010000032.1:0-10319 GCA_964491185.1 uncultured Gammaproteobacteria bacterium
ACCCGGATATGGAGGGCGCTAAAAATCCATACTATAATCTCATGATGTTCCCATATCCTTCCGCGGAGGGCCTTCATGTGGGGAATATGTATGCTTTTACAGGCGCTGATGTTTATGGAAGGTTTATGAGGCTAAAGGGTTATGATGTTTTTGAGCCAATTGGCCTTGATGGGTTTGGAATTCATTCAGAAAATTATGCATTAAAAATAGGTGTGAACCCCTCGGATCAGGCTAATATTTCTGAAAAAAGATTTTATGAGCAGCTAAGAATGATAGGGAATAGTTTAGATTGGGATAGGACAGTTGAGACCTACAAGCCTAATTATTATAAATGGACTCAATGGCTATTTATTCAATTATTTAAAGCAGGACTTGCAGAAAAGAAGAAAGCTGAAGTTAACTGGTGCCCATCCTGTAAAACAGTTCTCGCTGATGAGCAGGTCTTGAGTGGTTTGTGTGAAAGATGCAGCTCTAAGGTGGAGAGAAAAGAACTAGAGCAGTGGTTTTTTAAGATAACTAAATATTCCGATAAGCTTCTTGAGGGGTTAGATAGGATCGACTGGACTGAGAAAGTGAAAATCGCGCAGAGAAATTGGATAGGAAAGAGCGAGGGAGCTCTAATAACTTTCAAGACTGAAGATTCGGAGGAGATAAACGTCTTCACTACTAGAGCAGACACTTTATTTGGAGCTACGTTTTTAGTTCTTTCTCCGGAGCATCCTTTTGTAAAGTCTAATATAAATAAATTAGATCAAAGTGTAAGAAAATATATGAGTGAAGCCCTGGAAAAGGGAGAAATTGATCTTGAAAAAGAAAAAACAGGAGTATTCTCTGGCTTCTATGCATTAAATCCAGCATCTCAGGAGAAAATTCCAATCTGGATCGGAGATTATGTTTTGATGGGTTATGGTACAGGAGCCATAATGGCTGTGCCAGGGCATGATGAAAGAGATTTCGAATTTGCAAAAAAATACGAACTTCCGATTAAATACGTTTTAGCCGTGCCTGAGGGAGCAGAAAACAAAAGCGAGTGCTATTCACATCGAGGCCAAATTGTAAATTCCGGAGAATGGACTGGATGGGACAGTGCGTTTGATTTTCACAAGGTCATTTCATGGCTAGAAGAGAAAGGGGTAGGCAAGAAGGAAACACATTATCACTTAAGAGATTGGCTTATCTCTCGTCAAAGGTATTGGGGAGCTCCAATTCCTATGATATATTGCGATAAATGTGATTGGCAGCCTGTTCCCGAAGCTGATTTACCCGTAACGCTTCCATACGTTAAAGATTTTAAACCTCTTGGAACTGGAGTTGCGCCGTTGGCTCAAGATTCAGAATTTGTAAACGTAAAATGCCCTAATTGCGACGGCCCAGCTAAGCGTGAGACAGACGTTTGTGATACATTTCTTGATAGTTCGTGGTACTTTTTAAGATATCCTTCTACGGAAATTGAAGAAAAAGCGTTTGATGATTTAAGAACTAAAAAATGGCTTCCGGTAAATATGTATATAGGAGGAGCAGAGCACTCAGTTTTACATCTACTTTACTCTCGTTTCGTGACTAAGGTTCTTTTTGACCAGAAGCTTTTACATTTTGATGAGCCTTTTTCTAAGTTTAGAGCCCACGGACTATTGATTAAAGATGGAGGAAAGATGAGTAAGAGCAAGGGGAACGTAGTTAATCCTGATGAGTATATAAATAAATACGGAGCTGATACTTTAAGAAGCTATTTGATGTTTTTAGGTCCATATGATCAGGGAGGGGATTTTAGAGATTCAGGCATAGAAGGTATGGAAAGGTTCTTGAGGAGGGTAAGAAAATTCGTGGAATCGAATTTAGCCTCAGAAAATCAGTCAAAAAATGAGAGCGCTAATATTTTGGGGGATTCTAAAATTGAAAAGATGTTCAGTAAAACCATTAAGGGTGTAGGGAATGATGTGGAAAATCTGCGTTACAACACAGCTTTGGCAAAAATAATGGAACTGATAAATGATCTAAATGCATCAAAATCTAACATAAGTCAAAAACATCTTAAAAAGTTAGTAATCATGCTTTCTCCATTTGCTCCATATTTAACAGAAGAGCTTTGGGAGACGTTTGGGGAAAAAGATTCAGTGCATTCTCAATTATGGCCAGAATTTGACGAATCAGCCTTAGCTGAAGAAGAATTTAAAGTGGCGATTCAAATCAGTGGTAAGCTCAGAGGCTTGATCTCTGTAGCTTCAAATGATGTTGAAGATCAGTCAAAGGTGGAAAATTTAGCTAGGAATGACGGGAAGATCTCAGGATATCTTGAGGGTTTGAAAATTATAAAGGTTATTTATGTTCGCGGTAAGATCCTTAATTTTGTAGTTAGATAGAATGAACAGGATTAAGCAAAATTTACTACCTCTTGCTCTAGGAGGGATTGGCCTCATCCTTATTATTGCTGGAGTCCTTCAGTATGTTTTTCAAAAGCCAGAGGAGCCTGCATTGGTTGTAGAAAACGCTGATATACAAGAGCAAAAAATACTCGTAGACATAGAAGGTGCTGTTATTAATCCAGGTGTTTATCAGCTCTCTCTGGAATCACGGGTTGTAGACGCACTAGCTGCAGCTGGAGGGATGAGTGAGCAGGCAGATAGGCAATGGATCGAAAAGAACTTAAATCTCGCTAAAAAGGTTTCAGACGGTTTAAAGATATATATTCCTAGATTAGGAGAGGAAATATTCACCGGTGAGTCTGCTACTGAACCAGCTGGATCTGTTATGAATATTAATACAGCCTCAACTACAGACCTGGAGTCTTTACCAGGCGTGGGAGCAGTTACGGCTTCAAGTATAATCGAAGGGAGACCATTTGCTCAGATAGATGAGCTATTATCTAGGAAGATTGTTGGAGAAGCGACTTTTGAAAAAATAAAAGATAAAATTTCTGCTAATTAATGAATTCGAAGCTAATTTTTCTTGTCCTAGCCTCATTATCAGTCATATTGCTTTTGCGCTTAAGCCTGTTCTTTGCTAATTTTAAGTCTTATCCTGAAGGAAAGATTATTAGCTTTGAAACCAGGGTGAATTCCCAGCCTAAAGTATCTAGCAGGGGACAACAGGTATTCCTAATACTTCCTAATTCTCAGCGTGTATCCGTTAGGTTTTCATTAGTTCCTGAGATTAGCTACGGAGATAAGCTTAATATTAAGGGAAGGCTGAAGTATTTTGAGGCTGAGAATGGCAATAAAGTTGCGTTTATTAATTATCCTGAATTTGAATTACTTGAAAGAGGATCTAGCTATAGTTTGATAGTAAAAGCAAGAGAAAATATCATTAATATTTTTAATTCGAGTTTAAATCCAACATATTCGTCTTTGGTTCTAGGGATAACTTTTGGCATAAAGCAGGAAATGCCTGAGGATTTTCATCGTGAGCTGGAAAAGACCGGACTTCTTCATGTAATCGCTGCCTCGGGGATGAATATTACGATGGTAGGTGGATTTTTAATGAGCTTGTTTGCATCTTTTTTAAGAAGACAAACAGCTTTAGTTTTTGCCATTGCGGGCATAATTTTTTATGCATCCATGGCTGGTTTTGAACCCTCAATTGTTAGGGCGTCTATAATGGGAATCCTAGTCTTTTCTGCACAATTAACAGGAAGGCAAAGTAGTGCATTTCTGGGATTATTTACGGCGGCATATCTTATGATTTTTAAAAATCCCAGTCTTATTTATGATATTGGATTTCAGCTATCATTTATGGCTACTTTAGGCTTAATATATCTAAGGCCTTTGTTTTTTGTTAAGCATAGGTTTAAAAAAGTTCTTGAAAGATCATTCGTTGGAGAGGATTTAGTCACAACTATTTCAGCGCAAGTTTTTACCTTGCCAATTCTTTTGGTAAATTTTGGATCATACTCTATCGTTTCAGTTTTGGTGAATGCTCTGGTGCTTTGGACCGTGCCTATGATCATGGTAATAGGGGGTACAGCTGCATTATTTGGTCTAATTTATGATCCATTAGGATATATATTATCTTACTTAAGTATTCCTTTTTTACTATATTTTGAAAAAAATGTCGCTCTATTTTCGGGATTTAATGGAGGCTTGAATATTGTAAAAATTCCAGCCCTGATAATTGTAGGTTACTATCTGATTCTTGCTTCAATTGCTTCATATTTCAAAAATAAACGATGAAAAAAATAATTTTTATATTTTTCATAGCTTTGATAATTCTCTTTATTCTTATTTTTTTCGCCTTTTTAAGATACAATGATGGTAAATTACATGTTACTTTTTGCGATGTAGGTCAGGGAGATGCAATTTTTATTAGGACGTCTAGGCAGGCTGACATATTAATAGATGGAGGACCAGATGATAAGGTATTAGAATGCCTGAATAGGCACATGCCTTTCTGGGATAGGAGTCTTGATATTGTAATTATGACTCATCCAGATGCAGATCATTCAATGGGTCTTGTTTCAGTCGTTGAGAGATATGAGGTTGCTAATTTTTATACAGAATCGATTCCAGGGAGGACAGATGTGTTTAAACGACTTGAGGCTAATTTAGCAAAGAAAAAACTGAGTGCTAAGTATTTACGCTCAGGTGATAGAATTTCAGATCAACATGGATTTTTAATGTCTACATTATGGCCGAGCCTAGGTGCAATTTCAAAAATAGATCAAAAGAGAGCAAACCTATCTCTTAACGAAGTTTCAATAATTGAGCTTATAACTTACGGGAATTTTTCAGTGCTTTTAACAGGAGATGCAGGATTTCAGGTAATGGATCAGGTTGCGGATTCGGCGCGTTCGATAAATATTCTGAAAGTCCCTCATCATGGATCTAGAACAGGTTTGAGCGATAGATTTTTGTCAGTAACTAGTCCTGATGTGGCTGTGATTTCTGTAGGCGCAAATAATAGCTATGGACATCCTTCTAGGGAGAGTTTGGGTTTATTGGATGCTCATAGAGTTAAAATACTTCGCACGGATCAAATGAGAGATATAGAAATAATAAGTGACGGAAAGATATATTTTCAGAAAACAAAAAATTGAGATCTTTATAGGTTTATAGGAAGTTTGAAAGTAGTGGTTGTCCCTTTTCCTACTGCAGATTCTATGCCAATTGTTCCTCCATGCGCATCTATAATTCCTTTAGTTATATAAAGACCTAGTCCGCTACTGGCTTTTTGAGTTTCTTTGCTTGCATTAGAATTGAATTGCCCAAATTTGGTAAAAAGCATACTTTGTTTTTCGGGAGGAATTCCAATCCCATTATCTGTAACTGAAATCACAAGAAATCCATGTGTTTTTGTTCTTTCGTATTCTTCGTCAGTGTCAACGGTTACCTTTATTACACCATTGTCATTCGTATACTTTAGACTATTAGAAATGATGTTTGTGATAGCTTGAGCTATTCTGATGCTATCAAAGGAGATTGTCGGAAGACTATTTCCGACTTCAGCCACAAGGGTTATATTTTTCTTTTTGGCTTCAGGGAGAAAGAGTGCAACTTCATCTTGGACTATTTTTCCAATATCTCCGGGAGTTTTAGTTAGTATAAGTTTTCCTCCCTCGACTTTAGCTGCATCAAGAATTGTAGAGATTTGTAAAAGCATCTTTTTTGCTTGATCATGTATGAGGTTTAACATTTTCTTTTCATCTTCCTCGCTTAAGCCATCGGCAATCATCAGAGATGCGCTGTCTTTTATGGCTGTAAGTGGCGCCCGCAGTTCGTGTACTACGGAATGAGAGAATTCATCTTTTGTTTTTTCAGCAGTTTTTTCTTCAGTGAGATCCTGGAGGAGAATAGAGACTCCTGTAATTGGTGTGTTATTCTTTCCTCCGATTGGATTTATAAACACTTGGAGGGTCCTACCGCTAATAATTATTTCATGCAGTGTGGTTACTCTATCAAATTGCATGACCTCTTTAATTTTTTCTTCGATGTTGATTTTGTCTGTGAACGAAAGGGATAGGTCTTCAAAAGTTGGGGATTCTTTAGTTATTGCCAAAAATGATCTTGCCGAATCATTGATTGCCCACGGATCAAGCTTCTGGTCTAGGATTAAAACTCCGTCATTGAGGCTACTAATAATACTAAGAAGTTTATTTTTTTCTTGATCAGAAATATCTTTGACCTTGGAATTCTCAGATCTAGATTTAAATAATACAAAAAGTGATATTGCCACGGATATGCCTGTGATAATTAGGAAGAGGGCAGTGGCAGTAATCATAGAACTTAGAGAGGTTGTTCTCTGTCTGGTTGGCTTTGAGCTGCTTTTGTTAAGTCTCTAATTTTTAAATCTAGATCATCCGGTTCTATGAGATATTTGAGGATATAATCTGCAGCTCCAGTGTTTATAGCTTTTTGGATTAATTCATTCTGTCCGAAATTTGAGAGCATTGCCACAGGAATCATTTTCGTAGCCAAGTCATCTTTGAGAGTTTTTAAAACTTCGTTTCCTTGAATATCTGGGAGAACCTGATCTAGAAAGATGAAGTCAGGCTTTTCGTTCTTTGCTTTCTCAAGTCCTTGTTGGCCATTAGCTGCAGTTATAACTTCGTAGCCATGTTTTTTGAGAGTTGTAGAGAAAACAGTTAATAATGCCTCATCATCATCAACCATCAGTATTTTCATTCTTAACTATATGGTAGTACTAGAAAATCAAAAATGCAATAGCTTTGAAGTTAGCTAATTGAAGCTGAATTAGAAACGGTAGTTTTACTTTTTTTGACATTTCCAATTTCCTCTAGTTTTGTCCCTCGTTTTTATCAGCTTTAATGGGCTTAGGTTTTAGCTTATTAGCTTCGAATGGGGAATCGTGAAGATCCATGGGATTGATATAGATTTTAGTTCCATTTAACATCAAACAATTTTATATTTAAGCAATTAAAATGGCATAGGGAAGTTGTAAGAATACGATTTGAATTTTCTATGCTACAATTCAATAATGGAAGTTCGAAATAATTTAATTAAGGAAATTCAAAAAATCACAGCTGAATTAACCGATAAGGATATTGAAATAAAAGTTGATGTGCCTACTGATTTATTAAAAGGCGACTTTTCTACGAATATAGCTATGAGATTGGGTGGAAATCCAATTGAGATTGCAGAAAAAATAAAAATTGCTTTAGAAAAATGCGAGATAGCTTCAAAATTTAAGAAAATAGAAGCAGTAAAACCAGGATTTATCAATTTTTATTTATCAGATAGCGAAATTATAGATCAAAGCATGAGATTGTTTTCTAAAAATAAAAAAGAAGATGGCGATGAATTGATTCTAGAATTTGGTGATTTAAATCCATTTAAAGAGCCTCATTTGGGTCATGTCAGAAATCTGGTATTAGGTGAATCATTAGCTAGGATTAAGGAATTTGAGGGAAATAATGTGATCAGGGCTAATTATGAAGGTGATGTTGGAATGCATGTGGCTAAATGCATTTGGGGAATTATAAATTCTAAAGACTTTGATGAGTTTAGGAATAGGGGATTAGAAGAAAGAGCAAAATATCTCGGAAGATGTTATTCAAGTGGTGCAAAATCATTTGAAGAAGACGAAAATGCTAGAAAAGAGATAACTGACATTAATATAGGAATATATCAAAAGGACTCGCAAGTGATCGATATTTGGGAAAATGGCAGAAAATGGTCTTTAGAATATTTTGAAGAACTTTATAAAATTCTTGGCGTTAAATATGAGAAATATTACTTTGAAAGTGAAACAGCTCCTGTTGGAAAAAAGATAGTTGAAGAAAATGTTGGCAAAGTTTTTGAAACCGATGATGGTGCAATTATTTTTAGAGGAGAAGACTACGGACTTCATACTAGAGTTTTTATAACTAAAGAAAATAATGTGACATATGAAGGAAAAGATTTAGCATTAGCTGTCATGAAAAATGAAGATTTTCCAAATGCCAAATCTATCATAATGACTGCAAATGAACAGACGGAATACTTTAAAGTCTTATTAAAAGCGCTAGAAAAAACCAATGAAAAAATTGCCATTAAAACTTCACATCTTTCATATGGTTTTATAAATCTTAAAGAGGGAAAGATGTCTTCTAGGACTGGAAATATAGTCTCAGCATTTTGGTTAATTGAGGAAGTTGAAAAAAGACTAAAAGAGGGCTTTAGAGAGGTCCCAGATGATGTTTTAGAGAGTCTAACTGTGGCATCTGTGAAATGGGCAATGCTTAAGTTTTCACGAGAATCAAATATTTCATTTTCGATAGACGAATCCATTCAAATCGAGGGTAATTCTGGGCCCTACATGCTTTATGCTTATGCGAGAACACAGAGTTTGTTGGAAAAAGCATCAAATGCTGCTTTTGAAGCTAAACTTCGTGAAAAAATACAGCCAGAATTGGTAGCACTTCTTAGAATTGTCTGCCAATTTGAAACTGTCATAAATGAATCATCTAGAAATTTTTCACCCAATATTTTAACCAATTATCTCTACATTTTGGCCCAAAATTTTAACCAATTTTATGAAAAAGAAAAAGTAGTAGGGAGTGATAATGAAGATGAAAAAATGGCAGTAATTAATATCATTGGAAAGACTTTAAAAAGTGGACTGTATCTTTTAGGAATTGATGCGCCAAAGAAAATTTGATATGATCCAACATTATAAACTACTGATTTTTTCTGTCCAAAAGAAATAATGAAATATAATAAAAAAACTCTTCCAAATGGACTTCGGGTAATAACAGTTCCAATGCCATCTTTCGAATCAGCAACTGCACTTGTTATGGTTGGGGCTGGCTCTCGTTACGAAAATAAAAAGAATAATGGTATTTCTCACTTCCTAGAGCATATGGCATTTAAGGGAACTAGAACTCGTCCGACCTTTATGGACATTGCGGGTCTAATTGATGGAATCGGTGGAGAATTTAATGCTTTTACGAATAAAGAATACACTGGCTACTATATCAAAGCAGCTAAGAACAATATCGAAATATGTCTAGACTTACTATCCGACATGATTCAAAATTCACTTCTTGATCCAGGAGAAATAGAAAAAGAGAAAGGTGTGATTATCGAAGAAATTAATATGTATGAAGATACTCCTATGAGAAAAATTGGAGATATATACGAGAGGCTTCTTTATGGAGATACACCACTTGGCTGGGATATAGCAGGGGAGAAAGAGATTATTAGAAGTATAACTCGTGAAGATTTCATGAGTTATCTTCAAAAATATTACAGTCCATCAAATATGACTGTAGTTTTGGCTGGAGGAGTTGAAGTTAAAAAATCAGAAGAATTGGTTCATAAATACTTTTCCAACATGAGACCTTTTAAAACGGGAAAATTCTTAAAGATTAAAGAAGCACAGAAAAAACCACAAATGCTTTTAAGAAATAAAAAGACTGAGCAGGCTCATTTAGCTTTAGGATTCAGAACAGTTCCGATCGATTCACCTGAAAAATATCCTCTTTGGGTGCTCGCGAATATTTTAGGTGGAGGAATGTCTTCAAGGTTGTTTTCAGAAGTTAGAGAAAAAAGAGGACTCGCGTATTATGTTAGGGCAAATTCAGAGCAGTATATAGATGCAGGAACTTTAACGGTTAATTCAGGTGTTGATCCAAAGAGAGCGCATGAAGCAGTTGAGGTAATAATTTCAGAACTTAAAGATCTAAGAGATGGAAAGAAGCCAATTACTAAAGACGAGCTTAAGAAAGCTAAGGAAAATATAAAAGGACATGTGGTTTTGGAGCTCGAAGATAGCAGGTCAGCTTCAATTTTTTATTCTACGCAAGACATTTTGGAAGAATCAATCCTAAATCCAGATGAGGTTCTTAAGAAAATTGATAAAGTGACTGAGGCTGAGGTAATGAAAGTTGCAAAAAAATATATAACTGAAAAAACTTTAAATCTTGCTCTTATAGGAGATTTTACAAGTAAAGTAAAGTTTGAAAAGCTTCTTTCGCTTTAGAACTTGTTATTATATAATTGAGATATGGAACAATCAGTCGTAATTGTAAAACCAGATGGAGTTCAAAGAGGTTTAATCGGTGAAGTGATTCACAGATTTGAACGAAAAGGACTTAAATTAGTAGGAATCAAAATGATTTCCTTAGATACGGAGCTTCTTGAAGAGTGGTATGTTCATCACAAGGATAAGCCATTTTTTCCAGGACTTCGGGATTACATGAAATCATATCCAGTAGTAGCAATGCTTTGGGAGGGTTACGAAGCAATTGAGACAATTAGAAAAATGACTGGAGTTACAAAATCGCGTGCAGCTGAGCCAGGAACAATTAGAGGAGATTTCGGAATGAGTCAGCAATATAATTTAATTCATGCATCAGAGAATAAAGAAGCAGCAGATAAAGAAAAAGG
>CAZBFH010000033.1:0-9792 GCA_964491185.1 uncultured Gammaproteobacteria bacterium
TTCCTGGACCGCACGAAGGCGGCACAGTCGCTCAAATTCCTTCAGGGGAGGAAGAAATAATTATTCAGGTAGGCCAAACAGAAACGGCAGATCATTTGGTGGAGGACGACACATTGCGAAAAAACTTAATCCAAATATTTATGTGAATAAAGCAACTGAAACACAAGAGCAAGACAAATTTCAGCCTATTAATAATTTTGAAACTTTTCTAATTGATGAGAAAATAAAAAGAAATATCCTAGAACATGGTTATAAAAATCCAACACCTATCCAGGATCAAGTAATACCTGCAATTATTAATGGCCGAGATGTAATTGGAATTGCAAATACAGGAACCGGGAAAACGGCATCATTTTTAATCCCATTAATAAATAAGTCATATTTAAATAGATATGAAAGAGTATTAATTATGGCTCCAACTCGCGAACTTGCAATGCAAATAAAGGATGAATTTAAATTCTTTGCAAAAGGAACAGATCTTGAAGCCTTAATCTGCATAGGTGGCGCAAATCTTCATAGACAAGAATCTAACTTAAGACAAAATCCTCATTTTGTAATTGGAACTCCAGGAAGACTTAAAGATCTTGTTCAAAGAAGAAAACTTAACCTAATGATGTTTCAAAATATAGTTCTAGACGAAACAGACAGAATGGTAGATATTGGGTTTATTCACGATATTAAATATCTAATTTCTCAGCTTCCTCAAAAAAGACAGTCATTATTTTTCTCTGCAACTGTGGATGGAAAGACTCGCGAGATTTTACAAAATTTTGTAACTGACCCAGTAACCGTTTCTGTAAAAACACAAGAAACTGCAGAAACTATAGAGCAAGACATAATTAGAGTATCTGACAAAAATCAAAAATTAGACATGCTTCATGATCTTTTAGCAACAGAGGAATTTAGTAAAGTTTTAATTTTTGGAAGAACCAAATGGGGGATAGAAAAATTGTCAAAAGCATTAATCGTTAGAGGCTTTAGAGCGGCCTCAATTCATGGAAATAAATCCCAAGGACAAAGGCAACGCGCTCTTGAAGGATTTAAAAATGGAGATATTCATATCTTACTCGCTACAGATGTCGCTTCTCGTGGACTAGATATAGAAGATGTAAGTCATGTAATAAACTATGATGAACCAGCTTCCTATGAAGATTACGTTCATAGAATTGGAAGGACTGGAAGAGCAGGAAAAAGAGGAATTGCAATAACTTTTGTGGAATAATTAAAATATGTTAATTGATTTTGTAAAAGTAAGTTTAAAAGCAGGAAACGGGGGAAACGGTGCAGTTTCTTTTATTAGAAATGGTCAAACTTCTAAAGGTGGGCCTGATGGAGGAAACGGGGGAAACGGGGGAAATGTTTTTCTTCAAGGGTCTACTAACATCAACGATCTAAAAGAATTTAGGTTTAAGAAAAAGATTAGAGGAATTGATGGAGTAGCAGGTGGACGAAATAATCTCTACGGAAAAAATGCTGAGCATATAACCGTATTACTTCCAATTGGTACACAGGTTACAAATGCTAAAACTAATCAAACCTTTGAAGTACGTGACGATAAACCAATTTTAATTGCAAAGGGTGGAGTAGGGGGACGCGGAAATAATGAATTTAAAAGTGCGACTCGTCAAGCTCCTAAATTTGCAGAGCCCGGTGGAGAAGGAGAAGAAAAAGAATTAATTTTTGAATTAAAAATAATCGCTGATGCTGGACTAGCAGGGCTTCCAAATGCAGGAAAAAGCAGTCTTTTAGCAATGCTCACAAATGCAACTCCTCGAATTGGAGACTATCCATTCACAACTCTTGAGCCAAATATTGGAATGCTTGAAAATATTACCCTTGCTGATATTCCAGGACTTATTGAAGGAGCGTCCACCGGAAGGGGACTCGGAATTAGATTTTTAAAACACATTGAGAAAACAAAAATAATTCTTCATTGCATTGACTCAACAGAGGAAAATGTTAAAGAAGTTTATGAAACAGTAAGAGGGGAATTTGAAAAGTATAATCCCAAGCTTTTAGAAAAACCAGAAATTATAATATTCACAAAAAAAGATTTAGCGACTCCTGAAAAATTAAAAGAAAATAAAAAAATATTTACAAAAAAGAAATTAGAAACTCTTGAAGTCTCTATTTACGATGAACAATCAATTGAAAAATTAAAAGAAATTATCAAAAAATTTACAGGAGGAAATTAAGTGGAGGAAAATTTAACACAAAGACTTGATAAATTCCTAGCAAACAATGGTGTTGCATCACGGCGAGGAATTAAACAATTCTTAAAAATTGAAACAGTTACGGTCAATGGAAAAAGAGTCCGTGAATCAGGAACCAGAATTGATCCCTCAACTGATGACATTCGAATTAATAATAAAAAGATAAAACAAGCCTCAACTGTTTATTTTTTACTTAACAAACCAAAAGGAATAATTTCAACAAGTTCTGATGAATACGATAGAACAAATGTAACGGATTTAATTGATACGCCTCACAGAATTTATCCAGTAGGTCGTCTTGATAAAGACACACACGGCTTAATTCTTTTAACAAATGACGGACAATTAACTCATAAATCAACACATCCAAAATTTCATGTTCCTAAAAAATATCTCCTAACAATTCAGGGAAATGTAAGCGAAGAAAAAATGAACAAACTTCGAAATGGAATAATTTTATCAGACGGAATTACCTTACCTGCACAAGTAAAACTTGTTAAACAGATTGAGAAACTTACCTATCTTGAAATGGAAATCTACGAAGGAAGATATAGGCAAATTAGAAGAATGTGTCAGGCAATTTTTTTAGAATTAATTGATTTAAAAAGAATTCAATTCGGTCCGATTAAAATAGGAAATCTTAAAGAAGGAAAATACCGACCATTAACTCCAAACGAAATTGAACAATTAAAAAACGCCGTTAAGTAATAGTAATTCTTTTTGTCGTTGGGTTCAGGTGGGTTAAAATTTCATAGGGAATTACACCAGTTAGTTCAGCAACATTAAAAACACAATTTTTATCTTTTGGATTATTTGAATAAATATTTACTTTTTGACCAACCTTAACATTTTTAATATTCGTGATATCAATTACAGTGATATTCATACTAACTCTTCCAAGTATCTGACAAAAATTATTTCCTACTTTTACGTACCCTCTATTAGAGAGACGCCTGTTCACTCCATCGTTATATCCTATTGGAAGAATTGCAGTTACCATATCACGGGGTGCTTTAAAAATAAAATCATATCCAAGCGCTTCTCCCTTTTTCAAATTTTTTATTTGAATAATTGTAGAATTCAAAGAAAGAACAGGTTTTAATTTTTTACTGTTTTTTAATATGTCAATTCCATATAATGCTTTTCCACTTCGAGTTAAATTATCTATTCTTCTGTAATTTTCTATATTTCTAATTCCATTGGAAGCAAACAAATGGATAAATTTAAAATTAATCCCCATGCCTCTTCCGGCCGCAACAGCTTTCTCAAAATTATCAATTTGATTTTTTGTATTAATATCTGTGTGAGAATCAGGCTTTGCAAAATGAGACATAATTCCCACAATATTAAGATTCAATGTTTTTGCTTTTTTTAAAAACCTGGATAAATCATCCATAGGCACTCCTTCTCGGTGCATTCCGCTGTCAACAAAAATATGAACTTGGGCATGTGGTTGATATTTTTTAATATTATCAAGCATTTCATTTGTATAAACTGAAAAAGAAAAAGGGAGCTTTTTAACTCTTAAATTTTCCCCACTAACGTACCCCATGACAAGAATTTCGGTTTTAATTTTCGCATTTTGCAACTGGTATGCTTCGTAAATACTATCAACGCAAATTAGCGGGGGATTAATCTCATCTAAAATTTTTCCAACTATTTCTATTCCATGTCCATAAGCATTACTTTTCAAAACAGGCGCAACTGGAACCCTAGAAAGACGGGACAAATATTTATAGTTATGTAGAAGAGCATTTTTAGAGATATCTATTTCATTAAGAGGATAATATTTTCGCCCTATTATTTTTCTAACAGAGTTAATCATTTAAAAACAGATTATAACATTTTCGTTGAAATCATTGACAGAGAGACTAAAAAAATATAATAAATAATAAGTGTTTAGAAAATTAATAAGAAAACCCCAAAATATTCAGACTATTTATTTATATCTTGTAGCAGGCAATACTTTAGCAACATCTTTTATCTGGGGAATAAATACGATATTTCTTCTTAACGCTGGGCTTTCAAATTTCGAGGCTTTTCTAGCAAACGCGTTTTATTCGGTAGGGTATGTCATTTTTGAAGTTCCAACCGGTATTATAGCCGACACTTATGGAAGACGCCTCAGCTACCTTCTAGGAGCCTTAACGTTAGCTATTTCAACAGTTCTTTATCTCTACATGTGGCATATTCAGGGTCCATTCTGGGGCTGGGCACTTTCATCTATTGTTTTAGGTCTTGGATACACATTTTTTTCGGGCGCAACTGAAGCATGGTTAGTCGATGCTCTAAAAGCGACAAACTTCAAGGGAAGTTTGGAAACTGTATTTGCAAAAGGCCAAATGGTAGGTGGAGCAGCAATGCTAACTGGAGCCATCGCTGGGGGACTAATCGCTCAGTATTCAAACCTGGGAGTTCCTTATATTCTTCGCTCTGCGGTTTTAATGATAAATTTCGCTATGGCATTTGTTCTCATGCAAGACCTCGGATTTACGCCAACAAGACCTAAGAATCCATTCAATGAAATGAAAAAGATTTTTAATAAATCCATCGATTTAGGAATTAAAAACCCGCCAGTACGATGGATTATGCTTACTGCTCCTTTTGCAAGTGGCGTAAGTTTTTATGTTTTTTATGCACTTCAACCATTCTTACTAGAGCTTTATGGCGACAAAACAGCTTACGCGGTTGCTGGACTTATTGCAGCCTTAACTGGACTATCACAGATCGCAGGAGGTATTTTAGCTTCAAGAATTAGGAAATTATTTAGAAAAAGAACATCTGCGATATTTCTAGGAACACTCTTAACAGGTCTTATTTTAGTATTAGTTTCTCAAGTGGGCAATTTTTACGGAGCAATAGGTTTAATTTTCATCTGGGGCTTACTATTCGCAGCGATTGGCCCGATCAGACAAGCTTATTTAAATGGCTTGATTCCATCAGAACAACGCGCTACTGTTCTTTCATTTGATTCACTTCTAGGCTCAGCCGGTGCAGTTGGAATTCAACCTGCACTTGGAAAAACAGCAGATCTCCATGGATATCCAACGTCCTATTTAGCTTCTTCTATATTCCAGTGGGCCGCATTACCATTCATATATTTGGCAAGGAGAGAGAAACCAAAATCGGATAAAATTGAGGACTAAACAGGCTCTGCTTTAACTACAAGTCTTTTTGAATCTAAAAGCCCTGTACAAGTATAAATTGTAAGCACCTCTTTATCAGTTGGATTAATTACGTCAACTCTTGAAGGGGAGACAACCTCAATAGATTTAACTTTGTAAATGTGATTTTCATTGTCTCTTGTAGTAATTATAACCTCATCTCCAATTGTTACAGAGTTAAGCGAACCTAAGATATTTGACTTATTATGCCCATAAATGACTATATTCCCGTCATTTCCTGGAATATCAGATGTATTTAGATGCGAAACTCCATTACGACTTACTTCCCAATTCCCGTTAACAATCTGGCTCTCTTCTACACTAAGGCTTATTTTAGCCTTTGAGATTTTGAGACCAAAGGGTTTTTTACTCTCAACACTTACCTCACGAACTGGTATAGGCTGATTTTTAAACCCAAGACTACCTTTATCAATTTTCCAAAAAACTGAAAAAATCATCAGGAGTATTCCTAGGATAATTATGAGACGGGGAAGAAGGAGACTTTTGTCTTTCTTAGACTTAGCTTTTTTTACCATGACGTTTTAAACCAAACGCGAAGGTAAGAAGACCTGATACGAATACAGAGTTCATTAAAGAATCAATTATTCCACCAGTTGAAGCTAAAGCACTAATTCCAGCTACTTTTACTTCATTATTTGAAGATGAATCATTACTTGAAGAATTATTATTTGTTGACGAACTTGGCGTATCTGTTGGAGTTACAGTTGGTGTACTTGTTACTGTAGGCTCTGGGGAAACTGAAGGATTTACATCCTGCTCAACTATTGTTGGAACTGGTGAAACTGATGGAATAGCTGTAGGTACTGCTGTTGGGATAGCTGTAGGCACACTTGTTGGAACTGAAGTAGGAATTGCTGTTGGTGCCTGTGTAGGAACATTTGTCGGTCTAGGCGTAACTGTAGGTGTTAGGGTAGGAGTAGAACAAACTTTCTTAACCTTTACCTTTGCTGTATTAATAGCATCTCCTGGATTTGGATTAAAGTTACTTACAGGACCTGTCGCATAAACATGATATCCTGAAAATCCATCATTACTTACGTCTAGTGAAACTTCAATTACTTGATATGATCCAACTCCTGAAACATCAATTTGATAATCGTTTGACTCGAAGTTAATGCTTACTCTTGAATCAGAGAAATCTGAAGTTTTTTCATAAGTGAAGATATCATTGCAATTGTCTCCGCCACCATAAGTAGCTGACACGTTTGTCATAGACATGGTTTGGAAAGCCGTAAAGGCTACGAATGTGATTCCTGCAAATATCGATAAAAGTTTTCTTGTTTCTGTCATTTGTTGTCTTATAGCGATTTACTATAAGTGAATCGGCATTATACAGACAGGTACAATTATTGTCAAGGGGTAATATTATGGGGTGATTAATCTTTGTCCGGGACAAACCTTAATGCTAAAGAATTTATGCAGTATCTTTTTCCTGTAGGATTTGGGCCGTCGTCAAACACATGGCCTAGATGTCCTCCACATTTATCCAGCACCTCAACTCTTTTTTGCCCTAGCTCGTTATCTTCTTGAAGCACAATTGAATCTGGAATAAACGGATCCCAGAAGCTTGGCCAGCCAGTTCCTGAATCATACTTTTGCTCAGATCTGAACACCGCCTGATCACATCCCACACTATAATATGTGCCTTTCCTCTTTTCATCTAGCAGTTCTCCTGAAAATGGAGTTTCCGTTCCTTTTTCTCTTAAAATATTAAATTGCTGTTGTGTTAAAATCTTTTTCCATTCTTCCTCAGATTTTGTTTTGGATTTATCAAACGAACCGGAAATTATTAAAGTAGATTTTTCAACAGTGGGGGATGGAGTAGGATTTTTTGAAATAAAAATAACACCAATAATTACTATGGCTAAAAATAAAACTCCAATTATTTTTAAGTTTTTCACTGATTTTAGTATAACAAGGATAGGGGTATTTAAACTAAAGAAGGAAGTAAAGTGCTGAGGATGTGAGTCGAACACATATAGCCTGTTCTTCAGACAGGTGCCTTGACCACCTTGGCTACCTCAGCAAGTCTAGATATTATACAAAAGTGAATGATTTTAGGCAAGAAATTTGATTTTTTAATTATCAAGAAGTAATATGCCCAGTAACTATGAGCGAGAGAACAATAATGACTTCAAGAAAGTTTACTACATGTCATCCTCCTAGTACGCCTAAATTAGGTCTGAGTTATGCTGCTGATTTTTACGTTTCGGGAACTCAAGACTGGACTAGGGAAGATGGAGTACGCAACACTCAAATTGTAAATGGAGCCAGTAAAAAAATATTCGAATCTCGTCCTATGACCCACTGGGGACCAAAAGAAATAAAATAATGTGGACGGTGCAGGGATCGAACCCGCGACATTCGCAGTGTAAATGCGACGCTCTACCAGCTGAGCTAACCGTCCGTACAGGGTATTATACAATATTTATGGTGCGGATGAGAGGAGTCGAACCTCCACGCTTTTTAGGGCACAGCCACCTCAAGGCTGCGTGTATGCCATTTCACCACATCCGCGTAAAAGTCATTTTATCACTCCGGAGGCTGAATTAAAAGTGTTTACACTGAAAAGTTGCGAACAATTTTTTAGTGCCCGGGGGGAGACTCGAACTCCCAAGTTCTTGCGAACATACGCACCTGAAGCGTACGTGTCTACCAATTTCACCACTCGGGCTTGGGATAATTCTAACAAAAGGGGAATCACTAAACAAACTTAAAGACCAGGGTCCAACCTATGTTCGCCCGTTCGCAATTTTTGACTTACATGATCTCCAGCCAAAGGTTCTCCATAGAGCTCGACTCTCATAGTAGAACCTTCAGGTGCAATTCTCCCGCTCTCACCCGTGGGGGTAATTTTAGGAGATGTGCCATCTTGACCTTGTTTGCTAACTAACTTACGAGCTGGAGGCTCTGATATATCTATTACAATAATTGGAGAATTCCAAGGCGCAACAACAGCTCCTCTTATGATTGTATGACTATGTAAACCTGGGGGAGTGGCATCTCCGATCCATTGCCTAAGTCTTGGTCTGGGTCTTTCCACAGAAAACATAATATTGCTTAATCGCATGCAAGTCAAGCTATTTTCTTGTTTCCGGAGGCTAATTTAGGTATAATCAAAATACATTGCGGGATCGTCTAATGGTAGGACAACGGACTTTGGATCCGTTTACCATGGTTCGAGTCCATGTCCCGCAGCACTAATTTTACTTCAGTTAATTCTATAAAGGTTTACTTTTGATACAAAAACTCATTTGACAACTGATTTTTATATTGAGATGCTAAAGTAGATTACTATGGAAAATATAACTCAAGAAATAACATCCCCAGAACCGAACACAGAATCATCTACGCTTTCTAATAAGAATCCCACAAACAAATTTCTAATCATTGGGATGATATTTGCTTCTCTAATTTTTTTTATTGCCATGATCTCCGTATTTATTTTTATAAAACAGATAAATACTAAAGCACATACAAAGAAGATTGTAGATAATTCATTTCCTTCTCCAGCTTTAAATAAAGATATTTCAGAACCTACCCCTGACCTTAATACACAATTATTAATGATTGATGAATTTGTGATGGTTGGTGGATATAAAAACTATGAACCTGATTGGCAAAAAGAAATGAGCCCTGACAAGCCCATGTATGTTTCTTACTGTAATAAAGCGACTAGCATTCCACTAGCCATTCTTAAACATAAAAATATATATTACTTGGATTTAGGAGATAATAATTTAACTACTGTTCCAAACGAAATAAAAAATATTACCGATCTTAAGGAATTAAATCTTGCTGAAAATAACTTCAGCGTAACGGAACAGAAAAGAATAAAAGCTCTTCTTCCTCAAGTTAAAGTATTTTTCTCTCCACAGAAAAATTTCAATCCTAATCTAAATGATTCATGGAAGCTTTATGAAAATAAAACCTATAACTATTCATTCAAGTATCATCCAGAACTTCAATTAAGCGATACCAAAAACAAAGTTACGCTCAGAAATGATTCTGTAAACTTTAAGTATGCATATTACAGCTGCAGCACTGATACAAGTAATATGTATTTAGTAATATCTGTTGAGGACAATCCAAAAGATGAAACACCTATTCAGTATTTAAATAAACGAGGAAAATATAATTTAGTTGAAGAAGGAGATCGTTATGTGCCAACAAATAAAGAAGAAGCAATGATGGCTATGTTGGGATCAGTCAAAAAATACAAAAATGGAGATATTGATGGGATCTGGGTGGAGCAGGGTGAGCATGATACTAAAACGATTATAGCTTCTCATAGTCATAAAATGTATTTTATTAATCTATATGCTCTGGGTGAGACAGGTTCCACTGTTTCGGATACAGCAAAACAAATTTTAGATCAAATACTTTCTACATTC
>CAZBFH010000034.1:0-9774 GCA_964491185.1 uncultured Gammaproteobacteria bacterium
TTGCTAAAAATACTTATGCTCAGAGCCCATGCACAAGAAATCCAGCGCAGGGATTTGGATTTTGCGGAATTTCCCCACTCTTAGATATATGGGTAGCAATGAGAAATATTGCATATCTTTTATTTGTAATAATTTTCGTAATCATTGGGCTCGCTATTATGCTTAGAGTGCACATTGATCCAAGAACTGTAATGACTATCGAGAATCAAATTCCAAAAATAATTGTAGGAATTCTACTTGTTACTTTTTCATTTGCCATTTCTGGACTAATGATAGATATCATGTACGTAGCAATATATTTAGTAGGTGGAGTTCTTATTAATGCAGACAAAACTCATCCTATAGCTGTAGGGTTGGGGGAAATAGCTACATCCCCTACTCCTTTTGACATAATGAATAGACTCTGGCCCGGGGGCAGTGGGTCACTAGATGGTGGAGGATTCGGAGAGTTGTCTCTTCAAGGATCAAACACCGTTAGAGAATTAATCCTAAACGTACTCGGAGGACAAGGAGTCGGAGCAGATAGACCAGCCCTAGATTATGGCGTAGTTGATTTAATTGGCGGAGGCTTTACTGCTGCAGTTGGGTTAATTGTTGGAATTTTTGCAGCTCTTCTCATTTTTATAGCTTTGATTTACACCGCCATTAGGCTTTGGATCATACTCGTAGTTTCTTATATTTCAATTCTTCTAGATATTGTGTTTGCGCCTTTCTGGTTCTTAATAGGTCTTTTTCCTGGATCAAATGCTGGAATTGGGGGATGGGTAAAAGATATGTTAGCTAACTTAGCGGTTTTCCCTACGGCCATTTCCATGTTTATCTTAGCTAAAGTATTTAGTGAAATCGCTAGGGAAAGCACAGCTGGAGCATTATTCGTACCACCTCTTGCAGGAGGAGGAGATTTATCAGGAGATATTTTTGCTGGAATTATAGCGCTCGGATTCTTGTTTATGACTCCACACGTACTTCAAATTACACGCGGCGCAATTAAGGCTCCAAATATTAATTATGGACCTGTATTTGATCCTGTAGGACAAGCTGGCGGAACTGTAGGATCATTTGCTTCAACTTATGCAGCTTATCAATCTAAAGTTCCATTGCCTGGCCAAAAAGGTGGAAGAGAAGCTATCGCTAGAAGAATATTTAAGTTCTAAATTTTTACTATTGAACTGCGCCCTTAAAAGATCTCTTAAGAAGTTCCATTCCGCTAACCAATCCGCCACCTTTTACTCCCCTTGCTACTCCTTCTAAAATCATTCTAGGAACAAATAAATCCAGAATGAATTTCCAAAGCTTCAATTTACCTCCAAATCTTTTTTTATAATCTTCTTCTTGATCGTGCCCCATAAGTCCCGCAGCAGCTAAATCCTCCATAGCTTCATAGGTTTGACCTCTGTCGATAGCGAGGGCTTTAATGTTGTAGTACATTTGAGCTTCAGAATTTGGCTTGTGAATTTTTTGTCTAAATTCATGGAATTCATCCTGCTGCTTTATCCACCTTTTTATCTTTTTAGTTCTTGTCATTTTTTCCTCACCTTCATATTTTTCACTTTTACCATATACATTTTCCCCTCTTCTAAAAAACCCAACAGTTGCGTCAATTACAGCATATGATTTTTCTTTCGCATAAGGATCTCCGTGGACTCCGGTAATTCCTTTTGAGAATTTAGCAATGAATTCTACCATTTTATGATAGTCAGTAATTAACCCTAAATTATCCATAGCTTCAGCTATTGCTCCGTTTGTTGCATTAAATTGTGCCATATCCCTAAAATGTCTAGCAAATGATTCCTGGCCTGGCTGATCATAATCAGTGTCTTCTAAAACCACATCGTTCATAAATGGCGCAAATGCAAACTTTACATTAGCCATTTCGTGAGATACATGATGCGCTTCGCTTCTCACTTCTTCCAAGAATCTCAACTCATCTGGACTTAGATTAGATACATTTCTTGGATGATTAGCGGGAAGTGTTATGTCAAAACCTCCTCCAGTTATCGTCTCGACATGGGTCATTGCATCCTGAAGCTTAAATCCTAACTCTGGCGGCACTGCATAAGTACCATTCGTATTCTTCACACCCCTAACTTTTGCTAATTTTATTTCATTTAGAAAGTTAAGCTTACGCTGTAATACTGGCCAATCAACTGTTAACGCCCTATGACCACCTGGAGCAGCTGGATCATCTACTTCAATTTGCTCTTTAAATATATTTTTTCCTCCAAATGTTTTATGCTTACTTCCACCATGCCCATATTCCATTTTATTTAAGTATGGAATTATCGCAAGTGGATTATCCTCCGCTGTTCTTTCCCAGATTTTTGCTCTAATATCTTCTTTAATTTTGTTAAATTTTGGAAATTCTTTTAATCCGTGATGTCCACCTGAAGGACCCAGAGAATATCTATAAATGACGCCCAACGCAGACTGAAGATCCGCTCTTAAATTATTTGTTCCTGGTTCATAAAAAACTGATCTAAAATAATCTGTTCTCTGTTCATCCTTCATATCTCCCCACTTCGTCTCTTTACCTGTCGCTGGATTCTTAAAAACTAAAGCATCTAAATTAAGCATTAGCCCAAGAGAAGTATCGTTTGGGTCAACATCTCTTGTATTAGATCCGCCATCCCTGTGGGATATTTGAAGACCACTAACTGATCCTTGTAGTTCAAACTGAGCATTAGTTTGTCTTAGGGTCATTCCAATTGCTCGCCATGATGCCATCCAGTCTCTAACTCCAGTCATAGTAGGAAGCTCAAACATTTTGATATCATCATCTCTTATCTTAGTAATACTACTGTGCCCCCACCCTTCCGTATGCTTATTTCTTTGCATCGCATCAGTAAATCTGTCAAACCATCTCATTCCTCCACGTCCTCCTCCGATTGTAAATCTACTATAAAGCCATCTCGCCGGATTAAAGATCTTATTAAATCCCTCTAGAGGTGTTGACTCCCAAGCTCTATTTCCTGCAGGCACTTGTCCCTGGGAAGTCCACGCAGCCTTTCTTTGCTGATTATTAAACATAGCTCTTCCTAAGTTATAAGCTAGAGAAATTTCCCATTCTTGCATGTTTTCAAAGCCTGCTAGAGCGCCCGTTGCCAGACCAGGATTAGCTTTAATAGTGGCCAAAAGCTCTCTAAATTCTGCTAATACTGATCCATCCTGGGTAGCTTCGAATTTACCGGTAACTTTATTTAACCTAGTGCCCATCATTTCTTGATCATTATCTACATTTATATATCCGTCTTTAGAAACCGTTACGCTATGAGCAGCTTCTAAAAGCCTTTCTACCAAAGCTACTCCTTTCCATTTTTGAAGCGCCTGCTGATATTTAGGCAACACGTTTTCTGCCATTTGAGAGGCTGGCTCCAGGCGTCCCGTAACGATATATTTATTAAGCTCGTGCATTGTCCTAACGCCTTCTTTAATGTTGTTAATATCTTCTTTTTGAGCGGTATATTTATCTCTTGCAACGGGATTAGTTGCATTTTCAGATAACGATTGAAGAAGATTAGTCATGGCATCAATATTAATTTGCCCGTAAAATCCAAGACTATAGTCGCCAGTTTCTGACTGAAGAGGACCACCGATAATCTTGAAAGCGAGTCTTTGATAAGCCTCCTCATCATCAACTAACAATTTAAGGATATGGTCCTTAATACCTGTCTCAGACGGATTAATATTACCTACAAATTCTCCCCTAGCAGCAGCGTATTGCTCTCTAAGCTGGTTTTCAAGCGCTGTATTTCCCGCTAACACTGCTCTTTGAATTTCTGATTCAAAGTTCGCAGCTTGTTGATAGAAAGTATTCTCATCTCCCCCCCCACCTCTCGCAAACTCATCTAAATGTGTAATTTCTCTTATTCTTTCTTGAAATTCACGAGCGAGTAGCGCATCAGCTCCAGTCAATCTACCGTTTTCCCTAGCGCTCGACCACTGTTTGAAAAAACCTATTAGAGACTCTGAGTCAATTCCAGAAGTTCTACCCGCGGCAATTGCGGCATTATGTAAATCTAAAACTTTCTGCTTTATACTATCCAACTCTGCATGAGCAAAATTTATTGCTCCAAATGCAACAATCGCAGCATTTTTTTCAGCTTCATAATTCCTTGGCGTTCCAGCAGGAGGTGCACCTGCTGCGGTAAGTCCGGATTCTATGATTTCACGTCTTTCATCTTTATCTAATCCAGCTTCTTCAAGTATTCTTGCTTTTGCTGCAACTTGATCTTGCTTAAGATTATAAACTCCAGCATCTTTTCCATTCTCCCCTTCTTCACCAAGACCTACGTAATGAGCTTTTAGAATTGCGAGTTTTTGTTCAATGGTTAATTTTTTACCCCCCAATACTTTTTCAGCCTCTATTAATCTATTTTTGTGAGCGAGTAGTAACTGTGTCTGCTCTCTTGGAGTCAAGACTTCTTTATCTAGAAGCGCTCTAGCCACTTTTGGATCCATCTCGTTATCTTCATTTATGTTTGAGTTTTCTATTACTTCTTTAGCTGTTATTTTAAGAAGTCCTTTTGAGGTAACATCTTCTGGTGCATGTCCTTTTGCAATTGCAGCCTCAATTGACCGATCATTAATTTTTCCTTTTGTTGCGCTCCTTTTTGCCTTTTCCCATTTTGCCCTAAGCTCCGCAGCCTGATCAGTCGTGACCTTATCAAGCTCTCTTCGGGCATATTCTCTTAAAAGCTCTGGGGTTAATTTATCATTAATAAAAGCTTGAAGTACCTCGCCCGAATTCGGAGCAACAGATCCAGAACTTCCATTATTAGGAGTTGATTCAACATTTGTTGGATTTACTTGTGGATTTTCAATTGTTTTTGCTACAGCAGTATCAGTTGCCATAAATATATTTTGCTCCTTATTTAGTGTAGGATTAATGGCTGTACCTGTCAATTCTACTGATGGCTGAATAATGATTTCTTGCGTCATATGCTGTAATTTTAAGTTAAATCAAACTCACAGGCTTGATATAAACCTTATAAAACATTTACAATTAGTTCACTGCCTATGGAACCTACTCATTTTGAATCACTTTATCCGCCGGATTCTAGAAAAGAAGAAATTGAAAAAATTCTTTCTTTCATTAAAAGCGGCAATTCCGCACAAGTAATTTCACTTCCCGGCGTAGGCAGAAGCAATGTCCTAAGGCTCCTTGCATATAACACAAAAGCTCGCACGCTTCATCTGGGGGAAGATCAAAAAAAATATCATTTCGTGATGCTTAATTTCTCAGAAATTAAGAAAAGACCTCTATCTGATTCCACAAAATACATGTTTCTTGAGCTTGTCGACTCCCTATCAGATCGAAAAATGAATGAAGAATATAGATTTACTAAAAATATTCTTGATGAAAGCCTAAAATCAGGTGATGAATTAGTAATTTTTCAGGGTTTTAAGAAAACAATTGATTACTTATGTCTTCAAAAAGATCTAACAATCGTTCTTCTTTTTGACAAATTCGAAGAATATGTGGGAGTAGTTGAACCTATTTTCTTTGAAAACTTAAAAGTTTTGAGAGATAGAGTAAAGTATAAATTTTCGTGTGTTATCCCACTCAATAGACCCCTTGAAGAAACCATCGGACACGACACGTTATCTACTTTTTACGAATTCTTAGTAGGAAATCTAGTATATCTGGCTTTAGGAGACGAAAGAATTAGAAATTTCAGACTTTCATACATTGAAAAACTAGCAGGAAAAAATCTCGACAAAACAGTTTTAGATGAAATAACTCGAATAACTGGTGCCCTTGGAAAACTTTGGTTAGTAAGCGTAAATACTTGCATTCAAGAAGACATTAATAAAAATATTTCTCAGTCACTTCTTAACAATACTCAAACAAAAGCGGTTTTATCTGAAATATTGAAATCATTATCGCCTTTTGAGCAAAATTTAATCATAAACAACAAAGCAAATGAATCTGCTCATCTGGTAGCTGTAGGGCTTGTTAAAAACAATAAATTCGCCGTTCCGCTTTTAGAAGAATATGCAAAAAATGAAATAAAAAATAAAAAAAGCGAGATTAAATACGACGAATCAACTAATGAGATTAGAAACGGAGAAATCATTTTATCAGAAGGATTAACCTCTTCTGAGTTTAAGCTGCTTAAATTTATGGTTACAAACCCTGAGAAAATACTAGAAAGAGATGAAATTATCACCAAGGTTTGGGGTGACCAGGCTTCAGTTGCGGGAGTTACAGAACAGGCGCTTGATCAACTGATATTTAGACTTAGAAAAAAGATTGAGGAAAATCCTAACTCCCCTACCCATATAGCAACCATTAAAGGCCGGGGCTTTAAATTTGTTTCATAAATTTGACATTTTGAGCCGATAAGCCTTACGATAAATTTGTGAGAAAAATATCCTTGTTCCTCTTAATAATTTTTCAGGTTTTTTCAGTAGCTTTATTTTTTCCTCCAGCTTCCCATGCGGCAGCCACATGTACGCTTAGGATTCCTGAGGACGGAGGGGGAGATCATTGGAAACCTGCAAGTACAAAATCAAGAAATGTTTGGTTAACACTTGAATACAGGCCCAAAGAAGAATTCGGAGATAATGTATCAGCTTATATAGCGCGTGATGGTCAGGAGCTTACCAGTGTTTTAAAAAGAGCGACCAGCGAAGCTGAGAAATTCGCTACAGATAAGACTACCGAATCTGGCTACGGACTTGTATATCTTCAGAATTTACACGTATACAACAACAGCTATTTAACAGGCGCATCTGATCATAGCTGGCCAGCGGGAAATTATAGGCTGGTAATAACACCCCCAAACAGCTCGAGCTCAGAACAATTATGCTCAACAACATTTCAGATAAAGCAGTATTGTGTCGCCGACTTAAACAACGATAATGTCTATAAGTGGCCAGACACAAGGGTCGGTTTTAAATTAACTGAAATTAATCCTTTCCAGGCGGGTGTAAAACATAGCGTAACTTTAAAAAGCGATAAAGGGTACAACAAGAGAATCGAAAGAAACTCAGGTGTATTGAAAAATGACGGCATAATTTGGGATGAAAGACTAGACCCAGGAGAGTATTATTTTGAGATAAAAAATGAAGAAGAGGGCGATATATTTGATTTAAAATCTAATTGTCATAGCAATTCCTTTATAGTTTCACAGAGTGGAGGCAGAGAAGTGCTGCCAGGCAGTGTAAATGAGAATCCTAACGCACCTCTTGCACAGCCATGTCGAGAGCAAGATTTATCTGCAAATGGAGATGGCTGCAAGAGAATTAAAACATCCTTAGGATATGTCTCGACTGACGCATCTAATTTCACTCGCTGGGTTTTAGGATTTATACTTAGCATCTCAGGAGGAATCGTATTCTTAATAATTCTAATCACAGGATATAGACTCATGACTTCCCAGGGTGATCCTGAAAAAGTTAAAAATGCTAAGGACCAGCTTACTGCGGCCATAATCGGACTTATGTTTATAATATTCTCACTAGCGATACTTGAATTAATTACCAGAGATATTCTGGGCCTTCCGGGTTTTGGATCATAAATAAATGGATAAATTAGCACTTACACTACCAGGTGGACAAAGCGTACGGCCAGTTGCGGGGATGCCTGACGGGAGCGGATTCTTTCAAAACGTGTTAACATTTGGCCTAACCACACTTCTTATAATTGTAACCGTAGCGGCTTTAATTTTCTTTGTTTGGGGAGGAATAGCCTGGATAACCTCCCAGGGCGATAAAGGAAAAATTGAAGCTGCAAGAAAAAGAATTGTATTTTCTATAATTGGACTTATTGTCGCATTTTCCTCATTTTTCATAATCAGAGCTACTGGTAGATTTTTTGGCGTAAATCCTCTTAACATCGCCTCTCCTCCAGGAAGATATTGCAATGATCCCTCAGACTGCGGAAGACCTGCGAGATGGGAATGCGTAAGTAATAGATGTAGAGAAAGATAATTACTCAATTTATTACATTTCAAGGCTAAAAATGACCCCTTGACAAATAATTCAAAACCTCATACGATCATATTACTAATGAAAAAGTTATCTGCCTTAACACTTTCAGCTGTAACCTACCTAACTCTCGTTCCTGCTGCTTTTGCACAAAGTTTTGGAATCATTGATCCATGCGCAGAAGACAGAGGATTAAACTTCAAGGTTTTATGTACTGTTGGCGCAGAAGGAGTTGGTGGTCTTGTTTCGAATATAATTACAATACTTTTCATAGTAGCTGTTGTTCTCGCAATTGGATTTCTTGTATACGGAGGAATCAAGTGGATTATCTCAGGTGGAGATAAAGGAAAAGTTGAAGCAGCAAGAGGTACAATAGTCGCGGCTCTCGTAGGACTAGTATTAGTCTTTCTCTCATACTTCATAATCAACTTAGTTGCACAATTCTTTGGCCTTGGTTCTCTTGGAAACTTCGTCATCCCTACTCTTACTCCATAAGCATATCTCTTGTTTTCCTAAAACTCCTTTGGTACGCTAGTATTGGTTTATGAAAAAAATTATTGCTTTATTTTCAGCTGGATATTTCTATCTAATATTTGCAATTCCCGCCTACGCACAAATAACCCAACTTCAGGGAAGCGGATGCCTATTCGGTGGATCAAGTAAGCAAGTTGCCACGCTTGACTGCTTCCCTATCATAATTATGAATATAGTCACAATACTTCTAATCCTGGCTGGAATTGTCGCAGTATTCATGATTATTTTCAGTGGTTTTAAGTTTGTTACATCAAGCGGAGATGCAAAGCAAGCAGAAGGAGCCAGGAAAACCCTCACATTCGCAGTAATCGGTCTAATTGTCGTAATGCTTGTATTCGTAATAGTTCCGGCAATTGCAAGCGTCACTGGAATTAGAAGGGAATGCCTACTCAGCTTTGGATTTTCTCAATGCGTTCCTGAAGACATAGCGTTTCCATGCAGCGACGCTCACCCAAACGGCTTTTGTAATAGCGGTAGAGAATGCGTTCGAGATGGAGGAGCAGATACTTTCTCATGCCGCTTCCCTTGCAGTGATACACACCATAATGGCTTCTGCACAAGCGGTCGATGTTTAAGAACTGGTCCTGAAGGTTGGAGATGCCAAGAGCGTCGTTAAAAGCGTTTTTCACAATTAGCCTCAATTTTCTATAAAACTGATATATTTCGATAGCCTTGAATCGCTTTTTTTCACGTTATATTCTATTTACTAGCAAATAGGTACTAGATACTGGTAGTTTTTTGTTTGCTGCCTATGGAGAATCATCCAATACCACAAGACATTACAGGATTTCAGTTCAAGCTTATCGGCAACATGACTGTTAAGCAGTTTGCTTTTCTAGCATTAGGAACAATTCTTGCTTGGTTCTGCTTTTTCATCCTACCTCTTTTCATAATAATTCGACTTCCGCTAGCAATTTTATTCTTAGCTATGGGAATAGGGCTAGCTTTTGTACCTATTGATGGTCGTCCAATGGATGTAATGATAGTTAACCTTATTAAAGCTATGTTTGCTCCTACTCAATATATCTACAAAAAAACTGGGGGAAATCTTGCATCAAGCGCTGCTCAGTCTACAGAACAAGCACAGTCTCAAAACATACTTCTTAGCAATCACCCTCAACCCAGCGCTCAGACTACACAAGCCCCATTACCACAACAGCAACCCGCAATACAGGTAGCGCAACACAATATTCAAGCAGCTCCCCCACCACAACAGCCTGAACCACAATTAATTGCTCCTATCCCTCAAGTAGAGCCCCCCCAGATACAGGATTCTGCCCCAGGACATGTTATAGAGCTACCCGACAA
>CAZBFH010000035.1:0-9278 GCA_964491185.1 uncultured Gammaproteobacteria bacterium
GGAATGAATAAAGAAGATCAGGAAAAGCTTTTCAGAAAATTTGGAACGATGGGTGAAAGTTATCTCCATAAACAAGAAGCGCAAGGAACGGGTCTTGGGCTTTATCTTTCAAAACTTCTTATAGAAATGCATAAAGGGAAGATGTGGGCTACTTCTGCGGGAGAGGGAAAAGGTGCTACTTTTAATTTTACACTTCCATTTCTAGCTCATTGAGTTTTTGAAGGATCCACAGGTGAAGTTGGTTGAGGAGACGGTTGAGCCGCTGGTTGAGGAGCTGCCGGAATAGGAGCTGTTTGGGTTGGCGGTTGTTGTGTAGGCTGAGTCGCAGCTTGAGGTTGTGTAGGATTTTGAATTGGAGCCTGAGTTTGTCCCGGCACAGGAGCTTGGGGAGCAGCAGGCGCATTGTGATTTGGAGTTTGTTCGATGTTGATATAAGTTTTTATTTGATCGACTAAATTTCCAGGAGTAATCTGGCTTTTTATAAAATAGCCATCTCCCAAAGACAAACCTTCTTGCATTTCTTTGTCTTTATCTAAATTAGTTAAAAATATTATTTTTTTATTTGGAAGTTTAGGGGGTGCGGATTTAATCTGTCTCATTATAGAAATTCCGTCTATTCCAGGGAGAATTATGTCTAACATTACAAGGTCCCAGCCACCTTGTTGAATTTTAGTTAAGCCTTCATTCCCATTTTCTGCAGTGTCTACGAAGTAGCCTTGATCTGAAAGAACTTCTTGATAAAGTTCTCTTAAATATTCCTCATCTTCTACTATAAGAATTCGAGCTGGATTCACAGAAGTATCGTAACAATAGAGGCACTAAATGTCAATTAAATAAGGACAGATTTGACACTATAAGATAGTTTTTTTATAATTCACCGATGACTCACGAAGGAATAGATTTATCTGGAGGAGATGCACCTGTGGTTTGGCGTCCAAGCTTTTCACGGGTATTAGCTGATTTGAGATCAGATTATATGGGTTACATTCAGGATGGATTAAGTATGTCGCAAAGAACAATTTGGAGTGCTGAAGATGTAGCTAATGCAATTAGAACTCCTGAAGGAATCCAATTCTTGGAATCTATAATAATTTCGGACGAAATAATCAATAGATATTTAATAGGTCTTTTTTTAACATCTGTACCTGTCCGTCAGCTGAGTCCTCAAGCTAGACTCGCTCTAGGATCAGTCCAGGAGGTTGAAGCTGATGTAAAAATTAGCCCCTTTTATAAAAGTTGGGATTTGTGTGCGGCATCTGAGAGGTATTTAGAGGAAGCTATGGGAAGAAGAGGTACTATTCTGGCTGGAGATGCGATACTCCTGAAAGATAAGGAGAGAAAAGCAGGGCTTTGTATTGAGACTACCTCTACACCTACAGGAACATTTCTCGAAGGAAGTTGGTATCAGCCAATAGATCAAGATGGGCTAGAAGCTTCTTTTAGATCAAGAGAAAGAAGAATTGGTTTAAATGGAGAATGGGTTCATATGCGAGATATTAGTGCTTATCATACAAATGAAATATGTAGAGATGTTATGCAAAGCGCAAGAAGACATGCTGACAGAATTAAGTGATTGACACTGTCTGATATTTTATGGTTCACTAGAATAGATGCCTAAAAAACTGTCCAAATCCAAGAAAAGACCCGCGCGACGTGCTGCTAAGAAATCTTTCTTAGAAAAACTATTCACATTCCCAAAGCTAGTTGTTTTTGGATTTCTAATTCTTTCAGCGTTTACTGTATATCAAATAACTTTACCTATTAGAGATGTAGAGGGAGTTTCGGTAGATAATGACCAAGGTTACACTATGGAAGAAGCTTTAGCTATTTCTATAAAACAGAAAGCTGCAGGTGTGACTATTGATAAGTATACAGCAGTATATCTTTGGAGAGATGGAAATTCAAATGCAGAAATCGACAATGAAGAATGTGTGCAAAAACAATTCACGATTAAGAAGAATGGGATAGTAAAAACTCCAACTCAGAAAAATTGTGATAGTAAAGCCAGGCTTTTTAAGACAACAGCAAACTGTAATACTTTTGAATTTGTAAAAACAAACACTTCCAATAAATATACTCTAACTGGACTCCATGTTTATGAGACTGGTAGAAAATATGGCAAGGCTCTTCCAGGTGTAAAAAAAGAGACGGTTTGCGGATTTCCACTTGCTGTGGGTGATTCCCGCGGAGGATATGTGTACAATGAAATTGATTTCGGTGTAAAAGCTAATTAATACCCACTCTGTTATAATAGCCTCATGGCAAAAAGAAAACCCAGTCCTTTTGGTTATTATATAAAGTATCTTGACGGAATTGATAAAGGAGTTAGAGATTCTAAGGAGTTCGGTTCTATACTAATCTTACAAATTGTTGAAGAAGTTGGCGAAATGTCTAGGGCATATCTCGCAAAGCATGGCAGAAAAGCGACCAATTTATCAGCTCAAGAAGATGAGACTTATAGACAGGAGTTAGGCGATATCTTAGTTTCTATTTTACGCTTAGCACGTATTAAAAAGATAAATCTTAATGACGCAATCATGTATTCTCTTAAGAAAATTGAAAAAAGAAAATTAGAACCAAAGAGATAATGATAGCGATAGAAGCTGTGAGGTCAATGGCGAGGAATCTAGTAAGAATTGAGAGGCAAACTCCAAGTCAGGGTGTTGTTAGTTATGCAAGAGCACAGGATGATTATAGACTTGCGCTTCAGCATTTTCATGAAGCTCCTATCGCTGATCCCATAGATCCTAATTCTATCGCTAGTCATGGATATCATATTAATCAATTAAGTAAGGGGGAAAGGGCAATTAAAAGAGGGCCTGTTATTGGAACTGATCTTGTTCTTTTGAGCTCAGTTAGATTGAGGTTAAGAAATGAAGCTATTTCTAAGGGTACTTCACTGGATAGGCCTCAGGAACCTGAACCTTCATTGGAAAACGTTGGGCAGAGATCTTTTCATCATGAGTAAAATCCCTCTTGACGATTTCTTAAAAGTATAGTATATTCTTTTTACCATCAAATGGCTGATGGTTTTTTTAATTATGGCAGATAAATACGACAGAACAAAACCACACGTAAACATTGGGACTATTGGTCACGTTGACCATGGTAAGACTACAACTACAGCAGCTATTGCTACCGTGCTTTCAAAAGCTGGTGGTGGAAAAGCTATGAAGTATGAGGATATTGATAACGCACCTGAAGAAAAAGCACGTGGAGTCACGATTAATATTACTCACGTAGAATACGAAACAGCTAATAGACACTATGCTCACATCGATGCTCCAGGACACGCAGATTACATCAAGAACATGATCACAGGAGCAGCACAAATGGACGGAGCAATCCTTGTAGTTTCAGCTCCAGACGGTCCTATGCCTCAAACAAGAGAACACATTCTATTAGCACGCCAGGTTGGAGTACCTTCAATCGTAGTTTGGCTTAACAAGGTAGATATGGTTCAAGATGCAGAACTCCTAGATTTAGTTGAAATGGAAGTAAGAGAGCTTCTAACAAAATACGAATATCCTGGAGACACTGTAACAATCGTAAGAGGATCAGCTCTTAAAGCTCTTGAGGGAGATGCAGAAGCAGAAAAGCAAATCCTTGAATTAATGGCAGCAGTAGATAAAGATATTCCTACTCCAGTTAGAGATACAGCAAAACCATTCCTTATGCCTGTTGAAGACGTTTTCTCAATCAAAGGACGAGGAACAGTTGTAACAGGAAGAATCGAAAGAGGAGTAGTAAAAGTAAACGAAGCAGTAGAAATTGTTGGAATTAATGCAACACAAAATACAGTTGTAACTGGAGTAGAAATGTTCCATAAGATGCTTGATGAAGGTCAAGCAGGAGATAACGTTGGAGTTCTAATTCGAGGAATCGAAAAAGATCAAGTTGAAAGAGGACAAGTTCTAGCAAAACCAGGATCTATTACACCACACACAGATTTTGAAGCAGAAATTTATATTCTTACAAAAGAAGAAGGAGGACGTCACACACCTTTCTTCACAGGATACAGACCACAATTTTATATCAGAACAACAGATGTAACTGGAGAAGCAACACTTCCATCAGGAGTAGAAATGGTTATGCCTGGAGATAGTACAAAAATGACAGTAAAACTTATTGCTCCAGTAGCTCTTGAAGAAGGAGTTAGATTCGCAGTTAGGGAAGGTGGAAAAACAGTTGGAGCAGGAGTAGTAACAAAAGTTATCAAATAAGAGCACATTGATTTTTTAGTATATGCCAAAAGGAAGAATTCGAGTTCGATTAAAGAGCTACGACGCTAGAGTCATCGACGCTAGTTGTCAGCAAATTTTAGATACGGCCATCAGGACCGGTGCTAAAGTCGTGGGTCCAATTCCCTTACCTACTAAAAGATCAGTCTACGCAGTAAACAAATCCCCATTCATTGATAAAGACGCTAGAGACCATTTCGAGATTAAAGTCCACAAAAGGCTTATTGATATAGTATCTCCTACGGAAAAGACAATGGATTCCTTAGGACACCTCGAGCTCCCAGCAGGAGTAAACATCGAAATCCGCATGTAATCTTCTCCTTCTGCTATAATTTTCAATATGCTTCCGGAGTATTTTGTAGTTTTTGGTGCAATTCTTAGTTTTTTTGGCGCACTAAGTTACGTAATCGACACTATAAAAGGGAAAACTAAACCAAATAAGGTTACTTGGTTTCTGTGGACGCTTGCTCCTCTAATCGCATTTTATGCTCAAATACAACAAGGCGTCGGACTTGCAGCGCTTCTCACATTTATGGTGGGATTTAATCCTCTGCTAATTTTTTTGGCTTCATTTGTAAATAGAAAATCTCAATGGAAAATAGGAAAACTGGATATCGTTTGTTTGATTCTTTCTATTGTGGGGCTGGTTCTCTGGCAAGTAACGCAAATAGGAAATATTGCGATCTTCTTTGCTTTATTTGCAGATGCGATAGCTGGACTTCCAACGATGATAAAATCCTGGAAATTCCCGGAGACGGAAAATTATAAAGGATATTTAACCAGCGGAATTTCAGCTTCAATAACGCTTTTAACAATTAATGTCTGGAGGTTTGAATATTATGCATTCTCGCTCTACATATTTATTGCCAGTTTTATTTTATTTGTATTAGTAAAATTTAAGCTCGGAAAGAGATTGAGATAACTTCTGCTATAATTGGCCCCTTATGTTTGAGATTGAAGCTCAAAGACTTGTAGCAAGAACTGGGGTATATTCAGAGGGTAGGGATTGTCAAGTTATTCCATCCGTTAAGGAAAGATACGTTTCTGCCAAAGGTAGAATAAATCCTGAAGGATTAGCTGTTACTTCAGCAATATTTACAGCTTCAATTCCTTCAATTCTTCCAATAGAAGCAAGTTTAACTACTGCAGCTCACATATTATCAAATAATGGTTCACCTGATTTAACTAGATCAGCGTTAGTAGGCGTTTCTTTAGCGCTTAATGCTGCAAGTATTGCTATTGAATCTAGGGTTCTTAGGGATAAGGATTATAGCGCAAGTCCGTATGGATCTGCTTTTAACATTATGACAGGAAAGCCAAGACTATCATCTGCTTTGGAGCATGCAGGTAATCATGTTTACTTACAGCTTACGAATCCAATAAATGTTATAGCTATATATAACCATGACGATCAGCTCTTAGTAGATAGTATCATAGCGACATCTTTAACAATCCCAGCATGGTTCATCCCGTTTAATTTATTAATTGCATCAGGAAGAACTGACTCCTTTGTTAATAGGATGAAAAGAGTTAGGGAATCTGCAGTGAATAAAATCAGAAAGAAAAGAAACGATTAACAACCTGCTATAATTTTTTTATGCCTTGGGGCTTGAAATTATTTAATCGGCTTAAAAAGTGGGTCACAATAAACAAGTTTATTCTCTTAATTCTCCTTTTCTACTTTATTTTTAATCTAATAAATCTCACGCTTCTACCAATCTTTAATGACGAGTCAATTTATATCGACTGGGGATGGATTCAGACGCATTGGCCAGGCAAAGAATACGACTCTTTAAGTGATGCGAAGCAGCCTTTAATGATTTGGTTATTCGGTATTTTTTCTAATTTTTTTAATGATCCGCTTTTTGCTGGAAGATTTGTTTCTGTTTTGTTTGGTGGATTTACGGTTGCCGGAATATATTTAACTTCAAAAAAACTTTTTAATAAAAATGCTGGATTAATTGCAGCGGTAGCATTTTCTATTACGCCTATTTTTGTATTTTTTAATAGGCAGGCATTACTTGAGAGCGGTCTAGTTTGTATAGGAATTTGGGCGTTTTTTTATCTTCTAAATTTTTTGGAAAAACCAAACAATAAAAATGCGATAATTCTGGGAACGATTTTAGGAATAGGATTTTTTATTAAATCAACAAGCTTAATTTTTATTTTTACATCTCTTTTAATATTGGCAGCTTATATTCTTAAGTATAAAAAATATGATCTTTTAAAATCTGCATCCATTATTTTAGCTTCAATTTTGGCAGTCGATGCATTGCTTTTAATAAATCCTGTTTTTTGGCAGACACTTTCTTCCAACAGTAGATATTCATTTACTTTTATGGAATTAGCTGCGCTTCCATTTAGCGCTTGGATAAATAATTTTTTGGGGTTTTTAGAAATCAGTTTTTTCTCTATAACCCCATTTGTTTTTATAGCAGGAGTTATTGGTTTGTTTCTTATTATTAAATATAAAATCAAAAATTATCAAATATTTATTGTTTTTTTTATTTCAGCTTTATTTCTAGAAATTTTTTTAAATAAATCTCAAAGTAATAGATATTTAGTTCCATTTCTACCTTTTTTAATTATTTCCTCCTCTTATGTATTTTCATTATTTTGGAAGATGAATAATTTAAATAAATTATTCATCAGTGTTTGTTTAATTATTCCCTTAATTTCTTCTGTATTTTTAATTCTTAATCCTAAAGAATATATCATTAAGCTTTCGAAATTTACTAAATACTCAGAATTAATTTATTTAAATGGTCAAACTTCAGGAGTGGGAATTAATGAAGCTATAAATTATATTAAAGAAAGTACTGGTAAGAGGGTTGGAATCGTGGTTTTTGGTTTAAATGCTGGAAATCCGGAAAGTGCTGTAAATGCTTATTCTTTTAAAACAAATAATTTATTAACATTTCGCATGGATTCAAAACTGTATCCGGGAATTGAAAATTACAAATGCATGACTTCAAAATATCCCTTGTTTTTCGTGACTAGAAATGGTGAGCAATTAGGTATGGAAAAATTCTTTTATTTAGACAAATCAATTCCAGCATCAGAGACTTATTCAATAAAAATTTATCGATTAAAGGAGAAATGTAGTGGTAAGAGCATTGCTTTTGATAGCCTATATAAAGATGCAATAGCAGAAGTATTACTGATTAGATCTAAGGTAAAGTACTAGGCTTATTCCTATTGCATTTACGCACGAAATTGACAAAAAATTTAGGTTCTGAAATGATGTATTTATGGATCCAATTCAAGATCAACAACCAACATCTCCAAGCGTAAATCCCGTTAATCAACCAACTTCCGTACAGTCTCCACCCCCTAAACAGCATCAGGAGGAACATGGTACATCTATAGCAAGAACTATAGTGGCTATTTTGCTTTTAATATTTTTGCCACTCATAGGTTTAATTTTCGTATGGTATTTAACAAAATGGCCAAAATTGCTAAAAAAACTTTTACTTTTCCTTATAGTGATATTCCCAATTTTAATAATTTTATTTTCCGTAGTTATTATTGCATTAAGACCCAATAATTCATCAAATGTGTCTTCAAATCCAGAAATATCAGCTAATAAATTTTTAAATCTCAATAAACCATCGAAGATTCAGAATGATTCAAAGAGACGATCAAATGTGACACAGATTTTAAATTCTATTGGAATTTATTCTCGAGACAATGGAGGTGAATTACCATCTGGAATTACATCAGCAAATTTAGAGATAAGTTCTAATGGAGCAGATATATGCGCTGCTTTATTGGTAGAACCTTATATGCAAATTCTGCCTGCTGATCCATCTTTAGGTCAAAGCGACATAACTGAATGTTCAGCAGATTACAAAACTGGTTATTTTGTAGTAAAGAATAACGACGGAACTGTAACAGTTTCAGCACCTAGCGCAGAAAGCGACATAGAGATTTCAATTACACGCTAGCTCCTATTGCATTTACGCACGAGCTTAGATATAATTACATGTACAAAATGGCTTTACAAACACAGGAGGTGATAGCTACATAGTTACTGTTTGAGTTTTTATTCTTACCTGAATAGAGCGACACTATGTGGTCGCTTTTTTGTTTGTAAAAGGCCTTTGACATATATGCAGTCTCTAATAGGTATAAAAAAAGTACAAAGTCAAAGATTTTTAGAAAACGGAATGAGAATTCCGGTTACTCTTATTGATGTTAAGGATAACTGGGTTATGTCTGTTAAAACAAATGATCGTGATCATTATCAAGCAGTGCAACTTGGATACGGAGTTAAGAAGAACGCAAACAAAGCATTGTTAGGACACGCAAAAGGGGCTAAAAGAGAACAAGCCCCTAAATTTTTAAAAGAAGTCAGGATAACTGATGATTCCCCACTTCCAGAAATTGGAACCTCATTAAATCCACAGGAAGTATTTCAGCCAGGAGATCTAGTAGATGTTACAGGAATTTCTAAAGGAAAAGGATTTCAAGGAGGAGTAAAAAGATACGGTTTCAGAGGAGGCCCAAAGACTCATGGACAATCAGATAGACACAGAGCTCCAGGATCTATTGGACAAGGAACAACTCCAGGAAGAGTTTATAAGGGAAAGAGAATGGCTGGAAACATGGGAAATGACACTGTAACTGTTAGAGGATTAAGAATAATTGACATAACAAATGATGGAGTTTTAGTAGTTAAGGGATTAGTTCCTGGAGTTATTAATGCTCTTATTAAAATTGATAAAGCTGGAACTGATAAAAAGTTTGTTCCTCTTTTTAAAGATCCAGAAGTAGTTGCAGCAGAAGAAGCAGCATTAGCAGCAGCGGAAGCGTCAGTTGAAGATAAAGCAGAAGAAGTAATAGTGGAAAACGCTGAAGCAGAAGCTATAGAAGTTAAAGTTGAAGAAACAGAAAAATCAGAAGAAGCACAAGAAGTAAAAGAAGAAATTTCAGAAGCGCAAACTGAAGAAGTTGAAGCACCTAAGGAAGAGGTAAAAGAAGGAGAAGAAGATGGCAGCAAGTAAAACAGTAAAAAAAGAAGTTGTTAAAAAAGCT
>CAZBFH010000036.1:0-9104 GCA_964491185.1 uncultured Gammaproteobacteria bacterium
GTTCGTTTACTATGAACTTAAAACTATAAAACATAAAACCATAATTGACTTAAAATAAATCATTTTTGTTCTAAGTTTATTGTTTACTGTTCAAAGTATTTTCACTTCGTGAAAATCGCTTTGCGAGTAATGGCTAGCGGACATCGTTTACAGCTAGGACTACACAGGTCTCTAATCTGTTTCGCTCCCCTAGCTTTCGTGCCTCAGCGTCAGGTATAACCCAGGTGACTGCCTTCGCCATCGGTGTTCCAGTTAATATCAACGCATTTCACTGCTACACTAACTGTTCCGTCACCCCTGTCAAACCTCAATTCTTCCAGTATCACTACCAGTCCCGGGGGTAAGCCCCGGTCTTTAAACAATGACTTGAAAGAACGCCTACGCACACTTTACGCCCAATGAATCCGGATAACGCTTGCCTCCTACGTATTACCGAGACTTCTGGCACGTAGTTAGTAGAGGCTTATTCTATGGTCTGTGAAAGAACCATCAAAAGAAGTTTACGACCCATAGGCCTTCTTCCTTCACGCGGCGTCGCGTCGTCAGACTTTCGTCCATTGCGAACTATTCCTAGTTGCTGCCATCCGTAGATGTACTGCCCGTGTTTCAGTGCAGTTGTGGCTGATCGACCTCTCAGTCCAGCTACCCGTCATCGCCTTGGTAGGCATTTACCCCACCAACAAGCTGATAGGACGCAGGCTCATCTCTTGGCGGTCCGTTAAGACCTTTACTCTTACGAGAACTATGGAAAATTACCCCTCCTTTCGGAGGGCTATGTTCCACCTAGAGGCAGATTCCTACGCGTTACTCACCCGTCTGCCGGTTGTCCGACTTGCGTCGGACCCCCTTGACTTGCATGCCTAAGGCACGCCGCCAGCATTCATCCTGAGCTAGGATCAAACTCTCAAAAAAATATATCTAGCAAAGCTAAATATACTTAAAATTGACGAAGTTTTACTCCGATTAAATCGGAGATAAAATACTTCATCTTGCTCTTACATAAATGTAAGAATCCTACCACTTTTCAATTGCTGAAAAGTGTGTTTGCATAATGTGCTGTCAAAAAAATAAATTATTAATGAGCAAATGGCTCTTTTCCCGCTAACTCTTTTCCTCTTGTTAGCCTCGAATTCGCCCAGATGTAAAGACAAAAAATCCCGCCTGAAGCGGGTTAATAAACCTAACTTTGGCGATATGACTTTACATATGTATTAGACATTATAAGCGTGGGGGAGGCCAAAGTCAACCCTTTTGCTGAGGTTCAACAAAAACAGTATCGTGAAACTCTGGTCGTCTCCTGCCTGACTGAATTACTGAAACTGCAGCGCCTACTGCTAAAGCAGATCCCGCTACGAAGACAACACCCCCCACAACAGCATAATCCAATGCCTGCCTCATAACTAGTGTATTTTGATTCTCGTTCGTGATTGTGGAAGTACTTGTACTCGCTTTTATCTGCTCCTCCTGAAGCTTCCAAAATTCATGTGCGGATGATAATGCGGTTGCTCCCCCTGCTAATATGGCAAAAGTGCTTGCACCTAATAAACCAACTCTTAAAACATTTTTATTTTCTACATTTGACATAATTCGGATTTATATCATTTAGAAATATGGAAGTCAACGATTCGCCTGCATCAACAATAAATTTTCAGGCTGCTTGAGGAAGTTCTGCTGGAGCTTCTCTTGTAATTCTATGCATTGTTCCATGCCCTGTTTCACCATCACTTAGCGGCTTAATCATTCCCACAACAACTGGAGGCTGGGTAATTTCACTAGATATTCCTATAAATCCTCTTTGTCTTGAGCCCGCTTTTCCTTCTATAAATCCAGTAAAGTAATGCACAAACCTTATATCTGGAATTCTTTCACCATTTAAAGCGCTTAAATCATCCATGCTTAAAGAGGTCATTTCCAAGCCCCAATTCCCAGATGCGTCTCGTGATTGATGGACAAAACGCAGCTCGCTCGTATCAGCATCTACTTCCATAGTTTTTCCTCCTTCAAGAACCCATTCTCCACCTTTAACAGTTGACAAATGCCCAAAGTCTTCTTGATATTCAGTAAGAATTGGATCTGGAATTAATTCATATTCACCAGCCCAACCACCAGTTCTTTTGGCAAGTGAAATTGTTCCTTCTTGAGGATAATAACCGTCATCCTTTTTAACAAATTTACCAACAGTTGTAACTGTCATAAAGAATTCTTCTTCTCCGGTGTCACGATTTACAACTCCTCCCTTTGGTCCAAATCCGTCAACAGGCTCAGCATCATAAAGTCCTACTATACCTTTTTCAGGATCAGGCCTCAGCGCTACGCCACCATATTCAAAATTTGTAGGTCCATCTCCTACTAAATACAAGATTCTCCCTCCTGGACCAAAACAACGCTCCTGCTGTAAAATTACTTCTCCTCCAGGTGCTACACCTGATGCAACAAGAGTATTCTCAAATATCTCTCCATCTGCATCTATAAATTCGCGCTCAACTCCGTTCATGGTAACTTCACCAACTAATTTCCAAACCTGCACGGATAAGTCAGGAGCTTCATATACGTGTTCTTTCCATCCACGCTGAGTTGTTCCATTATTTATAGATGCATAAATTAGTGCCCGATCTGGTCTAACATGTAATGATGCATCTTTTGCATTCAGGGGGTCACCCTCTAACTCGATGGGTCTTCTTTCTAGAAAACGAAGATCGGGGAAAGCTGGTAAAGCAGCATATTCTCTGGTAGGTAATAATTCCTGTAAATCCGGAGCAGTTACGTCGGGCATAATAAATTCATTGTGTGCTTCCGGAGGAACGAATCCCGCTTCAACACTAGTCATATTATCTAGTAATTTTATTACTAAACTATTAGTCTAGCTTAACACATATCAGACGTTTTTGTGTAAGAATTTTGACCATAAAAAAATCTCCCTTTTTAAAGGGAGATTTGATTGCGGAGGGGGTACGATTTGAACGTACGATCCAGTCAAACTGGAACTTACCCGAAAATCGGTTGGGTGCACTAGACCTGCTATGCGACCCCTCCAAGAAGCTGTAATTATATGTCATTTTCTCCTAATATGCAAGCACATGACTGGGCAAGAAAAAGACTATAATTACTAGTATAAGTAAATTTATGCCTAAAATACTTATCTGTCAAGTGTACGAAAAACGCATACTGTAGACAAAAAAATTTAGGAGTAGTAAAATATACACTTATTAAAATGAGCGATGAACCCCTGAACTCTCCTACAAATTCTGGAAACGAAACTGGCGCCGATAGACAAAACATCTCGCCTAGAGATTTTGATACTGGTTCGATTTCTGGCGGAATAAAAATAGATGAAAAAACATATGAAAGTTTTAAGGAAAAAGTTTTTAAAACTAGACCTAATGTCGCCAAAATGTATGATTCCATTAAAGATCAAACATTTTATAATTATTCTAAGTCTCACATCAGAGAAAATAGAAATAAAATAATCAAAACAAGAAAAGAAGAACTAGCTGCTACCGTATATGAACAAGTAAGAAGAACTTTGGGAAGTAATATCGCAGAAAGTGTTGTAAAACAGCTTAAGGATAATTCAAGCGTTTCCTCGGTGCAACACTCTTCCCCGCTAGGTCATCCTGATTCACTTAATACAGTTCTTCAGAATGCACTCCCATATTTTGACAGCAATAGACCTGATTTAAAAAATGTGATCGTGATGGCTTGTTCTGGAATTTCGTTTAATAACACTAAATTTCCAAGAGGCCATATTTTCCATTCTTATCAAAATGGCGAGCTCTATACAGACGATATAACTCTCTTTGGTCACACTGTAGATGCACTTCCCATAATTCATCATGGCCCATATGACTTTACCGGAATTAAGGAATGTCAAAACTGGCTTTTAGCGTATGAGCGCGAAGAAAAAATTTCTAAAGAGACCAAGCAAAAAATAAGCTCATTTATAAATGAAGTCTATAACACTCCCCATCCATTGTCAGCTGATGATTACTTAGACCAACTAACAATTACTAATTACTGGATATTTAGAAAACTCTTCCAAAAATATAATAAATTCAGGCCAAACTTAGTCTACTTATCTCAGGAAAAAATAACTTTGGATCTAATAAAAAATAATCATCTAGTAAAAAATACTGCCATAAATAAAATTCTATTTGATTCCAAGTATCATGATCTTTTAGGAAAACACTTTGATGGAATAACAGGGGCATTTGATAAAAAAAATGATTCAGGAACTTTTCTTTTCTGGGGTCTTCCAAAAAATGGCTATAAAATTCAACTAAAACTTGAAGGAAATAAATTAGTCGGAGAAAATAATTTTTCAATGGAACTTACTCCCGAAAGCATTAAAAAAGCAATTGAGGATAAGCAGTTAATCCCAAGTATCGCTCTGGTTTTCATGGTTTTAGCATTTTATTATGGTCTTTTCTTAGGTGGAGGAAATGAACAAGTAAACAATCTAACTCTTATGAAAGAAGCATGGATAAAAATGTTCCAAGAAACAAAAGATCAGGAAAATATTGAAGCCGTAGAAAATCTAATAACTACTAATTATGTCATCCCCCGTCCACTTCTGGCATTTGCCCAAGGACCAAATGACCTAAGAGTTCCCGTTACAGCTTTAGATTTAATTGCTTATGGAGATCAGGGAGCAAATTTAGGTCAATTAATTAATGCGGCTAAAAATGTGACGGCGGGAGAACTTTTAGAGAGAGCATTCCCATCTTTTTATAGGGAGTATGCAATTAATGATCCTGATTATGAGAAATTATCAAAACTTTTTGAACGCGATGTGGAAAAATTTAGAGGACTAGATAAAAAAATTCCTGCGCTTATTACGTTCACTTAAACTAATTTTCTAGCTAAACTTACAGGAAGCCTAACCACCAATTCCTGAGGCAGAGTCTCACAAATTCTAGCAACATTATCTACGGAATTTTTATCACTATGATCATCCGAATAGACCATGACTTCTTGTCCAACATGAGGGTTTTTAACTTCAGTTAAATCAATAACTGTAATATTCATTGCTACAATTCCCAGAATCCTGCAATAGACTTCTCCAACTCTCATATTACCTTTGTTTGAAAGCCTTCTATCTAACCCATCGTAATAACCTATTGGTAAAATTCCAATTTTCATGTCTTTCTCTGCTATAAATGCATCTGCATACCCTACATGCTCTCCTTTTTTGACTTCTTTTACCTGTGCAATTTTGGTTTTCAATTTAAATGTGATTTCAAATTTTTTTATAGCTTCGTGCTGAGGCGTCGCGTGACTTAAACCACTTTGATAAGTTGTGTTAAGCGCTATTCCAAAAAGAGCTTTTCCGCATCTTATAACATTAAACTCTCCCGCCAAATCATTTAATAATGCAAGCGCCCCTCCTACATGAAACCATTTTGGAGATATTCCATTTTGTAAAAGCACATCTTTTGCTTTTCTAAAATTCTCTATTTGAAGCTTTGTTGTCTGACATTCCGGATCATTAGAACATGCAAGATGAGTTGAGACCCCTTCAATCCTCAAATTATTTAAATTTTTTATTTCTTTTAGGAGATTTTGGTCATTTAAAATATCAAATCCTTCTCTGTGAAGTCCTGTCTCAATATTAATATGAACTTTAGCTGATTCATAAATAGAATTTATTTTTTTTGCATATTCCAGTGAAAAAATTACAAATGAAAAATCCATTTTTTCTTTTAGGTTCTGCTCATCAACATAACCCATAATTAGGATCTCTGACTTAACTCCTGCATTCCTTAGCTGCTTTGCTTCAAAAAATGAATTAACACAAATGAACGGAATCTCTTTTTTATCAAAAAGCGGACCAACTAGTTCTATGCCATGACCATATGCATTTGATTTAAGCACTGGTGAAATCAATTTGCCTCCTGCAATTTCTCTTAATAGATCGAAGTTTCTATTAATTTTATTTTCTGAGACTTCAATTGTATTTAAAATATTTATAGCCTGATTCTTAATTACCATACATTAAAAAAACAATTATACAGTTAGTTTTTTTCAAATTCAATTCTGGGACATCTGGACAAAATAAAATCACGATAGTAAAATATGTACCTCTAGGCAAAAATTATGGATAAAAAAAATGATCCAGACTCCAATAGCGTCATAAATGACCTGAGCTATACAGATGAAGAAAGCGACGTAGAAAATAGATCAAATCAATCATATAAGGTCTTCGAGAATGGCACAAAAAAAAGCTCAATAACATTAAACAAAGAATTATTTGAAGAATTCAAACAGGCTGTTTTTAAGTCTCGTCCGAATATCGCAAATTTATATACTGAACACGGAGATAAAATTTTCTTTGATTACGCAAAAAGCCACATAAGAGAAAATCGAAATAAAATTATTAAAGAAAGAAGACATGAATTTAATGCAGTAATCTATGAATATGTAAGAAAAACACTAGGAAGCGTGATCGCTGAAAGTGTAATTAAACAATTAAAAACAAACGACAGTATTTCCTCTGTGCAACATTTTTCCCCGTTAGGTCACCCTGACACTCTAAATGCAGTTTTAGAAAACGCACTTCCATATTTTGACAGTAATAGACCTGATTTAAAAAATGTAATCGTAGCAGCGTGCGCAGGAGTTTCTTTTAATAACACTAAGTTCCCAAGGGGTCACCTATTTCACAATGATAATAATGGCAAGCTAGAATTAAATCAATTTACACTTTTAGGCCACACTGTTGATGCGAGACCTGTAATCCATCACGATCCATATTATTCAGAGGGAATAAAGGAAAGTAAAAATAACATTCTCTCGCTAGAAAGAAATGGAGAAATTAATAAGGAAGTTGCTCAAAAAATAAATAAGTTCATCGAATCAATCTATAACACCCCTCATTCTTTATCTGCAGATGATTATGTAAATCAAATTACTATTACAAACTATTATATTTTTAAAAATTTATTTCAAAAATATAATAAGTTTAGACCTAACTTAATTTTTCTTGCTCAAGAAAAATTAGTTTTAGAATTAATAATAAAAAACCATATTTCTCAGAAAACTGTAATTCATGATTTTTTATTCAATTCAGATTTTCATTCTCTGATAGACAAATACTTTGATGGAATAACTGGTTCATTTTATAACGAGAAGAAATTAGGAACATATCTTTTTTGGGGACTTCCTAAAGACAGTAAATACAGAATCCAATTATTCAGAGAAGAAAATCATCTCGTATCTTTAGATGGTAGTTTTTCCGTAGAACTTTCTCCTGAAAAAATTAGACAAGCAATTATAGAAAAGGAATTAATCCCAAGCGTAATGCTAACTTTTGTTATCCTGGCAATGTATTATGGAATATTTTTAGGAGGCGGCTATGAGCAAACATATTATTTAACTCAAACAAAAAATGCATACGAAAAATTAATGAAAGAAGTCGGAGACGAAGAAAGTCTTAATGCAATTGAATCTTTGGTTACAAGAAATTTAGTAATACCTAGGCCATTATTGGCTTATTTTGAAGGCAATAATGATTCAAGGACGCCCGCCACAGGACTAGATTTAACGATATATGGCGATTTAGGAGAAAACTGGGGAAAAATTATTTTTGCATCAAAAAATGTAAAATTGGGACAAATTATTGAAAGAACTTTACCAAGTATCTACAGGGAATACACAAAAAATAATGAAAATGATGATATTTTTTCTCAAATAACCGAGAGAGATATTGAAAAATTTAACGGTCTAGACAAAATAATCCCTCCTCTTTTTAAGCTACTCTGAAAGTCCTGATAAATATCTTTGTAAATCCTCTCTTTGCGAGTCATTCAACGAAGGGCTTACTTCCTCTAAATACTCCCTAAACATACTTTCAGAAACTTTTTTAACAGAGTCATTTAATTCCTCACTTGAGAAATAATCATTTAAAAGCGTTTCGAGTTTTTCAGGCTTACTAAGACTAAGTCTTTGCCTTAACTGATCTATTTTATCCTGTGGCAATTTTTCCGAAAGATTATTTATGGAATTTTGCAAGATAAGACCAAGAAAATCATTAGCAAACTTATCCCTGTCATCCGTATACCCGATTATTTCTAAAACATCTAAAATTATTCTTTTAGGATTCATATTTAAAATATCTTTGAGCAATTCTACCTGCGCTTATTACCAAAGCACCTGCAATAGTTGTTTTCAAATCAGCACTAATTACTGAGCTATATCCAATTATACCTGCTCCCAAAACTTGCAGAAAACGTCCTTCAAATTGAATTACCCTAGAAACACTTCTTTCTCTTGAACTGTTCAAAAAATGATCAGAGACTGAAGTAGGATTCTGCGCATGAACTCTTTCTACTCTGGGCTTCCATCCAGGATTTCTGGGAGATTCTCCATTAAATGATCCATCATTCATTATCTAAATGATATGTCTGTCTTTGAAGAGTTGTCAAACTAGGATTTCTTTTTTACAACTACCATTGTCCATGGAATTGGGAGCTTGCGAGTTACTAATTTTACTTCTCTAGTTTTTACAAATTTCAAAAATGCCCTGAATGTCCAATGCTGAATGTGTTCCGGATGTGCTCCAAGATGTAAAATATTTTGGAATCTTGCCATTCTCTGGATTGTAAAAAATGGTTCATTTGGAACTGAAAGAAGAACATACTTGCGACTTACTCTTAATAATTCTTTATATGCTTTTTTAGGATTTTCTAAATGCTCTAAAACCTCTGTACAAATTACTAAATCAAAAGAATTATCTTTGTGTGGAAGCTTATAGATATCTCCTTTTTTTATATCAAGCGTCGGATAAAGTTTTTTTCCAAGCTCAATTGCAGCGTCGGTATATTCAATTCCTTCATAACTTTTTCCAATCTTTTCTTTTTTAAGACGCGCTAGCGTAAAACCCTCACCACAACCTACATCAAGAACTGTATCTATATTTAAAGGGCGTGTAGTCTTAACAACTGTATTTAGAAAGTTATTTAGAAAAATTTTCCCGATAGGATTTTTAGTGGTGTGCTTGTCAAAATTCGTCGTTTTTCCCATAGTGAAAAGGAGATTATATATAAAAGGATATCAAATTGGAAGGGTTATAATAAGGCCTTTAACTTCTTAAAATCTTTTTCAAATTC
>CAZBFH010000037.1:0-1847 GCA_964491185.1 uncultured Gammaproteobacteria bacterium
TGTATTGGTTACTCTAGCTCAAGAAGCTCCAGCATCAGTTGCACCATCAGCTCCAGCAAGCCCAGCCCCATCCGAAGGTCCAAAAACAGCTGAAAATCCAAATTGTGATCCAGTATTAACTGAGGCATACATAAAAGGTGGAAAACCCGGAGATAATGAACTTGTAAAATTTAGCTTTATGGATGAAGCAGTAGAAGCACCAATTAGTATTGGTGAATTAAAGGGAATAATTAAAGCATTTTACACAAAACATCCTGAAGCACTTAAATTTAAAGATGAGTATGGCGATGAAATGTCAGCTAAAACAAGAAATAAAATTCTTAAACAATGTGAAAAAGGATATCCCGGAGATCCAAAGGGCGTAATTCAGCAAAGCCGTGCTAATAGCTGCGCTGGCTTGATAAGAGATTTTTACGATATTGCTATACAAAACAAGTCCCAAGGAATGATGGATTTAGCTCAATCAGTATACTGGTATGCGCTAGCTTCTCTTAAAACGCCTGATCCTGTCTATTCCATGAGTCAATTCATGATGGGAATAAACATAAAAAACGAAGTAATTCAAGGATAAATCACCATCTTTCTATCCCCATCATTGACTATTAACCCGCCCCTATATTAATCTAGTATTATATGAGCTTTAATCTGCTCTTTGGTTTTCGTAGAAAAATACTCTTAATCTTCCTCTCGCTAATATTAGTCTTAGTCATTCCTATTGGAATGTATTACTTCATCCTTACTGATTCTCAACTTCGTTCTCTTCAAAATGAAGGAATAGAAATTACCAATCAATACTCAGATTATATTAGCGAAGAAAGAGTTAATAATAATTTTGCAATTCTTAAAAATAAAAATGAATCTGAAAAAAGTAAATATACGGCACTCACTAATCTTGCTTTCTTTTTTGGATCAGGATATAGCGATAGCAATGACGCAAGAGTAAGAGAATATGTATTAAAACTAGGTAATTATGCCAACAAGAATTATCCAAATCAATATAAAAAGGCTACATTTAATCTATTTTGCCAAGATTCTACATGCGGACCGAAAACTCCGGTAGAAATTACCAAATTGATTAATGATATAAACAATACTACTTCCATAGCTGAATCCGACAAAACGTTTATCGTAAAAAATTTGGAGAATACAAGCTATATGGAGGACAGTGATCCTGAATCTAAGTTTTATTTTTATCTTCAAACCTACATAGAACTTTCAAACCAAGCTAGCGTCGCTTCTACTTCATCTGTCACTAAACTTGCTGACGATTTAAAATCTTTTCTTAAAACTAAATATCCAAAGGAATCTGAAGGGTTATGAGAAAAATTTTATTTGGACTTCTGTTATTCTTTGCATTATTTGAACTTGCATCTTTAACCCACAACGCTTTTGCAGAAAAAACACTTTATTTCAGAAGATGTAACTATAATCCAGGAGTAAAATGGCAAGTAAGATACCAAGTAATATTTGATAATAATGACAGATCAGGTTTTATATATGGAACTACCGGAGCAGAGTCTGCTCATGGAGATTATTATGCAGAAGAAGTCTGCAGATCGTTCGCTGGTCGATTGGGCGCTTCTGAACCTCTAGTTAACACTGGTAGTAATGCCGCGGACGGTGCCACAAGCACTCGTATTGGAGGTTTTAGAAGCAGTAGATTAGGTCCTGGTCAATACGATACACAGATAGTTTGGTCTACCGCCTGTGTTGACCCGGTTATAAATGCTCAGACGATATATTTGACTACTAGTGGTGATCAAATTTGGGAATTCGTAGATGATATTTCTTTTAGACAAAACCTTAATGGTTGTACTACCCCAGGCTGCAATGGATTTAATTCAGGA
>CAZBFH010000037.1:1857-8861 GCA_964491185.1 uncultured Gammaproteobacteria bacterium
GGAAGTTTAAGAGATGTGGTTAGGAATAAAGGAACAATCAACTTCAGCGAAAGAGGAAAATGCAGCGATACTCCTCCCCCCCCTAAATACAGACTCCAAGGACTTGTTTTCATAGATAAGAACAGTGACGGGAACAGAGATAACGGTGAACCAGTTTATAAAGGAGCTAGTATAGAAAAATGGGGACCTGGAGGTGGCCATGAGACTGACAAAACTGACGATAATGGCAGATTTAATTTTTTCAACCTACCAGCTGACAATAGCTATAGAGTTCAATTAAACGTTCCCAATGGATATGTAGCTACCAACGATAGAGATAGAACAAATATCGACCTCCCCCCTACTCGTGAATTTTCCAACAATAGAGAAATTAACTTCGGTATTGCCTTAGACAGAGGTGCGATTTCAGGACTTGTTTATATAGATGAACAGCCAAATGGAAAACTTGATGGAAATGACACAAGGCGGCGAGACGATCTTGTAAGAATGGACCCAAGCGGAGCAAATGAAACCAGAAGAACCGATAGAGATGGTAGATACAGATTTGGAGATCTAAATCCAGGATCTGACCACAACATAAGACTTGATGGAATTGAACCCTGTAGATTAAATATCACAGGTGATAATCCGAAGTTAAATGTTAATGCTCCAGCTGGTGGAAATAACGATGTAGATTTTAGACTCACCCGCCGCTATTTTGAAATTTCCGGAAATATCCTCAGATACGAGGCTGGTGTATGTACGCCTACTATTAATACTAACTGCCAAGCTTATGGAAGAAGCGTAACTTTAACAGCTGTAGGCACCGGCAGAAATGATGATTCCAAACCAGGAGACGCACCAGACTATAAAATCACAAGAATTCAGGATCAAAATGGCCCATACTCTGTACGCCTAACTGGTTTAAGAGCTGGTGAAAGTGTGGCTGGAGGAAACAATAAAGACGTAACGGTAAATTGTGCAAACGCAAGACAAGACTTTTATATTCAACCTGCTGGAGCCACAGAATTTGATATTCTAGGAACTGTTTATGTAGATTCTAATAATGACGGCGTCCTTCAAAAGGCGACGGATGAAATTTATGACGGCGGCGGAACGGTTCAAATCAGAACAGGAAATAACTCAGCCTCAACAGGTAGAAGTGGAGCAGTTAATAATAATGGAACCTATACAGTAATCAATAATCCTCAAAATACTAACTACACTGTAAGACTTCTTCAAAACTCTCTAGCCAGCGGCTACACAGTTCTTAATAACGATAGACCTGTAAATATGGGGACTTCTGATGTTTCTCAAATTAATTTCTTGGTCGACGCTCCAGCAAATACATATACTGTCCGTGGTGGAGTTTATATAGATGCTGAGAACCCTGAGGCTAAAAAAACCGATTCAGAGCCATATGTTACAGCAAGTGGAAATGAAAGAATAAGAATTCAAGGCTTAGGGGCCTCTGCTAATTGCCCACAAAATAGATCAGGATTTGTTAGAGACATAACTGGATTCACAGGTGAATTTATCGCAAGTGGACTACAAGCTGGATGTTATAGAGTTGAATTTAATGGACCAAACGGTAGAGGTACTGATTGGAGAGTAACTTATCCTTCTGGCATATCCCCTTTCACGATTGGCAATATCATAGTAGGACCAAATTGCAATGATGATGCGACTGACCAGGACGGTGTGGCACTTTGCGCTACTGGTGCAGGCGGAGCTATTAATGGCAATGTAACAAATGTAGATTTTGGAATAAAACAGCAAGACGATAACCCTTGGTATCAATCAATTGGTGGAGATGTACGTATAGATGAAGACGGGTATAGAAATATAATTCCTGACGGAAATGCTCCAGTATGTTCTAATTCAACTTATCCTTACCTTTCATCAAACTCTATTAGCGGAAATTTAACATCAGGCGTTGTATTTACAGGAAATAATCCAAATTTATCTGATTCCGTAACGGATAGAACTAAAGCAACCAATCGTGGATGGCTCGTCACTGGAAATGAATTTAGTCCATCAAGACCAGGAACTATAAGAACTTCCTATACATACATGAATAACATTATTGAGAAAGGAAGACTTACGGTTAATGACATGTTTGGAACCTCCGCGACAAAAGCCTGCACTGGAACTAGCGGACCTGATTGTATTTTCCGAGTAAATCTCTTAAATGGAATTTACAAATCAACCAATGCGGTGACTATAAGAGGATCTGGTGACCCTGAAACATATACTTTCCCTGATGGAAGAGATTTTGTTTTCTTAATTGAAGATGATTTAAGAATTGAATCTAATATTCAAGTTAACCCCGGATCCACTGTTACATTTATAGTAAGTGGAGATATAATAATTAGCCCAGACGTAACTGAAATTGACGGAATTTACTCGGCTGACGGAAGCTTTATCACTCAAGGAATAACTACAGGAGCTAATGATACTCCACTAATAATTGAGGGAAATGTGATTGCAAATGCAGGACTAAATGCTGGAGAAAAATTTGATCAAAGAAGAGACTTAGGAGATACTCAAAACGTAGATTGCCCAGCAGTCACATTTGTCACAAGGCCTGACTTTATTTTGAATGGTCCTGAACTAATTAGATATACTAATTACGTTATTCAAGAAATTGCACCAGGTGCTGATAGGAGTAGCCAAGGAGCTGGCGGATTTTTGATAGCTGACACTTATACTCCTCCGTTTAGTCCTATTCCCAATTCTCCAATTCCATCAAGAGCACCTAGCCCTGTCTTAAAACCTGGATTTGATGTAACAAGTGGTGTTGTTACTATCAATGCTGAAGCGAGTGAAACTAACCCTAACGTAGCTCAGAAATTTTCAAGAAGCGATCACTCATGGGATTTTAGAGATAATAGAGTATCAACCCTAAACTATACTGGTTCCGGATTTATGGCAGCACTTCCTAATAACGGTACTAATATAACATCCAATCACTCAGCGAACGCTCCTGAAATAAGATATAACATATGCTTTGATACTCCTGGTAAATATTGGGTTTGGGTAAGAGGATCTGCTCCAGATGCAAACAGTGATCTTCTTACATTTGGAATTGACGAATCTAATCAAGCGAATGCAAACGCATTTCAGCTGTATATAAAAGACGTTGATGGAAGCACTGACTGGCTTTGGAAAGGACGAGAAGGAGATGGAAATTTCTCATACGTAAATATACCATCTTCAGGATTCCACACGCTAAATTTATACATGAGGAATGATGGAGCAAGAGTAGACAAGCTTCAATTAAGACTGGCTAACGGAAACCCGAATGATCCAAGCTTTGCTGGAAAAAGCGATGCAGGGCCTGATCAAAGCGATAGAACAAACTGCGAAGACAAAACATAATTTTGTCAAGTTGACAAAGGAATTCTTCCAATCTATACTAATTCTGCTCTTTGATACACGCAGGGGATTATGATTTTTCCTCTATGTTAACTTCCTTGAGGTATCCCGATTTAATCGGGAGACGAGGCGGAGTTCGGTAAGACTACGGTTAGTCCTAAACCTTATCGACAGCTTTTCCTATTTTTCTCAAGGGGAAAACGATAATCCATCTTCGGTATCAAAGGCAGTATTTATTTAATTTTAGGTATTTTTAATTGAGGCGTGCATATTGCCTCAAAACTCCCCTTTCTGGTAAAATTACCATTACGCCGTCTTAGCTCAGTGGTAGAGCAGCTGTTTTGTAAACAGCAGGTCGTGGGTTCAAATCCGACAGACGGCTCAGAAACATGTTAAATTGACGAGCTGAGTTGGCGGAGCAGTCAATCGCACCTGACTGTAGATCAGGTGCCCGAAAGGGCTACAGGAGTGCAAATCTCTTACTCAGCACACCAGGCCGATTTGGCTCAGTGGTAGAGCAAGTCATTGGTAATGACTAGATCGTGGGTTCGATTCCCACAATCGGCTCACTACTCTTTGATTTTACGCTTGGTTTTAGTTATAATTGTAACCTCATATGGCAAAAGGTGAACACAGACAGAATTTTGGATTAAAATGTAGCGTTTGCAAAAACGTTAATTACATCACGCAAAGAAATAAAATCAATACGGAAGCAAAGCTTCTTTTAAAGAAATATTGTAAGAAATGCAGAAAAGTTACGGACCACAAAGAAATCGAGAAACTTAAGTAACTCTTTCCTCCATAGGCCGTTCCATAAAATATCCTCTAACTGATATAACACCGCTACTTGAATATCTTTTTAATTCCTTAACTCTACCCTTAATTCGCTTTAAGTTTTCTTCTTCAGGCAAGTCAGGATTTACAATCTGTCTTAGAAATCCCTCCCTATTAAGATTACCTAATAATACGTCACCTACAAATACTTGGAGATGAGGAGTTATATCTGTTCCATCTTCTCCTAATCTCAGGCATTTGGCATAAGCTCTTAAACTTGGGGATACTGCACTTCTTTCCTTATAGGATTCCCAAATCGCCTGTGCAGCATCAGAAGGCTGTTCGTCTGGATTAAACTCATAAAAAGGAGTGTCCTCAATTTCAGCTCTAATTGCTCTCGTATCTACAACTTGTCCATCAGGACTGAATCTAGCAGGATCACTAAATCTCGTTACTATTCCTATGTCTTCTGACATGAGAAAATTATATGTTAAGGTTGGGAATAAGGCAACAAACTGATATAATAGGCACACAAAGGGTTTACCCTGAGTGAAACGAAGGGATGTGGTGAAACGGCTATCACAGCAGTCTCCAAAACTGCTTTTCACGGTTCGAATCCGTGCATCCCTGCCAATAATTTCCCCTTGAATCCTTTTTTCCTTAATGCTAATATCCGTTTGTGAAATCTCCCGAAGGAAAAGCTTCTCGCAGACCCTCTGGGCTTAGACGGGCAATTCTCCCCGTAGCTTTAGGTATTGCAGCTGCAGCAACTGGAGGCCAACACTTCACTGATAGAATTTTCCAGCCTGTATCCAATACTGATCAAACCGCTTTTACAACCTACTATGGACACTTACCTTTAAATTTTCCGGGCACCTCAATGGAGACAGGAAATATTGCAGATAATTTCAAACCTGCTGCTGGCTGGGGCGAAGATTACACAGAAACAGACATTCAATATTTTTTTGGGCAGTTAGATGAAATTAGAAGAGCTGGATTTGACGGTATAACAATTTCCTGGCACGGTATTGGAGATACTAGAGACAAAGCAGGAATAGCTTATGGAGATGCAATGATGAGATGTGACAGTCCAGCTCCCGGATTAAAGCGAAAACTAATGGTTGAAAGACTTGCAAACCCCGATGTAGATAGCTCTGATGCCACGATGGATAGAATAATGGAACACCTTTGGGAAAACTATCTTAATGAGCCAAACTATTTCAGAACACCAGATGGCTTACCTGAAATTGATTTTTTTACTGGAGATAATCCTGAGTGGGTTGACAATGCCAAGATTACAGAAAAACTATATAGACTGGAGGAAGAATGGGGCATAAATGCTGTTATGAGAAGCACTCTTGGAAATAATATCGAAGCTTTTGGTAGAAATAAATATGCCTCTGAAATTGACACTTTTCCCTATGGATTTCAGTTCTACGATTTATGGCCTTCTGGATTAGAAATGACCCCTCATCAAGCAACAGTAACAGGAGAATATTCCAAGGTTGAGCGAGGAATGGTTAAAGAGCGAGATTTTAAAGTGATACATTGGAATACGGATAATACAAGACAAAATATTAGAGTTGCAAGAAATTCAAGTTCAACACTATTCAATTACAATACATTCAATGAAGGCCCAGAAACCACAGGCTTTACGGGGAACGAAGAGAAAATTGCACTTCTAGGAGAAGAGCTTTATGATCCAGGTGATGATATTCTACATGCAACTTTCCCTGCTCCGTGTACAAACCCCCAAGAATTCGATTTTAGCGTTGGTTCATCTAAAACTGGTGAAACAGTCATAGTCTCCTTCCCCACATCTTCGCCAATCCCTTTAAGAGAAGCAGCATAATTTAATTGATATAATAGTCTTTTACAAAATGCGTGAAAGAATTAATTGGGTGGATATTGCCCGTGGAATTGGAGTTTTATTAGTTATCTACGGCCACGGTTTAGCAGCTACACCCTTAAGATTTATAATTTATTCATTCCATATGCCCCTTTTCTTTTTTCTTTCCGGACTTGTTTTTCATAAAAGAAAAAATGAAAGGTATTTAACAGTTCTTAAAAAAGATTTTAAAAGAATTCTAATTCCATATTTTATTTTCGCCGCAATTTCTTTTACTCTTTGGCTTTCAAACGTTCCCTTGGATAGAATTCAATGGGATTTAGTTTTAAAACAGATAATTGGAATTTTTTATGGCAGCGGAAATAATGGATATCTCGCGATCAATATCGTACTTTGGTTTTTACCTTGTCTATTTATAGTCAAGCAGATGTTCTGGTTCATCTCAAGGCTAGAAATCAAACTAATCATTCCAATTCTTTTTTTATTTTCTGCTTTCGGATATTCTCTTTACGTTTTCTCGCCAACATTTAAACTCCCATTTGGTTTTGAATCCGCCCTAACTGGAGTCGTATTTTTCGGATTAGGATATTTGTGGAATTTTATGCCAATTAAATATAGTCATGTATTTAAAAAATACGCGCTTCCTTTTTCAGCTATTTTAATTTTATTTACTGCATTTATCGCGCTTATTAATTTCAATCTATATAACCATCAAGTAGATCTAAGATTAAATAGACTTAATAATTATTTTCTTTTTTATTTGAGCGCAATTAGTGGAATTCTAGCTGTGATTTTGATTAGTATTAGATTAAATAAAAACAAAATTATAGAATATCTTGGTAGAAACTCTTTACTTTTATTTGTTTGGCACCTTGTGGTTTTTTCTTATATTTCAGATTTTGTTTTTCTATTTTTAACTTCAGAAAAAGTAATTGAACTTAGAAATGTTTACCTTGCGCCTTTTTATTCTGTCGTTTCAATATTCGCTATTCTTTCAATTTCTAAAATTATTAGAAAAACCAAA
>CAZBFH010000038.1:0-8564 GCA_964491185.1 uncultured Gammaproteobacteria bacterium
AAGTAAATCCCGATCCCCAGTAACAATTATTACTTGATTATCTTTATTTTCTTCCGAAGCTTGCTTTGCTAATGTTCCAATAAGATCATCTGCTTCATATCCGTCAAGATCAAAAACATTAATTTTAACCTTGTCTAAAACCTCTCTAATGATCTTAAACTGATTTGAAAGACCATCATCCATCTTAGGGCGTGTTGCTTGATAACCTGAGAACATTTGCTTTCTAAAAGTAGGAGCCGGCCTATCAAAACAAACAATTAAATGATCTGGAGCGAGATCAGCTGTGATCTTTAAAACCATGGAGAAAAACCCATAAACAGCATTTGTTAATTGACCGTCTTCAGTCTTGTGAAGTGGAGGAAGTGCATGATACGCCCGATGAACTATAGCATTACCATCAACAAGAACTAGTTTGCTCATGGGGTGATTATATCAAGTTTAAGGTAAGAGTTAAGCGGAGAGTTTTCTGTAAAGAAGAGTAACTGCGATAAATGAAACCGGGATAGTAATTAAAAGTCCTACCAATAGAGCTAGTGCTCCAAGAATATTTATTCCGATTATTAAAAGCATAAATAAGAATATATTAATTACATTCTTATCAGTTGCTTTCCAACTCATTCTAAGTGAATCTAATGCTCCTGCATTCTTATCAACAATGTAATAACTATAAAATTGAAGTCTAAGCGCCAAATAAATTCCTGGAATTATTAAAAGAATAAAACCCAACATTACTATAATTCCATATATAATTGAAGCACCAATCATTCTAAGAAGATATTGTGGATATGCCCAAAGCTCACTGATTTCAGCCTTATGGCCATCTATAAGCTTCAAAATAATTTTAATAAATCCAATTTGGAAGAAAAGAGTTAAAACTGTAAATCCTAAAGATACTAATGAGGCAAGTATCCCCTCTCCGAAGAATCCCTGAACAACACCTTGAACTATTTGATAAACAACAAAAGCCACCATTAAAAGCGCTATAAATTTAGCATTCTTTTTAACTAGCTCCCATGATTGTTTGATAAGACCGATTTTGTCGAATTGCTTCACTAGCGCAATTGTTATACTTTTTTACTCAATTGTCAAGAGGTACTAGGCTTCGATTGGAAGAATTGCAGGCTTATGGCCTGGTAACATTTTCTTAGGTCCTATTAATTTTTCAAATCCTTCAGATTCAATTGTCTCTTGTTTTAAAAGCTCTTCAGCGAGTATATCAAGCTTCTTTCTAAGTTTCTTAAGAACCCTAGTCGCCTCTTCCAACCCTTCATCAATTATTTTTTTAACTTCATTATCTACTTTTGCTTGCATCTCAGATGAGAGCTGATCAGTGTCATATGGTGATTCTTTTTGAATCTCTAGAGTAACAGGACCTAGGCTACTCATTCCAAATCTCATAACCATAGCGCGCGCTATACTCGTAGCTCTTTCAATGTCGTTTGATGCTCCAGTAGTTATATCGTTAAAGACCAATCTCTCAGCTGCTTGCCCTCCAAGCATCATGGCAATCTCTTCAATTAGATGACTTTTAGTTTCATGGACTCTATCAATTGGCTCTGTCATGGTGTGCCCAAGGCTCATTCCTCGACTCACAATAGAAATTCTGTGAATTGGATCTATGTGAGGCATTTCCCAGCCAACCAAAGCATGCCCTGCTTCGTGGTATGCAGTCATTTTTCTATCCATATCTGTTTGAAGCCTTTTCTTTTCAGGACCTAATTTTACTTTCGTTGCAGCTTCCTCAAGATCTGACATATCGACTTTTTTCCTATTATTTCTTGCAGCTCTAATTGCAGCTTCATTAAGCATATTTTCTAAATCTGCACCAGAGAATCCTACTGTTCTTTTTGCTACCTTATCCCAGTCTACTTTTGCATCCATTGGCTTATTCTTTGCATGAATTCCCAGAATATTTCTTCTTCCCTCTACGTCTGGGAGCTCTAGCGCGACACGGCGATCAAAGCGTCCTGGACGAACAAGCGCAGGATCTAAAATATCAGGTCTATTAGTTGCTGCCATAACTACCAACTGCTCATTTGGAGAAAATCCATCCATCTCGACAAGAATTTGATTTAAAGTCTGCTCTCTCTCATCATGTCCACCCATAAATCCAGAACTTCTTTGTCTACCGATTGCATCAATTTCATCTATAAAAATGATCGCAGGTTGGGACTTCTTAGCTGTACCGAATAAATCACGAACTCTGGATGCTCCAACTCCGACTAACATTTCCATAAACTCTGATCCTGCAATTGAGAAAAATGGAACATTTGCTTCTCCAGCTGTTGCACGAGCTAGTAAAGTTTTTCCTGTTCCAGCTGGCCCAATCATTAATACTCCCTTTGGAGTTCTTGCACCAATACTCTTATATTTACCTGGGTTTTTTAGAAAATCTACAATCTCTTCGAGCTCTTTTTTAGCCTCATCCACTCCTGCAACATCTGCAAATGAAATCTTTGGGGTATCTTTACTATAAAGCTTGGCTTTTGATTGACCAAAAGAAAAAACACTATCTTGCGCTCCCCTAGCCTGCCTAAAAATAAAATAGAAAAATCCTACCATTAGAAGAATCGGAAGAAGGGAGGCGAAAATACTAATCCAATTATTTAAGGTGGTTTTATCATTAATACTTACCTTTGTTTTACTTAAATCTACTCCTGCATCCTTAAAAAGAGTATAAACATTTGATCCCGGTTCTTTAAAAGCTTCTACATTTTTGTCTTCTAATTTTAATATGAGCTTATTATCATGAACCTCAATCTCTTTTACATTACCTCTTTTAACCTCTTGAATAGCTTGAGATAAAGGCACCGAGTCTTGAGCACCCGTTGGCTGATTAACACCTATAAATAAAAGACCTAGGAAAATAAAAACTGATCCATAGATAAGAAGATTTTTCCAATTCTTTACTTTTTTATTAAGTTTGGGGACGATTGTTTTTTTTGTTTTTCTGCCTACTGCCATTAAGTGGAAATTATAACACAGATCATGCTCGTATAAAACTATATAAGTCCCATCTTTATTTTAACTTCTTCCAAAGTGGTGCTCGCGACTTCCCTACATATATTAGTGTGGTCATTTATCATGCGCTCAAGATTAAAAGTACTTTCTATTTCTTTTCTTTTTCCCTGAATTGGCTCTAGAATTTCAAAAATCGCCTGAGAAACATCTGCTTTCATGTCAGAATATCTTATATTCCCTGCTCTATAATCCTGTTCATATTTAGTATACGATTCTACATGATTAAACAATTTTAAAAAGCTAAATAGCGTTGCGACTCCACCGGCTTTTGGAACTTCTCCGCCCTCAATTCCTGAATCAGTTGGAACTGCAGCTATTTTTCTTTTTATGTCTTCGAGACCATCTGTTAAAAGTATCGATGAGCCTTCAACTGTTTTACTCATCTTCCCTTCTCCTATAAGTGAAGGTATATATTCGCCAAATGTTTTAAATCTTTCCGGCTCTGGAAAAGTCTGTCCATAAACTGAATTAAACTTACGAGCAATCTCTCGCGCCACCTCTAAGTGTGGCTCTTGATCAATTCCAACTGGAACTAGATTAGCTTTATAAAGTAGAATATCTGCTGCCATTAGAACTGGGTAATATAATAGTCCCATGTTTACATATTTTGGATATTGAGCTTTCTTATCCTTATAAGTAGGTAAATCTTCAAGCCTACTAACAGGGTAAATTGTGCCTAAGAGATATGCAAGTTCCGTATGTTCAGGCACTCTACTCTGAATTTCAATCAAGCATTTTTCCGGATCAAGTCCTGCGGCTAAATAATCCAAAACTACATCTTTTACATTTTGCTGTAAGTTTTTAGGATCATATGGGGTAGTGATCGCATGTAAATCAACTACCGAAAACACGCAATCATATTGGTCCTGAAGCTCAAGCATTCCCTTTACAGCACCAAAATAATTACCCAGATGCAAACGACCGGTAGCCCGAATTCCTGAATAAACTTTCTTTTTATCCATGATTGGATTATAGCATTAAAAACTATACCAGTAGACTATTAATGAATCCTTTGAGAATTTTTGTCTTTGCCTTCATCTGGATCTCTTCCTTCGGATATAGCACGACGTCTTTTATTCTCCTCGTATTCTGCAAATAAACCATCTGACAGCTTCCAAAAACTATATATCCCCTCAATAACGTTTGACCCACCATATGCTATAAACGGATTAGAACCCCGATACTGTCTAGTATATAAAGCATTCCTTGCTTTTATTTCTTTTTCCGATAAACTTGCGGTAGGCACGATTATAGGCATAATAAAGTCTCCAGGATGAGGCCTTATATCAATTGAAGGATCTGTGCCTCTAAAAGTAGTTCCATAATATCTAGGCAATTGCCTAAATGCCCATCTGGTTGACAGATAATAGCCTTCGACATTTGGATATGCTGTTAATTTTTCAGCAACCCTTCTTGTCAAATAACCTGAACCAGTTCTAACGGTAGGAAATGTTCGACTTCTAACATTTAACAGCTCACCTGTTTCTCTTTCATGGTCAATTAAAATTCTTGCATTATCAGCGGCATTCCCAATTATCGTATCTATGTCTTCTATACTAAGCCTACTTCTTAATTGAATTCCTGTAATTTCTACAGCACCCCTTGATGCAGTCAAACCTCCCATCCCACGATCCACGCGCATTCCCGGACGATAAGCAACCTCGGATCTTCTCGTTCTAAGACCCGGAACTTGAGTATTCCTCCAATCAATATTTCTTAATATTATTCTTTCACCCTCAGTTTGCATTTCACTTATTGATTCTCCTGTTAAGTTAATTATTCTGAAGCCCGCACTTTCCAAAGCAACTCTAGATTCAGGAGAGAATCTGACAATATCTGGCCCAACTTGTTCTTTTGGAATAAATCCCGGTATCTCTTTCATACTTAAGATCTCCTTTCTGACCCGAATACACTAATTGCACGAAAATATGCTGATATTCCCGGAAGATTATCCTCAAGCCTAGCTAAAACAAGCTCATATTTTTCTCCGACGGCTTCAGACATTTCAGATGGATTTAAAAGGGCGTAAAACATATTCATCATCATTTCAGCTTTATCTTCTAATACTGAAGTGGCACCATATTCAGTCAATGTAAATCCATCGGGGTTTGGATAATTAGCTGTATATTTCCTGCCTTCAGGATTTAATTCTTTCAATTCTTTATCCTGATAAGCACCAAACTGTCCACAAATTACAAAGTCAATTTTATGCCCAAGTTCATGAGCAAAAGTTCTTCCAAAATTTTCTAAACCCAAGCTCGCGTTAAAATCTAAAAAGATCCCTGATCGTGATTCAGTAATACCGTTTGCCATAACACCTTCATCAGCAAGCTTAGATTTATCTATATCTTTTACAAACGTGACCCGTCTTGGACTACCTAATCGAATAAGCTCAGCTGGAAGAAGTGAAAGAGAAGTTAGCGTATTTCTTGCAATAATTTTTACCTGCTCCAAATCCAATGTTGATGTATCAATAGCTGTGTATTCCATACCAAAATCTGCTAAAGGTTTTTCGCTTGGAATCCCAAAGGTAATACCAAAATTTATTCCGTAACTATTTAAAACCGTAAGTACTTCATCTACGCCTTGAGCTTCATTTACTTGATCCAATTCCTCATCAGAATCAATTAGCGTCAATCCATTCTCACTAGCTTTTTCCACAATATAGCTTCTTAACTGGTCATATCTTTTGTGGATTCTCTCTAAATTTCCACCCTTAAATGCTTTTTCTAGTCTTTTGTTTCTTCCCACAAAACCTTCATCATCAGGCATTTCTATCGATACTCTTGCTCTTGAACTGGCATCTGAGGAAATAGTCGTGCAATTGTGATCAGTCATAAGATCAACTGCTGTCCTAAAAACATATGATGGATCATCTGCATAAAATTGCCCACTTCCAGCCACAGCCCCAATTGCCAAAGCTAAGGTTGGAAGAATGTCTCTTCTTGAAAATATCCCAGGTGTTTTTTCAGCTGCAGGAATCATCGGGAAAAATCTCGGTAACCTACCTTCCCCACTTGGCCTAATTGGCTTGGCTACTATTTGCTCTGATTGTGAAACTTCTTTTCTTTCCATAAATTATGCTCCCATATAACTTGCTAAGAATTTTCTAGCATTTGAAATAACTCTTGGAGAAAGACTTCCAGGATGAGCAGGTACGGCAAACTTTCTTCCATCTGCTCCTTCGATTGCAAACGGATGGTTTCCTCCACCAACAATATTTAATCCCATACCTCTTGCAGTACTAATAAGATCAGAGTAAGTCGCCTGACGACCAAGGGGTATCCTAGTTCGACTATCTATAGTGGCAGTTAAAACAGTAGCTTCAGAAACTAATGAAGTAGTTAAACCACTAACTGGACATGCTCCACAGATAGCTCTTAGCTCTTCTCTTTTAGCCTGAATTTCAGCTTCAATTTCCGGATCACCGACTTCTCTTAAAAGTTCTTGACCAGCAAAAATATCACTATTAATAGCTGAAACTACCTGATAGTTAATACACCTTCTTGAAGGAAAACATCTGTCAGATGCTTGCACTTCAGTCGATGTACTTCTGTTAATTTCCGTAATATTTGTATCCATATTTAATTCAGTTAGAATCTTTCTAACTCTGCATATTTTAATCCTATAGTTATTTATTGTCAAAAGCATGTAACTTAATATTTAATTTTTAAGAATGTTTTTTGAGGTCAATTTAGCCTCATTTTTACTTATTTTATAATTTCTGTCACTTTTTTATGACAAAATACTTGACATTTTTAGCCATAATGGATATAATAAAAATTAAGATATGTCACTTTCATTTCTAAATGAATTCGATTTAACGACCACTGAAGTACAAATTTATGAGTATTTGGTTAAAAATGGCCTCATGACTCCCTCTCTGATTGCAAAAAATTTAAACCTAAAAAGACCCACTGTCTATAAAGCACTTTATTCGTTGGAAAAAAATAGTTTAGTTATAAAAAAAGAAATCACGAAGAAAATTCATTTTCAGGCCGCTTCGCCATCAAAGATTATTGATCTAATCGCTGAAAAAGAAAAAGCATTTATGGATGCTAAAAAAACCTTTAACTCCCTACTTCCCGCCTTGTCCTCAGAATATATTTCTTCTACAGAAAAACCAATTGTTAGAATTTATGAGGGACTAGAGGGAGTAAAAGAAATTTATATAGATATTTTAAAAGAAGTTTCACCAGGCTGGACAATTCTTCAAATTGAAGATATGGACGCTGAATTAGGAGAATGGATTAGAACCTATTTCACCCCAAAAAGAGTAAAAAATAAAATCCCACTTAAAGCCATAGTTGCGGCCGGAAAACACGCAGAGAAATTTAAAGAAGAGGATAAAGAAAGATACAGATTCTCAAGGATAGTGCCCTCAGAGACTTTCCCTTTCGAACACGAAGTCACAGGATATGGAGACAAAATAGCTTTTATTCACTATAAGAAGAATACTCCATTAATAGGGGTTGTCATAAAACATCCTTATTTTGCTAAAACAATGAAGGCTATGTTTGACTTAGGATGGATTGGAGCAGATGAAAACAATAATTAGAAGCTCTGAGGATTTAAAATTTAATTCCCAATTCTCTAGCTACCTGCCTGGTTTCTCCAACTGAAATTGTTCTATCAGGAGATCCAACATAAACCTCTAAGCCTTTTGGATTTCTTTTATGCCTTGTGGCTGACAACTCTATCCCTGCCCCTTCGTATGCACCAAATGCATGATAACTTACGTCCATTCCAACCGCCTCACCATAAGTGACAATTTTAGCTACTGGCTGTCCGTGCTCATCTTTCGCAGTTGCTGTTGAAGCAACCCTCTCCCCATCTCCAGGGACAACCTCAAAAGCCAATCCCCGAGCTTCCCAAACTCCAGACATAGAATCTATATCTGCAGGAAAAACACCCAAAACTCTTAGAATAATTCCATTACCAAGTATATTTTCTCCGTCTGGCTCAAACGCCATTCTATCTCTCATGCGGGAAATTATATCATTTAGTGTCAATCCAGGATTTTTTGAGGGACTCAAACTTTCCATCAATGATAGATTGACGGATTTTATTAGTTAGATTAACCGTAAAGTAAACGTTGTGATATGAGGCTAAAGTATAGGCTAATAATTCACGAGACCTAAACAAATGATTAATATATGCTCGGGGATAGGTTTTGCAAACATAACAATCACAATTTTCATCAATTGGTTTTAAATCAGTGGCAAATTTGGATTTGGTGATATCAAATCTAAAACGATTCTTGATGTTTCCGATTGGAGGCGAAACAAAAACATGCCCCATTCTTCCAAGACGAGTCTGAATTACACAGTCAAAAGTATCTATTCCACGCTCTACTGCCATAAAAATATCATCAACTTCCCCAATTCCCAGCAAATGTCTCGGTTTTTCTTCCTCCAAACAAGAAACAGTCCAATTTATAACTTCATATAAGTTCTTTTTAGAAGCATGTGCGCCTCCTAGAGCTATGGCATCAAAGTGTTTATTTACAAATTCCGCGGACTTTTTTCTAAGATCCTCAAACT
>CAZBFH010000039.1:0-4320 GCA_964491185.1 uncultured Gammaproteobacteria bacterium
AGCAGTTTTCCATGAACTTCCCGAAGGAGGAGCATTAAAAGTAATAAATGAAATGGCAAAAGGACTAAAGAAAGAGCACGTAGTAGATCTTTATACGACTTCTGAAAATAATAAATTTAGTTATGAAAAATATTACTCACAAACTTTTGTATATAAATTCAAATCAAAGAAGTGGACAGGCAATAATTGGAAAGCAAAAATTTATAAAGATTCCATAGAACTAATTAAGTTATTTTTACTTCATAAAAAAATTGCCGCTGATATTAGAAAAAAAGATTACGATATTTTATTCGTTAATGGCTCTAAATACATAGAAGCTCCGTTTATTCTTCTATTTAAAAATAAGAATAAAATTCTTTTTTGCCACAACACAAATTACAGGTTTATTTATGAGCCGATTCTAGGAATTCCAAAAAATCTTGATCTGCTTAGAAAATTTTATGAAAAAGCAAATAGATTTGTTAGAAAAAATCTGGATATTTTAAACATAAATTCAGCAGATAAAATAATAACGGGATCAAGTTTTGAGGTAGAAATGATTAAGAAAACATACTCACTAAAAAGTAAAAGTATTCCATATGGTGTTGACTCAAATTTTTTTGTGCCATCGAAAACTAAAAAGAAGTATGACGTACTCTTTATCGGTTCTTCGCATTTATTAGAAGGATATCCAACATTGGTAGAGGTTGAAAAACTTTTACCTAAAAATATTAAAGTAAAAAAAATTTTGGGAGATATTAAATGGGTGACGAGTATAAGTGAACTAAAAAAACTATACCAAGATTCAAAAATTGTTTTGTCTCTGGGTCATAATGAACCTTTTGGCTTAACTCCACTTGATGCGATGAGTTGTGGTGTTCCAGTGATTGCAGTAGATGAAGGTGGTTATAGAGAGACTGTTAAGAATAATATTACTGGGTATCTGGTACCCAGGGATCCAGGGGAAATTGCAAAAAAAATTATTTATCTTTTGAAAAACGAAAAAATTTTAGAAAAAATGGGAAAAAATGGAAGGGAACATATTCTCAAAAATTATAAGTGGGAAAGTAATGTAGAGGAACTAAAAAAAATATTTAAGAAAATGATAAATGATTAATTTACTCAAGAAAGAATTTATAATTTTATTTTTAATTCTACTGCTGGGTGGATTTCTTAGATTTTATGCGTTAAATGATCAAATGCATATGATTTCAGACCAGGGGTGGTTTTTTCTATCAGCTAAAGAATTGCTTGTTGATGGGAAAGTGCCTCTAGTTGGAATTACGTCATCCCATACATGGCTTCATCAGGGACCAATCTGGACATATTTATTAGCCGGAATTCTTTGGATTGGAAATTTTAATCCTATTTCAGCAGGTTATTTTTCTGTTCTCTTGGACCTATTAACAGTATTTACAATTTATAAAGTTTCAAAAGAATTATTTTCAAGAAATATTGGGTTAGTATCAGCTCTCCTTTATGCAACCTCACCTCTAATAATTATTCATTCCAGGATGCCTTATCATACATCTCCGATTCCTCTTCTTTCCATTCTTTTTCTTCTCTTTTTTTATAGATGGATAAAAGGAAATGTGATTTATTTTCCGCTGATTATTTTAATTTGTTCTTTGCTTTATAATTTTGAATTAGCTACTGTTCTTTTTCCAATTATTTTAATTGCATCACTTGTATTTGGAATTTGGAAAAAGAAAAAGTGGGCAAAAATATTTAATAAAAAAATCTTTCTTTTTTTCATTACGGCTTTAATACCTATGTTTCCAATTATTATTTATGATTTTAAGAATGGATTTTTTCAAACTGTAAAATTTTCGGGGTGGTTATTTTTTCAAGCACTTGGAAGTTTAGGGATAAGAATAATTCCCCAAGACCCACATCCCAGTTGGGAAAGTTTTATTAATTTTTTTCTTTATGAATTTAGGCGAATAATTTTTTATAGAAATGAGGACGTCTCATCATTAATTTTTGTAGCCGTAGTAGTTCTTAATGCCACTCTAATTTATAAGTTATATAAAACTAATAAGTTTAAAGCAAATTTCTCAGTTTTTTATATAACTTCTTTTGTATTATTTGGAGGATTTATTTCGCAAAGAGAAAGTAGCGGTGCATATTTAGCTATGCTTTTCCCTTATTATATTTTATTAATTTCAATTAGCTTATTAGCAATAAATAGTTACAGGAAGCTTTTTGCCTACATTTTTATAGTATTTGTTACATTATCAAATTCTTATTTTTTGTTTAGAGAATATAAAACATCTGAGGGTGGAGGAATGAAAAAACTTATTAAGGCATCCGAATTCATAGTTAGAGATTCCGAAGGGAAAAGTATTACGATCGAGAAAAAGAATTTTCAGTCAAATATTAACATCTATCAATATAGATATTTAGTTTGGTGGAAAGGTGGAAGTTTAAAAGAAGATCCAGAGATTGAATATGGAATATATAACGCAAGTGAAGGAATTCCCAGAGACTATATTTATTCAGATGGTTCCATATATATAACGAAAACAAGTAAACAGTTCATTGTTTTGGTAAAATAAAATTATGTCCTATCAAATCTCAGCTGTAGTTCTTACAAAAAACGAAGAGGAAAATATAATTGACTGCTTAGAAACTCTTAAATTTGCTGATGAAATTATTATAGTTGATGATAACTCCACTGATCGCACAAAAGAATTAATTGATGTTTTTGAAAAAAGCCATCCAAATCTACAATTCTTCAAGAGAAGTCTAGATAATGATTTTTCCTCGCAACGAAAGTTTGGTGTAGAGAAAAGCAGGAATGATTGGGTGATATTTGTTGATGCCGATGAAAGAATTTCAAGCGATCTAGGCATGGAGATAAAAGAAAAAATTTCCGATGAGTTTTCGGGATTTTTAATTCCTAGGAGAGATTTTATGTGGGGAAAAGAGCTTTTGCATGGGGAGACAGGAAGAACTAGACTTCTTAGGCTTTTTAATAAAAGTAAAGGAAATTTAAAAGGAAAAGTTCACGAAACTTGGGAAACAAAGGGAAACGTTGGATTTTTAATAAATCCCATAAAACACTATCCTCATCCTGCTATTTCTGATTTCTTAAAAGAGATTAATTTCTATACAGATCTGCGCGCCCAGGAGTTGAAAGAAAAAGGTGTTAGAGTAAATGCGCTTCAGATTGTTCTATATCCTAAAGCAAAATTTATAGTTAATTATTTCTTAAAGCTTGGAATTTTAGATGGTATTCCGGGATTAGTTCATGCAACTCTCATGAGCTTTCATTCATTTCTTGTCCGTGGAAAGCTGTGGCTTTTATGGCAAAAAGGTTAACCCTCATATTTTTAATCTGGTCAATTTTAATTTTGTCTCATTATTTATATACGCTTCTTTGTAGAGGAGGAGTATGTTTGCGTTAGCTTTTTTAATAGGAATTTATAGTTATATAATTTTTTGCTTGGGAATTCTTGGAGCATTAACTCGGGGACCTGTTATTTTTTCAACCGTTCTATTGCTAGTTGGATCATATTTATACTTTAAGAAACATAAAGAAGACCTTCCAAGAATAAATCTCAAAAATAAAAAAATCAGGCCATTTCTAGCTTTATTTGGAATTTTGGCTATAGTGAATTTAATTGGAGTTCTAGGACCAGAGCTTTCGTTTGATGCACTTTGGTATCATCTGACACTGCCTAAGATTTTCATAGAGGAATCAAGAATTTTCTATGTAAAAGGTGGGTTATTTTATTATTCAGTAATGCCAAAGTTAGGAGAGATGCTTTTTATTCCCGGTCTCATGTTTGGTAATGAATTAATTCCAAAGCTAATTCAGTGGGTATTCGGAGTTTTGACTAGCTTTGTCATTTATAAAGTTTCTAGAAAATACTTTGATGAAGGGATCTCCATGATTTCAGCGATCATTTTTTATGGCTGTCTGGTTGTCGCATGGCAGTCTACGGTTGGATATATTGATTTGATTCGCTCGTTCTTTGAAGTTATGGCACTTTGGGGCTTTTTAGAGTACGTAAAGACCAAGAATAGAACGCTTCTGATAGAATCCTCAGTTTTGGTTGGACTGGCGGTCTCAACTAAGCTTATTGCCTTAGGGACCATGCCCATTTTTGGGTTATTAATTTTCTATTTAGAAAAAGACAAAAAGACAGCAATTAAGAATTCTGTACTTTTTGGATTAGTTTCATTATTGGTAGCATTTCCATGGTTTTTTTATGCTTTTAGTTCAACGGGAAATCCGATTTATCCAATTTTTAATGGATACCCACTTGAGGGAAGCATGTCAAATCCAATAAAAGATTTATTTAATCTATTTCTAAAATCTGCTGATCCGATTTC
>CAZBFH010000039.1:4420-7533 GCA_964491185.1 uncultured Gammaproteobacteria bacterium
ATTGCAAATGCCAAATATTTGTCCCTCATTTTAGGTCAAGAATCCAAGAGCGAATTTTTAACCAAAAATCTTAATTTTAACTTTGGAGATTTTTATGATACCGATGGCTGGTTTGAGAAAAACATCGGGAAGGATGATCGGGTTCTTCTTTTTGGATTTCATAATTTATTTTATGCAGATTTTCCGTTTGTGCACGAGAGTTATGCGACAAAGGGAACAGCATTTAATTATATAGCCACTCAAAATGCAGATTTACCGGAAAGATTTATTTATTGGAAGCTAATTTATAAAAATGAACTGACCCATGTTTCGGTGTATACTAACGACAAGAAATTATGGTTTTACTAAGGTTATTGCTCCCACTTTTATTTATTTCTTTTACATTCGCAGAGCTTTTTAGAGTTCAACTTCCTGGTGCGGTGTCACTTGGCTTAATTGATCTAGTGGTTTTAGGAATTGTTTCATCCTGGTTATTTTTTGTTAAAAAAGGGGAGTACCAATTAAAAACTCCAATTTTTTTATTTATCGCTGCAGCAGTTATCTCACAAGTTATAAATTTTAACGATTTTTCGCTAGAACAAATTAGAATTGGTTTGCTTTATTTACTAAGATGGATTCTATATGCATCTTTGTACTTTGTATTTGTCGATGTTGGAAAAAAGAATTTAAAAAATATAGTAAACTACATGATTCTGTCCGGAGTTTTTATATTAATCTTCGGATTTATTCAATATAAATTTTATCCTAGTCTAAAAAACCTTTATTACTTAGGTTGGGATGATCATCTTTACAGACTTTTCTCGACTTTTTTAGATCCTAACTTCGCAGGAGTATTTATAGTTTTGTTTATTATCTTCATATTTTTTCAAAAGTTTAAAAATAAGTACGCATATTATGGTTTGCTTCTCGTAAGTTTTGCTGCACTAATTTTGACCTATTCCAGAGGTGCAATCTTGATGCTTCTAGTCAGCACTTTTAGCTACAGTTTACTTAAAAAAAATTACAAATTGATTGGAGGTCTAGTGGGCGTTTTAGTCTTAATTACTATCGCACTTTCTCCAAATTTCCATACAGTTAATACGGATTTATTCAGGATGCCTTCTTTAACTCAAAGAATTGAAAATACAAAACAGACGCTTTTTGTTTATCGCGAGAATCCAATCTTTGGAGTGGGATTCAATAATTTTAGGTATGCGAGGGATCGCTATATTCAAAAAGACTGGGTTGATTATCCAAGTCATGCAGGCGCGGGGTCTGATAATAGTTTTGCTTTGATACTAGCAACAGCCGGAATTCCAGGATTTTTAACTTATCTGTTTCTATTATATAAAGTATTCAAATTAGGCTTGAAAAACTTAAAAAAAACTCCGTATGCGTGGATTCTTGTTTTATCTTTAGTTGGGTTAATTGTTAACAGCTTTTTACTGAATAGTCTTTTTTACAGCTTTATTATGATCTGGATGTGGATAGTGATTGGTCTTACCGAGAGTAATTCACGCGGATAGTTTTTTCAGTTTTATTTCCTGCAGCATCAATTGCCACTACTTTTATTTCATTTCCACCTTCTTTAAGAGTCAGAAGATATGAATATGATCCGTTGCTTGATGAGACTGCCTGGAAATCATTTACAGTAACGGTTACATCTGGATCTGTATGGCCTTTTACTTCAATTGGATTTGCGCCTTTTAGTTCAGCATTGTCCCCGGGAGAATCAATACTAAGCTCTGGGCCTTCTTTAATTAGGGAAATGTTTACAGAGTTAGAAAATTCACTTTCCATTTCTCCTTTCATAGCCTTAGCTTTTATGATATTTCCGCCATCAGTAAGTTTTAATTCATATTCAAAAGATCCATCTTCGACTATTACTTCATCCTCAAGGCTGCCATTTAAATAAATTGTTACTTTTTCCCCGCCCACGGAAGTACCGGTGATCGTGATCATCTCTTCTTTGGTAGCATCAGGTAATGTATCTAAATCGGGGGAAGCTAGAAAATCCTCTTTTTCAGTTTTATTTTCAGTTTCAGGTGAACTTGTTACTCTGCCAAACAAAAAACTAGCGTCACTAATTAGTGGAAGACCATAACGAAACATCAGAAAAAGAATAGCGATAATTCCTAAAATACTAAGAACTAAGGTGTTTCTGGATTTTTTTTGAAATTTCTTCGAAAGGCGAGAATTTCTTGGCATATTACTAGTCTCCTCTAATTTTTTATCTTCGTCAACTAAAGGTGCTTGAATGGGTTTTGCTTCTTCAATTGGGTCAGTATTTTCTTTATCCATAATTTTGTGGAGCCGAAGGTGAGAATCGGACTCACGACTTACTCTTTACGAAAGAGTTACTCTACCCCTGAGTTACTTCGGCGAGTCACCATATTTTACAGGATAGTAGAGGAGCAGGCAAATCGAGGCTATTACGCACGCAAGGCCAGGCCTTGCGAGGCTAGATTAATCCAGGGAAATGTAATTTGTGATATCGGTGAGTTTTGGGGCGAAGTAGTCGACGGGGACATCTTTAAAGTCTTCCTTAGTTCTAATTCCGCTTTCCATTACAGCTATAAAGTGTGTTCCTGCGCCTTTTGCAGCCACACCATCTCCCACAGAATCACCCACATAAACTACCTCTTCAGGTTTGACCCCGAAAAATTTCAATGCTTGGTCAAAAGCCCCAGGATCTGGCTTATGATAGTCCAAGATGTCTTTGTAGTAGAAAAAATCCATGCGTGACGATAATGGATGATCCTCATGTATTAAATGAGTGACTTCTGGGAGAGAGCGATTAGTAAGGACTGCCATTTTAAGTCCAGATTCTTTTAGCTTATCCAAGACATCCAAATTTTCTGGTTTAATTGAGTCTAATCCTGATTCACTCATGTATTCGGAGAAATAATCCTTAAGTCTTTTTACAAATTCCCCAGAGTCAATTCCTGGAATTCGCTCAACAATTGCATCCTCTATAAATTTGCCCCAGTTAGCTTGATGGGAAGCTCTTTTCATCGGAGAAAATCCCATATCTGCGGCTATTTTATTTTCTATATGAAAGCACGTTTCCTCAGTAAGGCAAAGAGTGTCATCAAAATCAAACATTACTACCTTAATCATGAGCCTATTCTATG
>CAZBFH010000040.1:0-7502 GCA_964491185.1 uncultured Gammaproteobacteria bacterium
AAGACTTATATGCTCAATATAAGCCATTTTAAATTGACTGAGCTGATAAATAGTAGAAGAAAATATCCCAAAGTCGTATTGAAAAATCTGAAATGAAAAATAACGGTTAAGAGAAATCAGAAAGAAGAGAATAAGGAAGGTGGAGTATATGAAAAAAGTTAATAAATTCCTAATGCTTAGCATTAAAAAGATTTTATCAAATTAATTAGTACCGTGTAGGGGAGTCGAACCCCTGATTCCCTGGCTGAAAACCAGGTGTCCTAGGCCACTAGACGAACACGGCAAGTGAGTGAATTATACTGTAAATTAATCCACAAGGCAAATATTTGAACCTAATGAATGTCTTATAGTTTGTGAATTCACACATTTTATATTATAATTCCCGCATGTTACCTGAAAGACGAGAATTTGCATCAAAAAGCCTTAGAGGTTTTATCACATCTCCAAATCCTGAAGTACATGATCTGGAGGAAGTTCTTGGAATTAAATTTACAACTCCACCGGCAAGGGTAGACCTTACTCGCCGAAACCGATTAGTATTTCTTGGAAGAGAACATGCTTTACCTTATATTGTTGAAGGAACTAGAAATGCTTTTTATGACAGGAGATATAACGCATTTTTTACGAGAACTGGCATTGAAGATAGATACACTGCTTGGCACGAGAATATGCACGGATATGTTGATTCGACTTCTGAACCGGAGGCACCGGTTTTATATCAGGCAATGGATCTTGTTCGTGAACGAATACTTGGTAAAGAAATCGACCCAATGGAAATGGAGAGATTTGCAACGGCTGCAGCATTTTCAGAAGGTGTAGCAGATTGGGCCACAGTAACAACTGCAAGAGAGATAGGAACCAAAGAAGAATATGATCATGCTAACAGAAATCATAATGCATATACAGAAACTTATGAGGGTCACAGTGTAATACACGGAGCGAGAAGTCTTTTAGAGGAAGAGGTATTTAAAGCCAGTAGTGCGTTAATAGTTCCTGATAAATTTACCCTCATAGATAACATGCGGGGCGCTCTGATTGAAATTGTTAAGATTACGTATTATGTTGGATATTCTTTTATGGTCGAGGCCATGGATACACTAAGAGCAAGAGGATTTTCTGTTGCATCAGCAATTGATTATTTAATTGCAAATCCACCAACAACTTTAAAACAAATTGAATATCCTACAAGACACGTTGAATTAAAGCTTAAAAATAAAGCTACTAAAATCTCTTAAAGTTTGAGTCTAGCTTGTCAAGTTTATGCCTAATCCTATATAATACGTTCATCTAAGAAACAGGGTTTACCCTGAAAATTTCTTTAGAAATTATTCAGGGCCGGTAGCTCAGCGGTAGAGCAGGAGCCTTTTAAGCTCTTGGTCCAGGGTTCGATCCCCTGCCGGCTCACAATTTTGTATGATAATATTAATTCAGGAAATAAAATATGAGCTTAAAACCAGAAGATTTGAAAGCTAAAAAATTGGAGCAGAGCTTCAATCAAAAAAATAATTCATTTAGCATCAAACGTGTACTCTTAGTCGTATTTGTAATTATTATTTTTATAATTGTTTTATATATTTTATGGTTAGATTATGACATTTGGAAAAATGGATTCTAAATTTCAAAGTATCATAGTTTAAATCCCCTTTAAAGTACTGCTGCTCACTCTCATTGTGTAAATGTTTATTCAAGCTCCGTATGTTTGACTCATTCTCTAAATAAGCCTATAATGCGCTTCTATGCAAGATAGATGGGCGCCTTTTGTTAGGCCTGAAGATTTACATACAACTCCTGTACCTGTTGTTAGAGTTTATGATGGATTTGAAGAAAAAGATCATGAAGACATACAAGGTTTATTTACAAGAAGTGGATATAGAATAATTACTGGCGGAAGACACAATTATAATAATCCTTTAGAAATATCAATTGAACTTTCCTCGTCTTATAAAGTACCCGGGTCAGTTGAAAGAGCAAGAATTGCATCTGATGTTTCTGGAATCCCTTTACCACTATCTTTTCCCTTAGGAGATTCATTAATTTCTGATATACCGATAGTTGCTAAAGATAAAAATAAAAATCGGGGTGAGAATAAATTTCTATTAGAAACCCATGAGCAAAAAGTCAGATTCGCTGCATGGATGCTTCTTGCTCAAAGATTTGATTTCAGAAGAATGCCACAAATGTCTAACGATGAGTATGTTGAGAAATTAAAAAGGGAAGTATCATCGGGGCATTTTTATTTAAATATAGGAGCAAACCCAACTTGGAATGATGGATGGATTTTCGAAGAGTTTATAGAATCCCCAGGAGATAGCTATTCATCTTTTAGAATTGTGCCTGATGCCTATGGAGAGGTTCATTACGGATTAGTTACTAAATCATCGCACAATAAGGCTGATGATGTAAGAATGACTTCAGATCCTAGGCCAACTTTTCCGAATGAACATGCAATAGATCCCTTTACTAATACTGGACTTCTCACTCAACCAAATAGCCCATTTTACCTTGATTCAAGAAGCGTAGTCTCTAATATTCTTTCAGGCGGTAGAGGAATCCTGCTTGGCGGTCAAACCATAACTGATCCCGAAGATAGAGATTTACTTAGTTCCCTTGGAATTGACCCTGACTCTCCTCATATCCCAGCTGAGCTAACAAAAGCAGCAAGTCTCATTGGTAAAGCACTTAAAGCTGGCATTCCTTTTACTGGAATTGATTTTATGAGAAGAAAAAATGGCGAATTTGTTCTGCTTGAAGTAAATACTGGTCCTTTGTTATTTGCCCAAGCATTTGGAGAACCTGCAAAAACACCTCAGCCAAAACTATATCATAGAATGTACGAAAGAATTATTGAGAGAGCGAAAGCAAATAATCCCCAGGCATTTGCTACAACTTAAAAAATTATTTTGCTTTCCACTTCCAAAAGACTAAAACGGCTGATACTAAAAATATTACGCCAACTATCCTATGCATCATGTGATTTACTCCCAGACCAATTTGCTCATGGTTTAAAGGAAGAGGGGGATAATGATCCGTTAGCATATATACTCCAAGGAGAAGCAAAACTACAAAGACTAGATATTTAATCTTTTTCATATTTAATTAAACTATAACACATTATGCTGCGGCGGGGATTTCTTCTGGAACTCCAGGAAATAGGGGAATGATTTCTGCGATTTGACCCTTAACTCTCATTCTTTCTTTTTTCTTTCTACCGTCCGCTGCTTGGGAGAAGATTATAACTTCTCTTCCTTCCATGCCATCTCTAAATGCTTCTTCCACCTCAAATCCCGACAATTCTCCCTGGGAAGCTGCTGCTCTGGCAATTTCATCAATCCCGTCTTGTACGCTTGAAGCGATACTCCTTGCAGTTGAAGCCGTTGATTCATCTCCACCCATTAACCTTGTTTTAAATTCGTCGCTTCCTGCACCTGGGCGTCCCATCGTAACTGCTGCAGCAAATATATTAGCTTCTGTAGTCTGAACAGAACCTAAAATATTGCCATTTTGCATGGTAGTGAGATGAACGACTTCAGTTCCAGTTGCAAGCGCTACTCCAGCGTGATGCGCCTCATGATCATGAACGTCTCTAACGAATGCGCTTTCTCTTTTAGCAACTTTTCTATTTACAAAGTCGACTCTTATAAGCTCGCCGCCCGGTGTAGAAATTTCTTCACCAATCCGGACGGGAATTGGCTGTCTTTCCATATCTAATTAATTTATTACGTCCTAATTCTAATCCTATTAAAACCCAAATTCAACTTTCATATTATTATATCTTATAGTATAATATGTCAATGACAAATACGGAAAGATTTACAAGAAAGGGTAAGAAATTAACCGAAAAAGAAGATAGACATTTTCTAGGCAATGAAACGGGAGCATGGGGAATTCATCAGTCTGATCTTACACATTATATGAAAGATCTATGGAGACTAGAACGATATCCTGACGAAATCAAACAAACTGTACTAGGTTTACAAAATCCTGTAGTCGTTGATCTTATGAGCTCAACTCGAATGCTTTTAGATTTATTCACATCACAACCTTTTCAAAAAGATGGTAAATTTATCGCTGTCAGTCATTATGACACAAGAGATACTTCAGAAAAATTTTTAGATGATGTATACGGTATTTCACTCGTGACTGGAAATATTAGAAAACCAGAAACTTGGAGCAATTTAAGAAATGAACTTAACGGACTTGAAGCAGATATAGTAGTTTCAAGAGCACTTGCAGGTCTTCATTTCTTACCAATTAAGGGAACCCTAGGATACAAACTTATAAATAATGCCTATGGAATTTTAAAAGATTACGGATCTATGTATTTACAAATTCCACCAGCTTCTGCATTAGTTGAGCTTGGTGTACCTATGGATACCTGGCTAGCCGAAGTTGAAAGCTCTCATTTACCCTACATATATGTACCTGAGTATGAATCTCCTACTGACAGGAATAGATCATACGGTCTTCTACGAATTGATAGAATACCAGGAGCTTCAGAGCTTCCTGGGTTTAATTCAGGAATATCTCTTCTCAACCAGGCAGCTTGATTGCTATAATTTATTTGTGATTAGTGACGAACACGAGACAAAGTATCTGAGTATTGATCATGCTTCTGTTCCTGTTTGGATTTATGGAGACCCGAAGAAGCCGTTAATTTATTTTATTCATGGATATTTTAGAGGTTTTTCAGACTACATTGGAGACCTTCCAATGCGATATCTTATGAAAAATTATTGCATCATGGCGTTTGATCTTCCAGGATTTGGACAGCTTAAAGATTTTGACAAAAACAGAGTTACATTCATAGCTGAAGTAATTGAAGCGACATCAAATGGACGAAGATTTGTTTTATTTGGGACAAGCTATGGAGCTTTACTTTCATTAAAATATGCCGAAAAATATCCAGACAGAGTAAAAGGGATAATTATCGCAGGTATGCCATATCTGATTGGAGTTAGAAGGATAGCGCTTATCTCTCGCGCACCACTCTTAAACAAACTAAGACTTTCTAAGGTAATTAAAGAATTTTCTTTTTTAAATAAAGAAAATTTATCTAAAGTTAACGTTCCGGTCCTACTATTATATAGCTCTAAAGACAGGCAGGCAGGAGTTAAAATGGGTAATAAATTAAATAAATTAATCCCAAAATCAGAGATAGTTACATCGAATAAATACAATCACAGTTGGCTTCTTCACAGAATTGATGAAAGTGGATTTTTAAGTGAGATAGAAAAATTTATTAAAAGCCTAAAATAATTTATTGCAAGTTTAATTTTAAACCTATATAATCCCGCCATTATGGCAGAAAGACCAATTCTAGGACTAAGAAAAAACGAAAAAATTAGCGCAGTGAGAGAAAAGGTAGCAGTGAGGCAGTTGGTTTTATCAGAACCTAGAAGAGTGCCCACTGACACTGATCGAATTACTGCTAACATTGCTAGTGCAATTGGTGCGGAAATTCCTGCAGACTTTTTACTTCAATCAGGCTTGATGGATCTACAATGGGCTCAAATTTATCATCCAAACGCACTATCTGCGATTTATTTAGGGTTTACAAGTAAATATGCATCTATGGAGGAATTTAGAGATGCTCAAGCAGTAATTGCTCTTCACTCAAGAGCAATTCAGGCTGGAAGAGGATCGATACTTGATGATGGATATATTGTTCAACCTCAAAGACTTGAAGTTACTACTGTGCTGCCCGATACCACTGGCAAACAAAGAATAATTAGCGGTACTTTTAATCCAGATACGAAAAGAATTATGACGAGATTTGTTTCATTTGGAGATACTGAAATGTACGCTCAGCCCAGAAATATCTGGTATACATACGAAGATCGTACGCCTTCAAAAGTCCCGATGGGACGATTATTAAATCCTGATTCAATATATGGAGAAGTTTATCCATTAGTTACTCCAAGAATGGCAGAGGTTTCAGGTGACAGAGTATTGGCTGACGTTGGATTTAGAGAATCACACTTACGCTCATTACACAAAGAAGATACGGGTCATGAATTTGTCACGACTCTTTGGCCAGACGGAAAAGGACCAACAACAGCGTGGAGTATTGCTTTTCCCGATAGACTTGAACCAGCTGCCTAAAATAGAGGCTTGATGAAACGATCGTAGACTACAAATGCGCTGAATCCACCGTAAAAAAGAAAAGCTAATCCCATTGCAGATTTTCTAATTAAGCTTGGGCGAAGAGCTTTATCTAAGCTTGTAGAGTTAAGCCAAAGAGTAAGGCCGATGTGAACGAACATTGCTACAGCATTTAGAATTGCAGCCGTAGTAAGAAGCGCCAAGGGCTCAGTAAAACCTAATAGAAGTATTCCGATTCCAGCTAAAATCTGAATCCATAAAACTATGTAATAAACCTTAGGTATATTCCTTTCAGATAACTTCTGTTGAGCCGAGATAACAATATTTTCTGAAAGAATTCTACTCGTCGCATCAAAAACTGTTAGCTGAGTTCCAAAAAGCATAAGACCTCCGACAAGTAAAAAGAATGTTCCCGCAAAAGGAAATAGTTTTTCCCCTATTACTTTTCCTTCGTTTATTACAAATCCTATACCTTGCATGTTTCCCTCAAGCCCAAATACTGTTGTATAGGAAAGAAGTCCAAGAAGTGCGATTGTGACTCCTCCTGTCACCCAAAAAATTACAAAATGTTCAATATTAATATTTCTCCACCACTGTTTGAACAAAGCCAAACTTGCCTCATTAACTTCAAATCTTGAACCAGTTAGGGAAACTTCTTCGCTCTTTCCAGTAAACAGACTTGTGATGCGTCCAGCATATTTTCCCATACCATAACCCTTCTCTCTGACGTAAAAAGATTGAGCAAGATTTAGATTTCCTCCAGCTCCTGCATATGCAAATGCAGCTAAAAATGAAGCCATAACTATTCCTTCTGGGAAAAACATATAACCATTACCGATTCCGACTGTTCCCTTGGCTAACGCAGTAAAATCTGTTTTGTCAGCTAAAATTACACTTAGTCCAAATATGGTCGGTACCCCAATTCCTATAAGTATTTTTTGAAATGATTCGACTGTTTTATAAAGAACCGGTCCAAATGAAAGAATAAGACCAATTACAATCAATAGAATAATTGTTAGATATGTAGTGTCCGTTATTCCAACTGTTGCTCCAAATAATTTAGCAGATGAAGCTATAATTCCAGGCCAAATCCATGGAATAAGAGTAGATAAAAGAAACCAAAAAGAAATGTACTTGAGTTTTCTTGCGAGTCCCACAAATACACTCTCTCCGTGAACTAGTGCATATCTCTCAATTTCCATATTCATAAAGAATTGAAATGTAATTCCCAGAAGTGCTGCCCAGATTATTCCCATCCCAAAGTTAGCAGTAAGATAAGGCCAAAGAATTATTTCTCCGCTTCCAAGCCCAAGACCCAAAAAAATAAAACTTGGTCCTATCAGTTTTTTAAGAGGAAGTGGAGAGGGAAGAGGATTTATAGAAAGAGGTTTTAATGCCAT
>CAZBFH010000041.1:0-7344 GCA_964491185.1 uncultured Gammaproteobacteria bacterium
TTTATGAGAATGGATGATATACTTGGGCCAGAAAATAAAACACCGGTTATTGTCAAAGTAGCAGTTTGCGACAAGGCGGATCAGGCTGATGTTTTAAGTGTTTTGACCACAAAAGATAAGACTTATTTAAAAGGTAGAAAGAGCATTGGATAGTATGAAAAGCATTACAGAAGGAGAACCTAGATTAAGTGAAGTTGGAATTTTAGAGCATGAAGGAGTTGTAGTTTGCCGTGAATATTTGGTTGAACGATCAGGAACACTCTTTGATTTGACGACTGGAACTCAAGGATATGTAGACTCATTGATAGATCTAAATCCTGAATTTGCAGTTGAACCAATTCTTATAGTTGATGGTGCGACTCTTGCTGAGTCAAAGCTTGCAGTTGATCATATTTCTAGAGTACCTGATCTCGGTAAATATTTAATTGAGCAACTACCTCTAGCTCAAGAGTAGCTTGTGTCACTTCTAAAAAAAGGCTATTATAATTAGCAATTCTCATGCAGAAAAGAAATTCTTTCATTCCATTTTTTTTAGTTTTTTTTACAATAAGTTTAGTTCTAATTTTTATTGGGAGACTTGGAATATTAGATACGTTTACTTCCTTGGTTAATAGAGGTGTAGGCCCAGTTAAAACATCAACTTTAAATATTTTTGGTTATCAGAATAAAAGTATTAGAGATTTAAATTCAGAAAATTCAAGATTAAAAAAAGAATTATTAAATAAGCAAAATTTGATTCTAGAAAATGAAGCACTTAGAGATCAGTTCGCAAAATCCGGAACTGAAAGTTTGGATTTATTACCTGCTAGGGTTGTGGGATTTCCAGGATTTATTCCAGGGAAAAGCCTTCCTGAATATTTGATTCTTGATAAGGGATTAAAGTCTGGTGTTAAAAAAGGTAGCACAGTAATAATCGAAAATTATTTAATTGGAAAAGTAATTGATGTAAAGCCGGATTTTTCAAAAGCTGAACTTCTTAATAATAAAAATTCTTCATTTACCGCAAAGGTTGCTTCTCTTGATGGCGCAGAAGCTACAGGTGTTATTAAAGGTCAGGGGAGTGAAATGAATTTTGAAAATGTCTTGCTTACTTTAACAATTAAAAAAAATGATTTAGTTTTAACAAAAGGAGATAAGAATGAAGATGGAGTCGGATACGCGCCAGATTTAATTGTTGGAAAAATTACCACCGTTGAAAAAAAATCAAGTGATTTATTTCAGAAAGCAAAAGTTAAAAGTTTTGTAGATTTTACAAATTTAAAAACAGTTTTTGTTTTAAGATGAATTTAACAATAGCCCTACTTTTAGCGTCAATTTTTCTAGAGTCTACTATTATTACTGTTCCTCTAACTCTTTTAATAATTATTTTTTCCGCAGTCACCTTAAAGAATAATGATGTTTTTATTCTCGCATTTATAAGTGGATTGCTTCTTGATATTTTAACGCTTGGGACAATTGGACTAACGAGTGCATTTTTTGTATCATTTGTAATGTTGATATTTCTTTATCAGAAAAAGTTTGAGATTGAATCCTTGAGCTTCGTTTCAATGGCCGCATTTATTGGATCAATTGTTTATTTATTCTTAACCAATTCAAATCATTTAGTTCCCGAGTCTTTATTTGCAACATTCCTAATGTTTTCATCATTTTTTATTTTTAAAAAAACTATTAAAAAAGCAGAGAAGTATGTTTAATTATGGACAAAAAAATCGGCCCAATTTTCGGTGAATTCATATCAACTGAGAAAATAAAAAGACACGGAAACTACCATGACGGTGGAACTCCTAAAGAAGCAAGATTTTATTTAATTCCAGTAATTTTAGTCATAGCAATTTTAATTGTTATTTTTCGACTTTTTTTTGTTCAGGTAGTTCAAGGAAGTTATTATAGAACTCTTTCAGATAGTAACCGTATAAAAACAATTGTTGTTCATGCGCCCCGCGGTGTAATTTTTGATAGAAATGGAAAAGCACTAGTATTTAATGTTCCTGGATATAGACAAGTCGCAGACGGAAAAACTAAATTAATCGGCCAAGATGAAGCTATTGATCTAATCGCGAAAGGAGCCAAGAATTTGGAAATTGATTCATTGAGGCTTTATCCGGAAAAAGATTCAATGGCGCATCTCCTTGGTTATTTAGGGCAAGTATCGGAAGAAGAATTAGCGTCAGCTAAATACAGCGGATATAAATCTGGAGATGTAGTTGGAAAAAATGGCATTGAAAGAGAGTATGAAAATTTTCTAAAAGGAGTTGACGGTAAGCAGCTTGCAGAAATTGATAGTCAGGGAAAGGTTTCTAGGAAACTTGGAGAGACAGATCCAATTCCTGGGAGAAATATAACTTTGACAATTGATGCAGCGCTTCAAAAAAGAGCATATAACGCGATGAGTAAAGCGAAAAAAGGAGCAGTAATTGCAACAACTCCAGATGGGCAAGTGCTAGCTTTAGTATCAAAGCCATCATTTGATCCAAATCTTTTCACTCAAGGAAAAGATTATAAAGTGTCAGCATCTAGTGCTTATAAAAATGTTACAGAAGTTCTCATGGATTCGACATCTCAACCATTTTTAAATCGGGCAATTTCAGGGCTTTATCCTCCCGGCTCTACATTTAAACTAGTGACTGCTGCAGCAGGACTTGAAGATAAAATAATTGATACTCACTACAGCGTAAAAGATACTGGAGTTGTAAAAATTGGAGAGTTTTCATTTGCTAATTGGTATTTCACAAATTACGGGAGAACTGATGGAGACGTAAATGTGGTAATTGGGATAAAGCGGTCTAATGATATTTTCTTTTATAAACTTGCTGAAAAAATTGGACACGAAAGACTTTCGAAAATGGCTAGAGAGTTTGGAATTGATAAAGTTTTTGGAATTGATTTAGAAGGAGAACATCCAGGACTTGTTCCGACAGACGCATGGAAAAGAGAAAACATAGGAGAGTCATGGTATTTAGGGGACACATATCATTATGGAATAGGACAAGGTTATTTACTTACAACACCTTTAGCGGTTAATTCTTGGACTCAAGCGATTGCAGCAAATGGCACACTTTACAGGCCGCATGTTTTAAAAGATTTGGGTGATAAGAAGCTTAATGAAAATATTATTTCCAAAAAAACTATCGACCCAATAAGGGAAGGGATGATTGCTTCATGTGCGCCATCAGGTGTCGCATATCCACTTTTTGATTTTAAAGTTAAGAATGCGAATCTAAAAATTGACGGACGAAATATACTAAAAGTAGCCACGGGATCTGCTGATATGCGACAAATAGTTGTAGCATGTAAAACAGGGACTGCACAGCATGGAGGAGAAAAGACATTGCCACATGCATGGATTACTCTTTTTGCTCCAGCCTATGATCCACAAATTGTCGTAACAGTTCTAAATGAAGAATCTGGAGAGGGATCTAACGAAGCCGCTCCAATCGCAAAGGAAGTTTTGGAAGAATTTTTCAGTAAATAAATTAAGGAGTTGGAGTAACAGTTGGGTTTGGGGTTAAGGTTGGTGTAGCCGTTGGTGTTAGGGTAGGAGTTAAAATTATTCCCACAAATTTATTTAGAATATTTTTTGTTATAGCCTGGGCCTTGGGGTTTATAAAATTATAATTTTTTCTTTTATCCAGTAACCAAGTCCAATCAGTAGTACCTGCTGAAAAAACCCAAGCGCCACTTGGCGCTTTATAAATAGTAGAATATGCGTCCGGAGAGCTGTTGGTTTTGGAAAGAACTACGTAGTTTTCGTTATTTGCTTTTGGATATCCTGAATAAATAGTGTTATATTCATAGCCATAAACATTAGGGATTTTATCCCCGTTTCTAAGTCCCGTACCTTCATATACCCAGTGATTTTCATTCTGAACAGTCCAGGGTAGATTGTTATCATGAGTTCCAAGATTTCTTCCGTACATGGTTCCAATCATTTTTTGTTCTGGTCGGCCAGTTATAGAATATCTGAACTGCCCAGTTGTTCTTTTTCTTTTTTCGGGATCAGATGAGGAATAAAATGGATCACTTTGGTATTTATATTTGTATCCCACCATTACTCGATTTGCCGCACCTCCTGAAGATTTTTCATATCTTACTTGCCAGTAAGCGTCATTTCCTCCAAAAAATGCCACATTTATGCCACTTTTAATTGCGTTTTCCACAGAATCTCGCATTTCCCAAGTCCAATACTCATCATGCCCCACAGAAAGAAAAGCTTTATGATTTAGTAATTTGGGAGGAGTTGAATCGGTGTCAATATTTGTATTGTAAGTTACATCATATCCATTTTTTTCCAAGAAATGGATCATGTTTAGTTCCCAACTAGTTAGCCTTGATCCTGAATTTACATAAGGCCTATCGAATGAAACTTTTACCGCAGCGGGATTTGTATAAAAACTTCTTCCACCCCAACTATTATATGCTTGCCAAGTGTTTACAGAGTTTTGAAATAAAATATCAGAGGGTCTTTCGTCGTCTCTAAGTGTGAAATTTATCCAGTTAGAATATCCTCGGTTATTCATTAATTTTACAAGATATGCTCCTGAGACCCAATCATCAGGAATATTTAATGTATATGAAGTTGTCCATTTACACTCAACCATGCCTTTGGAGTCCACTGGGCAACCTGCTTGTTTTACGCCAGATATTGGTCCAACCGATTTAATGAGTCGTCCTCCTAAGCCTTGGTACCAGCCGATTCTGTAAATTTCCATTCTGAAATTCTGTGCTGGATTAACTGTTACCTTAAAATCGATTGAATTTCCTTTGTTAACACTGGTTTTATTTGCATAGCCTTTTATTTGGTTATTTGAGTCATCTGAAGATTTAAACCCATTTTTATTTAAAATCCAGTTATCGCTTCCGGGATTTTGGTTTTCAATAGCTGTTGGATTGTTAGCCGTAAGGGGTTCCAAGATTTCCAATTGAGCTTCATAGTTCAATTCATCTTCGATGTTCTCACTTATATAGGTATATGATTGTGGTTCTTGCTCAGAAGAAATCTGCGAATTAGCTTTAGTAGTAAAGATTAAAAAGCTTAGCGAAAAGATTATGAAAAGAGAAATTATTAAAATTTTCTTTGATATTGTCATTAGGCTCCGCATTTTATATATAGAGAGTGGAAATGTCAAACGAAAGATGTCTTAAAAATGCAATTTGTGAAAGAGTTAATTTAAGTTATGGGAGAATTTAGGAGGCTGCTGATGCATGTCTATATGTGTCTAGCATTCTTTCTCTAAGATTTTGCTCATGAACATATCGCTCCGAACCGAATTGTTCTGTTTCTGCGATTTTCCTCATTCTTTCTTCAACTTTAACTATGCTTTGGTCTAATAGTTCTTGAGTGACTGTGATGGGTGGAGCTTCATCTATTCGATCTCTTTTTATGCTGCCATCAGAATTTGTGATTTTTGTAGTTCTGGTTTTATAAACAATTATTGATGTCCACTCATGAGGATTATCCGGATCTATGTTAATTTTTCTTACAATAAATGCTATCTGATCAACATCTTCTGGAGTAACTGTAAAAAAGCTGATAACGTTTTCTATGGCTGTGGAATTATCTTCGATTGAATCAGTAGGCTTGATAGGGTTTCCGCCAATTCGCGGATGTCTGCGAGGTTCATTGTTTGGCGGTTGGTTGGTTCTTAATCTTGGAGCTCTGCTGGGTCTGTTAAATTCTACGTCCCTGGAATCCATATTTAACAAAATCTTAGTGTAAAGCTATTAATATGTCAATCTAATTTGTATTATTGTTTTATGTTAGAAAGAAAATTTTATCTTGGTTTTTCTAACTTTCCTGGAGTTGGGCCTATTAAGTTTGAAAAATTAATTCGTGAATTCGGATCTGCAAAAGGTGCGTGGGATGCGTCTAATTTAGGATTAAAACAGATATTGGGAGAGAAATTAACTCTTAAATTTGAAGTTTTCAGAAAAGAGTTTGAAATCGATAGATATGAAGAAAGTTTGTTTAAGTCAAAAATTGACTATATATGTTTTTTTGAAAAAGCCTATCCTAGGCGTTTAAAATCCATTAAAAATCCTCCAATAATTTTGTATTCAAAAGGAAAAGTCGACTTTAATCTTGAACACAAATTTTTAGCCGTAGTTGGAACGCGTAAGATTACTAATTATGGTAGAAATATTACTCAAATGTTTGCTGGAAAACTGGCCGAACAAGGTTTGATAATTGTTTCAGGACTTGCGATTGGAGTAGACGGAGTAGCTCACACTGCATGTTTGGATGTTCACGGAAGCACAGTTGCAGTATTGGGAAATGGAGTGGATATCTGTTTTCCAAGGGAGAATCAAAAAGTTTATGACAGGATTCTTGCAGAGGGCGGAGCAATAATTTCAGAATATTCACCAGGGATACAGCCTTCAGTTGGGAGTTTTCCTGCTAGGAATAGAATCGTGGCGGGAATATCAGACGGAATTCTTGTTACTGAAGGAGCACAAGATTCGGGAAGTCTTATTACAGCAAATTTCGGATTAGAGTTTGGTAGAAAGGTCTTCGCAATTCCAGGACCCATAACCTCAAGTCTTTCTGCAGCGCCTCTCAGATTGATTGAAAAAGGAGCAGTTCTCGTAGTATCTCCCGAGGATATACTACGGAATTTTCAATTATCAATTTCCAATTTTCAATCAATTAAAAATGACTCAAGATTTAAAAATTTGGCAAAGGAAGAAAAAGAGATTATTGAGCTAATTGAAAATGAACCAATGGGCTTTGATGAAATAGTCCGGCATCTAAAACTTGATCCATCAAGGCTTGGAACAACCCTTTCAATTATGGAGATAAAAGGAATTATAAAAAATTCAGGAGGGAGCTATTCAGTTAGATAGTTTAAAATTCTTTAAGAATTCATTTTTAACTGAGTGGTATTTATTGTTTTTAATAGCAGATTCCGAATTGCAATTCGGCGTACATTGGTAAGTTATTGTATAAAATGAATCACCACTTTCTAAATAGTATTTATCCCAACATCCTTCCCAGCAATCGAAAAGATTAAAATATGTATTGCTGCCAAAGTTTACTTTTTTGAGATTCTTTATATTGACTTTATTAGGAACTGCTAATTTACTTTCAATATAAGATTCGAGTTTTTGATTATTTGTATTGACACGTTTATAAATACTAATTTCCGCACCATTGGTTATCGCTGGAACTAAGTTTGCCTCATAGTCAGGAGACTTAAATGCGCTATCTTCATCATTTTGAGGTTCCTGCTCTGGGGGCTTAACCTTAACTACATTCCAGTTTTGAGGATAAAGAGCGGTATATGTTTTAGAATTATGTATTTTCCAATCTGAGGTATCAACTGCAGAATTTTGATCTGTGAATTTAAA
>CAZBFH010000042.1:0-6493 GCA_964491185.1 uncultured Gammaproteobacteria bacterium
TCGAGAAAGATCTTATGGAAGCATTTCCTAAAAAAGAATGGGGAGAAATTACTTACTTATTTGCAGAATACGGAAGGGAGTATTGTACAGCGCGATGCAAACACCTAGATTGCCCTCTAAGAAATTTTATTGTCAAACAGTAAATTCGAGAAGCATTGGGAGATGATCTGAGACTGCTTCATCTGGGACTTTGAAGGACCTGACTTTTACATCATTAGAAACAAGCACATAGTCTGCAAATTTTTCAGTTGTCTTTTTATAGTGAGAGCTTCTTGTAGTTTTAATTCCATGTTCTTTAATTAAATTTTTTAAATTTTCTTCAAGCATAGTTACACTTTTTGTTTCAGGTCCTAAATTAAAATCTCCGGCGATAATTCTTGGACCGTTAAACGAATTATAAATTTTTAAAACTGCCTGCATTTGCGCAAGACTTTGAATGGAATCGACCTTAGGGCCAGGCATCCAATAGCCATGGAAATTTCCAATCAATACCTCTTTCCCGTTTACCTTTATTTTTATGCAATGAATATTTCTAGGAAGATCCATCCCGTCAGTAATCCCTTCAATCTCCACAGGTGGAGCAAAATCAAATTCACCATGAACAAAATATGTTTCTTCAGAAATTAATTCAATATTTTTTCTTATAAATGTTGCTTGGCCAAATGCCAAATCAAAATCTACCTTAACCTGAGTATCGTAACCCGTAATAATTGGCGCATAAAAACCTGTAAAGTCGGGAAGAATTTTTAAGAGGTTATCAAACAGATCAGTTTTAATTCCGTTACTTATTCTCGACTGGGTCGAGTGAAAAACTTCTTGAAAACAAAATACATCAGTTTCCTTTGATTGTTTTTTTACATACTCAATCAATTCGTCATAAACTGTACCACCCCAAACATTGAGACTTAATAATTTCATAAGAGGAATTATAATTTTTATCTGACGCCTGAGCAAGTGGAAGGATTCCAGAGGCCTTTGTTTGAAGACTGTGCATTTATCTGCGCTTCTTTGAATTCACTCTGGTATTTATATGCCGAGTCGTAAGTGTATTCGTATGCATAACCTTCTTCTATCATAAATTTATTAAAATTTGTGCCATCTGGAAGAAAAACATATACTAAAAGTCTTTTATATTTATCTCTAACACTTTGACTATCGTCTGATTCAAGTGTTACAAATTTTCCTTGCAATAATTCTCGTGCTTTATTACTTGCCTCTTTCCCAAAACACTGAACATCTTTTCTAGGATCGACTGTTTCTGGTGTGTCTATTCCAATCAAACGAAGACGCTCTATTTTTCCATCAATATTTACATCCATCGTGTCACCATCAACCACTTTAATAACTTGATATCCCTCTTTTGATTCGATATCACTTTCATCAACATCAGTTGCAGAAGTAATAATTGGAGCCTTAGTAGTGAAAACTCCCAAAGTATTTTCAGCAACTGACGGAATCTCTGTGGGCGTCGGATTATCTAATGAGCTAGTAATTTTCGATGAGTCATCTGATAAAAAAATTACAACTGTAGACACGAGAATTATAACTAGGGTAAATAGTAAATTAATTTTTTTCCGAGGTGTCATCAAATAAATAATGAAACAATTGTAGCGATCCCTGCTAATGTCATAAGTCCAGTTATAAGAATTCCTAAGAATGTCGCAATAGGATGATTTACCCTATCTCCCATTACTTTTTTATTACTACTTAACAAGATGATTAGAATAAGAATTACTGGGGAAACTAATCCATTCACTACGGCAGAAAATAATAATGCTTTTATCGGATCTATTCCAACGAAATTTAGCGCAACTCCCAGAAGCGTTGAAATAATTATTATTCCGTAGAATGCGTTTGCCTCTTTAAGTTTTCTATATAGTCCTACTTTCCATCCAAAACTTTCACTCATTGCATATGATGCAGAACCAGCAAGAACAGGAATTGCGAGCATACCAGTGCCAATTATACCTAGAGCAAATAAAATATATGCATAATCTCCCGCAATTGGTCTAAGTGCTAAAGCTGCATCAGCAGCTGTCGGGATATTTGTAATTCCATTTGTAAATAAAGTCGCAGCACATGCAGCTATGATAAAAAACATCACAAGGTTTGATAAAAACATTCCGCTCCAAACATCCTGACGCATAAGTTTTATTTCTTTATCCGTTACTGCTTCTTGTCTTAGTTTTAAGGTAGTTTGACCTTTTAAAATACTTTCTTCAACCTCTTGAGACGTTTGCCAGAAAAATAAATACGGCGAAATAGTCGTTCCTAAAACTGCACAAATTAAAAATATTTGCTCTTTAGAAAAAACGATTGTAGGGATTAGCGCTCCAGTTAACAATTCTTTTATGTTTATTTTAACCATGACAGCTGCCGCAATATAAGAAAGAAGTATTAAAGCTAAATATTTTAGATATTTTGCATATTTCTCATAACTCACAAATATCTGAAGCCCAAGACTCACGATCGCAAAACCCAAAACCAATGTCGCAAAACTTATATTCGGGAAAATTAGTTGCGTTGATTTAGCCATAGCGCCAATATTTGCTCCTATATTAAGTGTATTTGCAAAGAAAAGTAAAGCAGTACAAAGATAGAGTACCCATCTAGGAAAGTGAATTCTTATATTTCCCGCTAGTCCTCTTCCTGTAACAATTCCTATACGAGCACACATCTCCTGAACAATTGACATAAGAGGAAATGTAAAACCTGCAAGCCATAGAAGTTGAAATCCATACTGCGCTCCTGTTTGGGAATAGGTTGCAATTCCTGAGGGGTCATCATCCGAGGCTCCTGTTGTAAGACCAGGTCCTAAATTATGCCAATATTTCTTTGCTCTCTTTACACTTCCATGTCCCACAACAGATTCAGTCAATGTTACCGTCTTATCTAAAACATCTGCAGGAGCTCCCACAATTTTCTCAAGCTGTTTTTCCATAACTATTAATAGTAGACCATTAATCAATAAACTTAGTCAATAGTTAACCCTAGAGGATAGGATTATTATTATCTTTTTCAGATAAAACTGGGTCTCCGTCTAACTGCCAAGAAATATTTAATGAGGGATCATTCCATGCAATTCCAAATTCTCTTCCCGGACTCCATTCTTCATCTGTTAAATATACATAATCGGCATCATCACTTAGAACTAAATATGAATTTCCCATTCCTTTTGGAATGAATATACTTGATTTATTTTCGTCCCCAATTATCACCGACTCAAACTTTTTATACGTTTCAGAACCTTCTCGAAGATCTACTAAAACTGCTTGCACTTTTCCTCGAGTTACATAAATTAACTTATTCCATGGAGCAACATGAATTCCACGAAGAGTATTTTTACTAGATCTTGCGTGATTCATTTGCACAACGTTAAATTGAATTCCAGTTGCCTCTTCGACTGCTTTAATCCTAACTGGTTCTCTAAAAAATCCTCTGTCATCTTCTATGGTGGTTCTCTTAATTAGAACTAGTCCAGCGATATTTGTTTTTGTTATTGTATCTTCCATTTATCTAATGATATCAGTGTCCTGGTGCTCTTACAATATTTCTTTTGTTATCTATATCTATCTCAAGTCCAATTCTTAGAATTGTTTCTTCAAGAACCTTTCTCATGTCCGATCCTTTTTTATAGTTCGCAGTATAAGGTCCTACTGTAATTCTTTTTCCACGCGCTAATTCATATCCCTTTTTAAAAGTTCCAGTAGGCGAGGATACTCCAATTCCCGTTCCTCCATTATTTACAACTGATGAAAGACAAGGAACATCGCTTGGTCCGTCACCCACATAAATCATATGAGAAAAAGGAATACGTTGTTCTTCTGAAGAAATTGAATCATTAATTCTATAAGGATTTTCTCTAAGATCCCTAACGCTTATTCCTTTTCTGATTCCATGAATAAATCTAGTTTTTTCCGTAAATGAAATTGCAGATTTTACGCCACTTGCCATTCCATTTTTATCATAAGAAAAATTACATCCAAAAATTCCGTCTATTAGTGGTTCAATTTTTGTGCCAGTTATCATCTCTTCAAGTCCGCCACTTATTATGTAAAACTCTAAAGTAATTCTCGCTTGTTTTAGATCTGGATTTCTTTTTACAAATTCTTGAAGTTCTTTGAGACCATTTGGAAGTCCCGGAAAAAGTTTTACGCTTTTTCCCATTTTTTTAAGATTTTTTTTTGAAATATCTAATTTTCCGTCTCTAGATAGATTTAGCATTTTATCCATGTATGCAAGAGGCGGATCCCATCCATCTTTCACCATCTTGTCTACTTCTTCCCAAAAGTTTTGAGGATCAATATTTTGGTTTTTTAGAAAAAGGGATATCGTATCGGGGCCTAAAGTCTCATCAAAATCAAAAACTATCGCAATAATCTTTTCCGGCATGAGGGGATTATATCACTTTAGTTTTTCAATTATCGCACTTGCAAGCTCTGGAAATTCGAGCATTGGAAATGTTGCTCCGAAATGCCCATGGTCAGTAAACTCTTTATATTCTGAATCTAGTTTTTCATGAACAAACCTTGCTTCTTCTACAGGCACGAATGGATCGTCAACTGAGCCAAACTGTAAAATCCAATTTTGATTATTCTTTATCGACTCCCAGTCCCATGGCCTATTAAAATATCCCGCTTGTGCTTCCCAAGGATTATTTAAATCTGTGTGATATGTAGCAACAAGTGCTGTTCCATAAATTTTATTTTTTTCTGCAAATCTCATCGCTGCAATTGCGCCACTTGAATATCCCACTAAAATAGTATTTTCATCAGCTTTTAATTCATGAAGAAATGGAATCCAAGAACTTTCTGGTGCTAAATCACTGTCAGGAAAATTCTCATCAATTACATCAACTCCAACTGACTCAAGTTCTTTTTTAAGATATGGAAACCAACTATCCTTAGGTGATCCTCCACCATTTCCTGGAATAAATACCGCCTTTATATTCTTATTCATTATCTTTAATTTTTTCTAGTAACTCTGGGAACTCTTTATACTTTTCGCCGCTTGTAGAAATACTAAAATGCTTCTGTCCCGCAATTATAACAAGTTCTCCACCTGTTTTTTCACTCAAATATTTTGCATGGTCTAGCGGGCAATATGGATCATCATCTGAATGAAAAAAAACAAACTTTTTAGCTTTCGATTTTATTTTTTTAAAATCAAATGGCTCTAGAAAAAGTCCTTTTAAGTCATCCCTTCCAAGATTATCTTTAAAAGATCCAACTAAATAAACTGGTCCCACAGAAACTGGCAATTTTTGAAGTAATCCAAAAATCTCTACACTCCCAGAAGAATGGCCTATTATAATAGTATCTACTGAAAACTTAAAATCACTACCTAATAAAAAATCTGAATAAGTTTTAACATTAGGATTTCCAGCACCAGGCAAATCCGGAACCCAAACCTCGTAACCTATTTTTCCCAGTTCTTCTTTTAACCATGGAAACCAATTACTTTTCGAATTTCCACCAGTCCCATGAAGTATCAACGCATTTTTATTCATCAACCTCAATTATTTTATACCAGTCGTCATTTACCTCGATGTACTGATGGTTTGTTAAAAGAATTATTTTATTGTCCTCATTATAAGTGTGGATTACTCTGTGTTTTAAATATTTTTCTTTAAAAAATTCATGTCCCCAATGAGGAAAGACTATAAAATCCACAAGACCGAAACCCTCATGTCCTTTTAAATTTGGAGCTTTCAAGTAATTATCTAAATCCCTAAGGGGATAAATATTTGGCCCAGCTATTACAGAACCCGCGCTAGAACCTATGTAAATTTTTCCGATTTTTACATAATCGATAATTACATCCCTACATTCTGATTGCTGAATTTTTTCTAAAAGATAAAAAGTATTTCCTCCAGAAAAATAAATTATTTCAAAATCTTTTAAAAAGTTTTTTACTTCTTCTTTGTTTTGACCTGTAATTGTATACTCTGTTACTTCAAATCCGGCGTCAATCAAAGATTGCTTGTCGTCTTCTTTCCACTTAAGATCCCCTTCCTCCACCTCAGCAGCAGTTGAGATGAAAACTAATTTAGCTCCTTTTTTATCTATTTTTTTAGCAACGGCATGGGCTACCTTTTGAACTGAGGACGTTAAATACAAGGTCATTAAGCAATTATAGCAGAATATATTGACACTTTAGGAAATTGTGTATAATCGGATTATGGCGACAGAAGATATTTTAGATCAGGTTAATCTTCGCTATAGCAATGACAAAAAACCAGGATACACCAGAAAAATAATTGGCGATAAATTTACTTACTTCGATACTCAAGGAAACAAAATTACAGATCAGGGAACAATTGATCGAATTAATAAGTTAGTAATTCCACCAGCTTATAAAAATGTTTGGATTGCTCCATATGCAAATGGTCATATTCAAGCAACTGGAATTGATGCCAGGGGACGCAAACAATACCGATACCACCCGCTTTGGATAAAAATGAGCCAAGGAGAAAAATTCACCCATATCATGG
>CAZBFH010000043.1:0-6036 GCA_964491185.1 uncultured Gammaproteobacteria bacterium
CCGCCAGCATTTAATCTTTAGATTTTAAGTTATAGATAACTGCGAACATCGTCAATCCACTTACCAATAATGGAAACCAGACTTGACCTATCCACGGCTCTGGAATCAAAAACAAAACATCAGGAGTTGTAAGACTAGAAGGCCACCTAACCATTAACCAAAGATGTAAATAATAAACTATGTCCCAGACAGCAAATGCCCAAAGAAAAATTGCAGTTCGCTCTCTCCATTTACTCGCTGCGATTAATGAAACCATCCCAAGCATTATGATTGTCCCCGCTTCTCTAATTAGCTCATAAGCCAAAAGACTCTTAGGCAGCTCTCTTTCTAGGATCTCTTGACTATAAAATACTTCTTTTGACATTCTCCAAACATCAAAAATATTTCCCTCAAATCCTGGAAGCATCCCGGTAGATGCTCTAAGATAGATTACACAAGTCGCTTCAATTACACCAAAAGCGACACCAAAAATAAAAGTGTATAAGAGAATTTTCCGGGTTATTAAAAGCTTATTTTTTCTCCAGTAGAAGAAGAAAATAATTGGAACTAGGATTAACAAATTAACCCAAATGGGAGTAGAAAGCAGAACGAAATCATTCATTTGTTTTCATATTAAATCTACTTTTGTTTTATATCAAGTGCACTTAAGTACTCCCGTATAACCTCTCCTGTTTTTTCCGGCTGCTCATATGATGGACTATGTCCAGCTTCCTCAATAATAGAAACTGATAAATTAGGGTTATTGGAAATTTTTAGAAAATTCTCCGCTGTCTTTCTAGAAACATACTTATCTGCTGAACCAATTACTAGAAGCACTTTATTGGGAATATTTCTCAGCTCCTCATCAAGAATATATTCCATAATAGCAACTCCTAACTGAATATAAGATTTTCCTTTAACTTTTTTTCTACCTGGCACAGAATATAAATCTATTTTCTCTTTGTTAAATTGATAAGCATGAATATATTTCTCAATAAAATAAGCGCTATAAGGATGTTTTATTATCTTTTCAGCAGCCTTTTGTGCTAATTTAGAATTTGAAGAGAATGATAAAAGAAGAGAGTAAATCTCTTTAATTAATTTTGTTTTATATCTATTCAGAACAGGACCTATTAAAATCATATGAAATTTATAATCATTAGCAAGTGTTACATATGATGCAACAAAAGTACCTGAAGATGCAGCAACAATAGCTTTCACATCAGGCACATGTTCGTCAATAAATGTCGACAAGTATTTATTTATTATTTCAAGTGAATAATATTGCAAAGAATCAGAGTCTCCAAAACCGGGTAAATCTACCATATAAAGCTTATAATGCGGGTAGAGCTCCTTCGCTAACAACGTCCACCCTATCCACGAGTTGGACCATCCGTGAATAAAAAGAAGAGGTTCTCCTTCTCCTACTTCAGCAACGTTTAAATATATATCCTTTACTTTATATTTTTTGGTTTTTATATCAAAACCACTTTTAATTTTTTTCATTTTTTTAAGGGGTCAAATGCGAGATTTGAGGTTTTCGATAATCTGATCGCGACCTTCAATCTTAACCATTGTTTCAATTAGAGGCAATCCCTGTTCTTTTCCAGTAATTAAAAAGTAAATTATTTTCATACTTACTCCTTCTTGATCTCTAAAATTTTTTAAATGATTTAAAATTACATCCTCTCTCCAATCAGTGTGATTTATTTTCTCAAGAACTCCTAAAAGCTTTTTCCCAGATTCTTTTTCTTCCGGCGTAAACTCTCTTTGTTTTTGAGGCGCATTTACTAAGTTTCTAAATTCTGAAAGCTTTTTCATCCGACTCTGAGCAAGCCCAATCAAAAGATCAACATGCTTACTGTCAAAAATTACACTAAACTCCTTGTCCTCCCTGTAAAACTTCTCTAATCTTTTTTTTAGCTCCGATGCCTCCATGTTTCGAATCCACATTCCATTTATCCATTCAAGTTTCGCTAGATCAAAAATAGGACCAACTGGTTTTAAATCTTTTGGATCAAATAAATTTATAAATTCCTGGATATCAAATATTTCCTTCTGCTCTGGATGACTCCATCCCATTAGGGCTAGGAAATTAAGAATTGCTTCAGGAAGAAAACCTTCCTCCTTATACCAATCAACACTGGCATGACCATGCCTCTTAGATAATTTAGACTTATCAGGATTTCTTAAATTAGGAGTATGGTAAAAAAGAGGTTTCTCAAAACCAAAATAATCATATAAAACCATATGCTTTGGGAGACTCGAAAGCCATTCTTCTCCACGAATCACATGAGTTATTTCCATCAAGTGATCATCAACTACAACTGCAAAGTGATAAGTAGGAAATCCATCAGATTTAATTAGCACTGAATCTTCAATTAAAGTTAAGTCAAACTCTATATCTCCTCTTATTTGGTCGAGAACTTTATATGCTTTTTCTGTTGGCATTTTTAGTCTTAATACATGAGGCTCATCTAATCTGTTTTTAGATTCTTCAATATTTAGGCTTCTGCAAGTCTTGTCATAAATAACTGGCTCTTTAGATGCTGTTAATGTCGCTCGGAGCGCATCTAGTTTTTCTTTTGTACAAAAACAATAATATGCTCCGCCTTTTGCGACTAGGTCATCTGCATACTTTTTATAAATTTCTAATCGCTCGGACTGCCTATAAGGACCGAAATCGCCAGGCTTTCTTATGCTTTCATCCTCAGATAGAGAAAACCAATCAATTGCTTCAAAAATTTTATCCTCCGCTCCTTCTACGAATCTTGCTCTATCTGTATCTTCAATACGAATAGCAAACTGCCCTTTATTTCTTTTAGCAAATGCATAATCAAACAAAGCCTGATAAATCGTTCCTATATGGGGAAATCCTGTTGGGCTTGGTGCAATTCTAGTTCTTACCATAGTCATTTGCATTGTAGCTAAAATCTCCTTTATACTCAATATATGCCCACGACCCTTAGCAAATTTAAGAGTCAGTTTTTAGTTGTGGCCAAATGGGCTGCAATAGTCATAGGAATTCTTATAGGAATCTTTATTCTAATTAAGATCGCTTTTTTTATTAAAGAGCTTATTTCTCCTACTCCACCCCCAGCTCCTACTGTTTCATTTGGAAAACTTCCCGCAATCTTCTTTCCAGAAAGTATTAACAAAAAATTCACATATTCAGTTGATACACTGAGCGGAAAACTGCCATCTCTTCCAGATAGAGCTAAAGTTTATGAGATGGAAAAACCAGGGCCAGACCTTCTTGCAGTTGAACGCGCAAATGATAAGGTTTCTTCTCTTGGTTTTAATGCAAAACCTGAACAACTTTCAGATATTCAGTATCGCTGGACCAGCGCTGGACCTCCTGCAAAAAGTCTTGTACTAAATGTAAATATGGCCTCTTTCACTCTTTATTCTTCATATCTAACAGATCCAGTAGTGCTCTCTGGGGCTTCTCTTGGCAATCAAGAAGATGCAATCTCAACTGCAAAAAAATTCCTGGATGCCCTTAATCTTTATCCAGAAGATATTGACGAAGATAAAACAAAAATAGAGTTATTCTCAATCAACAATGAAGTTCTTGGTCCGGCAACAAGCTTATCACGCGCCAAGCTCATTAGCGTTTCGTTTTTCCAGAAAGACAAGGATGAAGTTAGGATGGTATATCCTGGAGGAACACATTCACCAATGAACTTTGTTATTGGCTCAGGAGATAGAGATCCAGAAGTAGTTAATGCAAGATTCTTCTACCAAAAAGCGACAGAAGAGTCAGCAACTTATCCTATCAAAACTGCGGATGAAGCTTTTGAAGAATTAAAAAGCGGCAAAGGACGAGTCATAACTCAAACGGGAGATGATCTAAATATTGTTATAAAAGATGTTTATCTGGGACTCTATTCAGAGGGAAAACAGCAAGACTATTTGATGCCCGTTGTTGTTTTTGAGGGAAACAATAATTTTATGGCCTATGTTTCTGCTGTTAAGGATGAATGGATAGAAAAGTAATATTATTGTAGAGATAATTTAATAAAACTTCTGTATCCCCAAACCTGTCTTGACTCTGCATAACCACAAATATTAGATCTGCATTTTCATCAGGAAGATGCCTAGAGGTTACAAGAACTTGACCTGCTCCCTCAGTAAAACCTGTCTTTACTCCATTTACCCCTGAAATATCCAATAAAATATTTATATTTTTAACTGTATACTTTGTGCCTTTCAAGCTCTGAATTTGGTGAGCTTTGGTTGCAACAACTTCTGAAAATTTTTTATTTTCTAAAGCGATACTCGTTAATCTTGCTAGATCAATCGCAGTTGTATAATCTTTTTCGTCTAGTAATCCAATTGGTTCTTCAAAATATGTGTCCGCTAGATTAGCTGCTTTTGCCTTTTCATTCATTCTCGCAACAAATGCTTTTTCCCCTCCAGGATAATTATCAGCGATAGCCTGAGTTGCATCATTCGAGGAAGGAAGCATCATCGCGTAAAGAAGATCTTCAAATCTAAACTGTTCATTTAGAGGCAATCTTAAAGTAGTTCCTTCAACATTTGATTTATAGATAGTTAGAGTGTCATCGGGTTTGTAATATTCAAGTGCGACTAGAGAAGACATTATCTTAGTAGTAGATGCTGGGGAAAATCTAAGATTGGGATTTTTTTCGAATAAAACTACTTGAGACGCCTTATCAATAACAACAGCTCCCTGAGCTGAAATAATCGGCGCAAGTGAAAAATTAACTTGAGGATATCGCGCTGGATTAAAATCGATTGGATTTGTATAGGTTCCGATTAAGGAGTTTTGTTTTTTTAACTCAATATTTAGAAGTGCTAGGAAACTAAATGCAGCAAATACAATTACTAAAGTAATGAAGTAGACGATTTTAACTTTATTTATCTTTGGAAAATATTTCATCCATTTTACTTTGTGACAATTTTAATTCCGAGCTCCTTAAGTTGTTCTTCTGAAATCTCGGCTGGAGCATCCATCACTGAAGTTCTTCCTGTTGAAGTCATTGGAAATGCCATTGTTTCCTTTATAGAAGCTTCTCCTTGCAAAAGTGCGATATGTCTATCAAGTCCAAGCGCAATTCCTCCATGAGGTGGTGCACCAAATGAAAATGCTTCAAGCATATGCCCTATGCTTTCTTGAATTTGTGAATCTGAATACCCCATTATTTTATATGTAGATTTAAGAAGTTCTGGTGTATGCGCTCTTATACTTCCTCCGCCTGCCTCAAGCCCATTACAAACCAAATCATATTGAGTCGTAAGGATTTGATCAACATTCTCCCCCTTTAAAAACCATTCAATGTGTTCTGGAATTGGCATACTAAATGGATTATGAGTAAAAGTCCACTCGCTCTTACTATCCAAGCTATCTGAAATTTCTGTCTTACTCACTTTTCTGAAGAATGGAAAATTTATTACCCATGCAAAAGCCAAAGTTCCGTCTTTCTTTTCTTCCTCAGTCCTTAAATCAAATTTATCTGCTCCATACTTCGAAATTGCTTCTTGATAAGTAAACACTGGAAATTTTTCATTTTTTAACTTTCCGCCAACTGCCCTAATAGCATCTATTACCGCGCTCTCAGTTGTCTCCATTACATCTTCTCTTGTCGCAAAACTCATCTCTAAATCTAACTGCGCAAATTCAAATCCTCTGTCTGCTCTTAAATCTTCATCTCTAAAACATTTTGGAAATTGAAAATATCTTTCAAATCCTGCTACCATTAAAAGCTGTTTATATTGCTGAGGAGATTGAGGAAGTGCGTAAAATTTTCCTGGCTGAAAACGAGATGGGACAATAAAATCGCGGGCGCCTTCCATAGTCGCTTTAGAAAGAATTGGAGTTTCAATTTCTGTAAAATCCTTACTAATAAGTGACTTACGAAGTGCCTGCATGTAATCACTCCTAAGCCTAATATTTTTTTGCATTCGAGAACGACGCAAGTCGAGATATCTGTATTTGAGTCGCACTTCTTCATTTATATCGAGTCCCTCAGATGTAACGTCAAATGGAGGAGTTTCCGCCTTACTTAAAACTTTTACACTCAAAACTTCAAG
>CAZBFH010000044.1:0-5978 GCA_964491185.1 uncultured Gammaproteobacteria bacterium
ATCGCAAATTTAGCAGAAGTACTTGATTGACCTCCTATAAGAAAATCGACAGTGGAATTATTAGCATAAATTGCGCCTGAACTTTGACTAAAGATTCCCACAGTTCCGCTTCCAGTACAAGTTCCCCAGGAAGGAGCAACTCCGTTTGAAATGAGACAATCCCCAGTTGAGCCTATTGAAAGTTTTGATAACTGGGTATCATCACTGGCATATAGAATATCTCCGATAGAATAAGATGTCTGACCAGTTCCACCATATGGTGCCTCAATAGTTGCTCCGTGCCAAGTTCCTGAGTTTATAGTCCCGGAGCTTACTCCAAGTCCGTTTAGGCTTCCGGATGCTATTAAATTCCCACCATTATCAATTCTGAATTTAGTACTACCAGAGGTAGAGGCGATTATTAGATCACCAGTGGAGCCTTGAGAAATATTAAGAACCGCTTGTCCTGAGGAGGTGGCTACAACAGAAAAGAGATCCTCTATGGTTACAGAGCCCGGTACCACTAAGCCACTGTTTGTTGTATTTTGAACTGATTTCTGAATATCAATTATGCCTGTACCATTTGGAGCTAACCTTATGTTTCCATTATTAGAAGTAGTTAGGATTAGTGTTCTTCCAGAAACAGTAAATGTTCCACCTGTTGCTTGAAATATTGGATTTGCTGTTCCTCCAATTGTTAAATTTCCAGAAGAGTTAAGCGCTAGAACTACATTTGAAGTTGCACTAGTATTTGTAATAGGGGGAAGTCCCTGCAGGGTTTCGGCATTGGCTGCAAAAGCGACAGTCGCAATTTGCTGACGAGGTTTAAGCTCCTGAGTTCTTTCTACGGTTACACCTAACCAAAGCCCTGAGTTTTGTGCAAATAGACTTTGAGGAATAGGATTATTATTTCCTAATAAAATAGAGAATATGCCTTCTTCGTCTGGAGTTGGGCTAACGATCTCTTGCCAAAGAAGGGCAGAGCCAGTTGCTGTCTGATTATTATAAATTGACATCCTTAGTGTAGTTCCTTTAGTAATCGGATTGTCATTTGCATCAGTCAATCTTCCCTGAAAGGAAAGTATTCTTGGAGGAGCGCTTGGGAGAGCTGCAAAAGTAGGGGTTTGCTTTTCGGTATTAAAATCATTGAATACCATATATCCCATCGCTGAGATAAACAGCATTAATATAGAAAAATGTAGATAAGATACAAATGCATATGAATGATACGTTTTATACCATTTAGGCCTTGAATGTCTTGCATGATGTAATGCTTTTTTATGAAGTGGGAAGTTGGCCGTGGAAATCATTGTAGGAGCATAAAAAGATTTCGGTACATTATTTATTTTCTTAGGATCAATCATTTTAAAGCTAGGAATTTTAAAGCTAGCTTTAAGTTTTTCTTTAAAAACGGGTCTTCCTTTTAAATTCCAAACTAATTCATCCGATTTGTCTAGCGCATCAGCTAGGGGAGCTGTAACTGCAGTGTCAAAAGCAGCCATAGCACCTTCTTTTGTTTTTTGAGCGACGCGAAGAGGTGGAAAAGCTGAATATTCTTGAGTTTTGTTAGCTTCGTTTATAGCTTCAGCTGTTATAGTTGTAGCTAAGATTGGGGCTGAGTGAGGTTTGAATCCAAAGTCATTTGGCTGGAGATTAACTACCTCTGCCTGATCTTTTATTAATCCTTCTTCATTTGCCCATGAGATGAACCTTCTAATTGAGGATAGTTTTCTGTTTACGGAAACAGGAGATAGATGAGCTTCATCTAGCAGTCTAGTTTTATATTCTTCTATCAGTCCTGAGGTAATTTTGCTAAAGTTGCTTGCCCTAGTTATTTCCCATGCTTCATCTGTTTTCACGACTTCATCTGCCCAGGTTAAAAACTGTTTCACGTCGATGATATAGTTCTTTATAGTAAGATGTGATGCTCCAAAAACATACAAATGATTCTTGAACTCTTTAATTTTCCATGGATCGGGTATCTCAGTCTTTATCGTTGATACCTCAAAAGGGGTCTGAGAGATCTTTCCCTCTAGCTTCAAGAAATAGAAAAATTTACGAAGGGACGAGAGTGATCTCTCTACGGAGCTTGCTGAATATGTACTAAGACTTTCTGCTTTAAATTTATCGATAAGACTTTGATTAATATCGGAAGGATTAAAATCATATCCGAGTCTCGCTTCAATCCAGCGTATAAATTTATTTATATCAGAAATATAATTTTTTACGGTTATCAGAGAGGGAGGGTTGCTCTGTGAAATTAAATATTCTTTAAACTGGGCAGATAAATTCATAAAATTAATTACCTAAAGGCTTTTTAGGTTTTAAGGGGTTTAGCCACGAGATTATACGGATTATACGCATTATCTGAATTGTGAAAAGGTTTTTACCCATACAATTAGAATATGTGAGTATATACTATGCTGTCAAGGACCTAGAGTCTTAAAAAATGAGGCTATATTTTATAGTTTGATTCACTTAATAGGCATATGTCATTTTCTGTGAAAACCAGGAAATAGAGATTTTCTTAGATGTTTCAGCTGATTTTTAGTTTTCACTGATTTTTTTAATTATAAATTGATCTTTTAGCAATCTTGAATACTAAGTGATAAGTATTTGCGTTTGTTCCTCTAGTTCATTTCTGATATAAATTTATTAATGAGGAAGCTTATTTTTTTAATTTGCTTAATGGTGTTTGTATTTCCCAAGGACATTGAAGCACAAGCCACGAATGTTTCAGCTTCCCAAGGAAAGTATTATGTAAATATTTCAGGTTACGTTTCTCCTTTTGCATCAATCGTAATGAGTCAAGGTTCGATTTTTATGGCTTCAACTGTGGCTGATCCCAAAGGTTATTTTATCTTAAACAATGTTTTTGTAAACGAAGGATTCACGGACTTTTGCATGGAAGCTATAGACATCAAAAGAGTAGGAGATTCATATACATGCATAAAGATTGATCCAGTCTTTAAAGATACATCTAAAGAGGGAATATTCTTACCACCTACAGTAGGGCTTTCTGGTCAGAAGATAAATCCAGGATCTTCAGTGTTTGCATCAGGATACTCTATGCCAAATGCTAAAGTCATAATAAATATATCAAAAGATATAAAAATAGATGTATTAGCGGACCAGAATGGTTTTTATAAATATGAAATAAAAGATATTCCAGCAGGAAAGTATAGCCTTTTTGCGACTGCCACATATGAGAAGAAAAACTCTGAGAAACCCACAAGGACTAAGGATCTAGAAGCACTATCCTTAGGAGGTCTGTTACAGCAAAATCTTCTAATAATCATGCTAATCGTTTTGATTGTCATAATAGGCATTATCCTACTTCTTATACTGCTTTCAAAGAGACTTAGAAACAAAATTAAAAGTATTATCTTAAGAAAGCCAATGCCAAAAAAGAAGATTGCTCCGCCAAAGCACCATAGTTGGTTCTTGGGTTACTAAATTTATGATGTCCTTGATCTAGCTCTTCTAATCATCCCTATGGTTACAAGGATAACGAGCAGAAGTCCCCCGATTAGCTCAACAGGAAACGCGAAGAAGGTAACCGAGTCTTTGTATATTGGTCCCTCTTCTGAGAGTGCTAGGGTTAGTTCGGCTTTATAAACTCCTAGAAGAAGTTTCTCATTCCAAATTATCCTTGGGATATTTGGATTTTCGTTATTTTCAGATTCAATAAATCTACTAGAGTTTGAGAGTATGTTCGCAGTCACCAGGTTAATGTTTCCAACGGTTTGTCCAAACATATTTTTTATCAGAACATTGCCTGAAGTGTTAACATAATGCGAGCTTTCATTTCTCACTTTTAGCCTGAAGTTTTTTGGGCCTGCAGTAGAAAATTTATCAGCATTAAACTCTTCTATAAATCCTTTCGTCGGGGATTTAGGTCCAACTGAGAGTAGAATATTAGTTCCTATTCCTGCTCGTGCTCCCACGAAGCTTTCTTTATCGGATTCGCTTATAGCTTCAGATATGAAAACAACAGAAAAGTAATAATCTTTTGGAGGCTCACCATCATTAAGTCTAATTGAAAGAGTTAGATCCTTTTTTTGCTTTGGTGCGAGGCTAATTTGAGTAAGAGTTCCATTCTCGTCAGATATTTTAATTCTTCCAAAAATATCTTTATAGCTATCCAATAAACCTCTTTCAAATTCGGGTTGACCATTTGCAAGATTGCTAGCCTTGAAAGGAACTAGAAAGATGCTATATGTTACATTTTGATTAGATTGGTTTTCTATCCTTATAGGGCTTTTTACTAACGAAGGTCCTTTAGCTTCAATTTGAAGAATCGAAGGGTCTACTCCAACTGAAATTTCCTGAGCGTAAGCTTTATTTGCAGAGGCTAGAATTAAAAAAAATGTAAATATTAAAACTTTTTTCATATTAGTAATTTGGCGTAGCCACGTAAGTAACTGCATTTGTGTAATTTCCAGTAGCCTGAGAAGAGGGGATATTAACCTTATAGGTAACTGTAGCTTTTTGTGATTTACCTTTTCCACCCTTAATAATTACCTGTGAGTTTTCTTTCTTTGAAGCATCTGCGAACTGTTTAAAGTAGCTCTTGTTTGTGGAAAAAGAGTTTTCGCCGATTATACATGATGAATTTTGTGTTCCATTTGAGGCTATGGAGATGTTATCGCACCTGTATCCAAATCCATAAGTTAAAGTATTTGACCATTCGCCGGCCCTAGATTGGCTACAATTACCACTGTCACATGTGGTGTCAGGAATTACAGCTCCGGTTTTGTTTACTATTAGTTGATGATTTTCTGAGGCTGTAACTTGATAGGAGGAGGCCTTAGTGTTAGAAATAGTTAGGGTTGTGGCTCTCGTTACTGGGTTTGTGGGGGAGAGAACTCCAAAATCTATGAGTGTATTTGAGATCGATAAGGAAAATGGAGTGCCTCTTGGGATGTATTGAAAGCCAGCTCGGACTTTAAAATTTGTGCCACTATAAAGTCCAGATGCTGTTTCACCAGAAGTTATGCTTAAGTTATAGTTTGATCCACTTGATTCACCAGCTATTGAATTTAGGTTTCCCATTTCAATTCTAAAGCTTCCATTTGACATTACTTGTGCAAAAGTTTGAGTGGTGAATGAGCCTAATAAGAATACAAAAAATAGTACTCCTGAGGCTAGAGTAGTTTTCATATTTATTTCTTCTCTTCTCTTAGATCTTTAGTTTCATCCAGTATTTGTTTAAGTTTTCCTAATTCCTTAGGGTTAAGTTTGCTTTTTCCGCTCTCAATAACTTCCTTTACATTCGAAGATATTTCATCAGCTGAGGCTGCGGACCTTTCCTTGGTCTTTAATATTTCATCCGTTGCCTTGTCATTTTTCTTAAATTGAACTCCAAAGAAGTAAGCAAGGGGAGAAAGAACTGCTATTGATGTCATCTTAATTATGTTTGCTGTTACATCTCCTTGAAATATTTGAGACCAAAAAATAACTATTAGTCCCACTGGAATTATGAATACGCTTCTTGGGTCCATGATGAATGCTGCCGCGAAAAGTAAAAAATATATCAAGAAGAATAGGTTTGATGTTAATCCACCGGTTGAAAATATAAAAAGAAGAAGTATTGTGTTAAGGATAAAAAAGTTGATAGATCCGCCTAGATTTAGATTTTGCTTTCTTTTAAATGAAATAAGTAAGAACAAAAAGACCAGAAATCCAACGAAGGGAATTGAGTACTCGGCAAGCTGACTGTTTTGCCAAACAAAAACAAGTATAAATGAGCCTAAGATAATTAGAGCATCAGTATAAAACTTCATAATCCCATGGTAGAAAAATAAATGCTAAATTACAAGTGTGATATACTTGTTTTGAGCCTAATTTGATGGCTAAATTCGAATGGATAATAAGAAAAAATATAATCATAAAGAGATTCAGGATAAATGGAATAAGAAATGGAGTGACTCAAAAATCTATCACCCGGATATGGAGGGCGCTAAAAATCCATACTATAATCTCATGATGTTCCCATA
>CAZBFH010000045.1:0-5883 GCA_964491185.1 uncultured Gammaproteobacteria bacterium
CTATTTCTTCGCCCGGAAGAAGAGTCATAAGTACCAATTGAGAATGCTTTGCAGTGTAAATTACGCGCCTGAAATTTTTATTTTCAGCCGTTAATTTTTCTATATTATCCTTAAATCCTTTTTTCACTAAACCCAAGCCTACTCCTAGTAAAATAAAAAATCAATGTTTTGAAACAAATAATCCAAAACTAAAAAGGAATATCGTCAGTAATATTTTCTTGAGGCTCAAATCTTCTTCTGTAAATACAAAGCTTGCATGTTTCGCTTGGCTCTGGAAGTGGCCCATCCAAAACATCTGAAATATTTCTCATAAGCATATAAAAACTATCCATATCTTCTTCAACACCATGCCAAGTAGGAGTAGTGGTAAAAATAATTTTTCCATTTTCAATCTTCATAGTCTCAGGCTTAACGCTTATTATTCCCATCTTGCTTACTTTTATAGGAGTTCCCGATTCAGGATTTTCTAAAGCGAATTTATAGGCATGAAGCTGAGTGGCATATTTTTTCAAAACTTTTTCTTCATCTGGTTCTGTGATTTTGAAGTCAATCACTCCATAAGTTCCATCATCAAATTTAATAACGATGTCATATCTACCATTCAGAAAACAATTCGTATTAGGTACCGTTATAGATCTTACAAAACGCTCCTGTGTCTCAATTAATGCACTTGGAAGATCTGCAATTACATCCTTAAGATTCATTCCCATAACGGAATCCTGGAGAAGCTTATTTATTCTTCCAAACATTGAGGGAAAAATCCCATCATAGGAAATTCCATTTTTCACTTTCTGGTAGTAACAATATTTACAATCCTCCCAAAGATAAGCAAAACTAGAAGGGGAAATTTTGTAAATTTGGTCTGACATTAAATAATTAACTAAACGGTCCACTCGTCGTCTCGAGGATAAACTCCTTTTCTTAAGACTTTAATAACATAATTTGTAAATTTAGTTTTCATTTCTACCTCTACTATTATGCCATCAATCCCGGCTTCTCTGATAACTTTTTCCATTTTAACTGCTGTATCCTTAGCATCATCTATAAGAGGCTGAACGATTGATTTTTGCGACATGGGGAAATTATATTACCGAAGCCTAAATAAAGCAATTCGGTGAGGCTATCTCCAAAGCGCTTGAAGTTTAGAAAGGTTTTTTTCAAGATCAGGCAATAATGGATTATTTATATTACGCGATTTAAGAGCTGAGACTAATTTATTATATCTTTCTAATTGGGCCTCTTTACCTGCATTAAATTTCAGGAAAATTTTATCTCCTTCTTTTTTATAATCAGCTATCTGATCACTCATGTTATGAAGAACATCTGCTGTTTTTACGAGTACCGAATCTTCACTCATGCTTTTTACATGATCTAGCGCTGCCTGTTTTCTCTCCACCCAAGAAAGAGATCTGTCTTGTTCTGTGACATCATTTACTATGTCAGCTACTCTTTTCCCAAACTTTTCGACGATCTCTTCATATGTAACTTCGGTGTCTTCAATAGTGTCATGAAGAATCCCGGCAATTACCACATCTTCCTCAGCTCCTGAATTTGCGAGAAGCAAACCAACAGAAAGGGGATGCATGATATATGAAGTTTCTTTTCCTTTTCTCTTCTGTCCGGAGTGAGCATCTGTAGCAAACCTTATAGCTTCTAAAACATTATCCATTTCACTCGAAAGTATATTCCCGCTCCCCAAATAAAGCAATTCAATAGATAAAAAATAAAACTAAGCTATTAGAGAAACCTGAGCAGAGGCGTCGTGCGTTTTACTTGACTCCCAAACAATATCCATATCTTCTGCCTCTCTCATACCATTTAGCATGGCTGTTAAACACTTTCCTATATGAAATCCTAAGTTAACAGGAACAGCATTACCAATCTGCTTGTATTGAGTGGCAACTGATCCCTCAAATCTCCATTCATCAGGAAACGTTTGTATCCTTGCATACTCTCGAACCGTAAGAGGTCTTGTCTCTGCTGGATGACATCTTTCTGTTTGCTTCTGTGCAGGATTACAAGTTAATGTTAATGAAGGCTCATCCCAAGACAATCTTCTCGCCATCCCTGTTTTTCCACCACTCATATAAAAACTCGCACCCATATACTCCTTTTGCAAATCCACAGGCAGATCACGCCAATATCCACCCGGCGGGATTAGATCCATAACCTTTTTTTTCTTATCAGTATAAAAATACCCAACTGATTCAGGACAATCTTCTAACGCCTCTTTTACTGATACTGTATAGTTTCTTTCTTTCGGGAAAATAAATGGAATATCTAAGTCTTTTCTAATAGCTATAATAATTAATCTTTCTCTTTTCTGCGGTACATCAAGATACTGTGATCTAACAACCTTATATTGAACTTTATAGCCAATCTCTTCTAAAACATCAATCATTGCCTGTAAAGTCCTACCATTGTCATGCCTGAGTAGTCCTTTAACATTTTCTCCAACTGCTATTTTTGGTCTAACTTCCTTAACGCATCTTGCGAACTCAAAAAACATGGTTCCTCTAACGTCTTCAAACCCCATCTTTTTACCAGCATAACTAAATGCTTGACAAGGAAAACCTCCCTGAACTATATCTACTTTGTCTTTCCATTCAGTAAAATCTACCTTGGCGACATCTTCATGAATAACATTCCAATCAGGCTTATTTACTCTTAATGTTTCTACGCATTTTTTATCATACTCGTTCAAAAGAACATGATTTAAACCAGCATTTTCCATGCCTAGAGCAGTCCCACCAGTTCCAGCAAATAATTCAATAACTGTATAATTTGACTTCTTAGAAGATTTTAAAATCTTAAATTTATTTGTATTTGTAGAATTATTAGATAATTTACTATGAACTCTTTCCACTTCGTCTAAATTAAACAATCTGTAGTTTTGCGCAGAGCGGGTAGATTTTATCAGCCCTTTCTTATTCCATCTTCTGATTGTATCTGAAGAAACCCCAATCTTCTCAGCAGCCTCGGTAACAGTAACGAAGTGATCCATATATTTATGATATATAGTAACCATTGCCCCATGCAATGGGTACTAATATATCAATCTAATGTATACCGCGTCCCTTTAATTCCTCTTCAACTCTTTGTCAATTAATTTTTGTTGAATTTCAATCGATAAATCTTTTATTACAGATTCAAGCTCTTCTTTCCCATCAGTCTCCTGTGCAATTTTTCCAAAACAATCAACCAGCTCTGAATAAAAATTCCTATCACCTGTTAAGTGAAACCAAAAACCCTCCCCCACCAATACGGGGTAATCTTCGCCAATTTTCTTGTAGAAAGTGCTTAAGCTTTCTTCCGTACCATACAATACTCCAACGATTAAATCATCTACCGATAAACTACTATTATTTTGTCTTGCTAAATTTCTAATAGCCCTGAATTTATTTTTAATAGTCTCGACATCATCGTAATTAATATTATTTGGCCCAGACTTAAGCTGACAGTATTTTTTTCTATGATCAATCTGATCCTCAAACTCTATATCGGTACCTGAAACAATAGTACCAGCTGCTCCCAACACCTCACTTACAAATTTAGTTTGGAAATTCGATCCAAAACTTGTTGTGAAAGAAGTCCCCAATATCCTAGGATAAACCAAAGCTTTTGCCATACTTTCCGCATTACCATTTCCTGTTAAAAAATATGCAAGATAATTTACGGAAAATGGATTAACATTAAATTCTTCTAATTTGCTTAATTTACGTAAATTTTTTAAATGATTAACTGCTATGGTTTTGCGGAAAAAATACTCAGCTTTTTGTAAAATCTTTTTCTTCTGCTCTTCATTCATAAATTGAATTCTAGCACTTTGGAGGCTGGGGCGAAAGTAAGCAATTAGAAAATGCTTAGTTAATATCTTTAAAAATAATTTCAAACTGCTTTTTATAACCTTTAAAATTAATATCCGCGACTCTAAACAAGTCATTTCTACCTAATATACATTTAAAGGCATTTATGCCTTCAACAATTGTAACGTTTAACATAAAAGAATTGTCATCAATCTCAGCTTCCAGGTCTTCAAATGTATGAAAGAAGAAACCGCCTGACATAGTAACTCCCTGCAATTTTGGCAAATTAGTCCAGTCAATATGCAGAGCCTCAGCAATTACAGTGGAAATTACAGCATTTTCTGCTCCAGAATCAACTAAAGCCAACGTCGAGAAACTATACTTACCGTTAGAAAATGTTACCGGCACTATTGGAGCTAGTACTCCTGTTCTCTCAAGACCAGGAAGAGAAGTGTAGTTATATATTTTACCCATATTACCCTATGTAATTTGAATAATTTTCTCCTGAGGGAAAATAGTAAACCTTATCCTTACTTTTCTTTGCTTTTTCCTGTACAGATTCCAATGTTTTCCCATGATATAAAACCTTCTGGAAATCAGAGGAAATACCCACCCACCCTTTTTCATACCCCTTTAATAATCTATTTAAATCTATCTTGATGCTCTTCATAGGATGATTATACTACCATAATACATGCCTGAGTCAAGCAACTATAATTAAAAAAGATATAGTTTGATGTGGTTGGCAAAACTTCCCTGCTTTGGAGGCTGGATTAAAAGCTAAAGTCCCGGGGCGGGAGCGGCTGCCTACCTTGGGAAATTAAGCGCGAGGGGCCTGTCTTCTTTCTCTAACCATAAGATCTCTTATTTGAGTTGAGGGCACTCCCTCCACAACAAAGTGAGCTAGGGGAAGCGGTGATCTTACTACTAAAGAGACTCCATCTTTTCCATCTAACTGAGGAGCAGGTTTTGTTCCTATTTCTTATCTTCCTAAATTTAGCCTAGAACGGTCCGGAGATAATCTTACTGCTGTAGTACTAAATCCATCTCCTTCCACAACTGAGTGCATTCGTCTTTCTACACCATCTCTAAATGCGTAAATGTCATATTCTTCGGGTGCAAATATTTTTACCCATGGATGCATCCTAAGTCCATTTCCTGTTAAGACTCTATCAAACCGCACTAGTTTAAGAGAAACCTCATTTCTAATAACTAAAGTCTGCCCTCTTCCAAGAAAAGGTATATTAAGATCTGGCTCTGGTCGTGGTCCATGATCTGGCGTCATATGGCGAAATTATACAGTGAAGATATAATAAAAGATATAGTTTGATCTGGTTGACAAAAGTGCCCTTAAGTTTTAATCTCTATAGACTCCGAATAGGTAGTAGAAAGGCTTAGCTGACGACCTGTTAAAGGGTCAGAATCTAAACTGATCAACTATCTCAAGCGCATTCGATTTAGTTCATTTGGAGAAACCTATGGCAGGACAAATGAACGCTAGGCACCGCTAAGGAGTCCCTCTTCTGGGGGCAAGTGCCGTCTACTATGACAAAAGAATGAGATGATTCTTCAAGATTCCGAAGAATTCTAGGGATTTTGATGGTAGTAGGAATGCAATCAGGAAGAGAGAGTGAATGGGCATCTACCCAGGATCTCTCTTTTTTTTATTCCGAAAGAGGTCTCTGAGCTTGCGCATTAAGCGCACCAACTAATTTGCCTATCTGATATTCCTGCAAAACAATTACTTGCTTAAAATTAATACATTCATGACAGCTTGAAGGTGGTCTACCTCTATGTCTATTTGTTACGTGAGCACCAAATTGTCCCCATGTAGTTTTAAGCTCATGCCTCATTACTTCTAGTTGAATCCCTATATTTTCACCGTTTTCCATCCGGATATTCTAACATAAATAGCCTCAAAAGTAAACTATAGGACTATTCTATGGAGCTGGAGTTGGAGATTCTCCGGGAGTAGTGCTTGGATCAGAACTTACTTCAGGAGATGGATTGGGCGCTGCCTGAGGTTTTAGGTCTAGTAATTCTATTTCAAAAATTAAAGGTGTATTTGGCGGAATTA
>CAZBFH010000046.1:0-5568 GCA_964491185.1 uncultured Gammaproteobacteria bacterium
AAGTTTTATCAGAGGAGATAGCTTTTTTAATTTCTCATATTCTTCTTGATAATAATGCTCGGTCAGATGCATTCGGGCCAAATTCTGCTCTAAATATTCCTGGAGTTTCTGTAAAGACCGGAACAACTGATGAGAAAAGAGATAACTGGACAATTGGTTATACTCCAACTGTGGTCGCAGGAGTTTGGGTAGGAAATAATGATAATAGTCCAATGAATCCAGCAATTGCATCTGGAGTTACAGGAGCCTCTCCGATCTGGAGACGAATAATGCTTGCTGCTATTGAGATAAAGAAAAAAGAAGAATTTCAAAAACCAGAGAATGTAGTCGCAGTACAAGTAGATACGCTAGGAGGAGGAATGCCAACCTCAGGAAAACCTACAAGAAGTGAGTATTTCGTAAAAGGTACGGAGCCTACAAGTGAATCCGCAATTTACAAGAAAAAAGATGACAAGATTTATATTTGGTTAAGAGAATCAGATCCGGTTTCAACTGATGGAAAAAACTTATGGCAAGAAGGAATCGACAAATGGATTGAGCAAAATCATAAAGATGATTCTTTATATCACCCACCTTCTGAGGTGACAAATCAAGGGGATAGTAATCCAGAGACTCCTACGCCTACTTCACAGTAGCTTTAAATTTTTCAGAAATAGATTTAATTATTTGTAGTCTTATTTCACCTACCTCTTCGTTTGTTAAATTTTTATCAGGAGCTTGATAAATAATATGAAATGTTTTAGCATTTTCAAATTGATCCTTTAGGCTCACTTGCGTAATTAAGAAGCTTTGAAGTTTTATTTCTTCAATGACATCTTCAGTATTAATTTCCTCACCTAATACAAAAGTAATATCTTCGACAATTGGCGGAAATTTAGCTAAAGGTTTATAGACTTTTTTGTTGGTTGCGTGTTTTAAAAGAATTTCAAAAGAGAGCTCAAAGTCCACTATGTTGGTATTTAAAATTTCTATGTATCCTAGGTTATCAGTTCCTAGATTTATGTTTGCCCCTCGCGCGTCTTGTCTATTTTTAAATTTATAGTTTTTAATACCTAAGTCTTCAAATACATTTTCTAAGATTCCTTTAACTTCAAAAAATGAAATATCTTTTCTTTTAATTATTCCTGATAACATAAGTTTTTCCGATGGCAGATCAGAAGTTTTGTGATAAGTATTAGATAGTTCAAAAATTTTTATTGACTCTCTGCTTTTATTTTCTTCCAAAACTTGTAAGAGGCTTGGCACAAGACTGTTTCTTAGATAATTCATGTCGGAAGAGAGGGGGTTTTTAATTTTTACAGCTTTTTCAATTGGGCCATCAAATAGCTCTTCAGAGATAAGTGAATATGTAAATACTTCGGTAAAACCCCAATATTTGAGTGCATTTTTTACTCTTTGTTCAAGATTAAATGTATTTAAATAAGGAGTATTTTTATTATTCAAAAATCCGGGAATTATACTTGGAAGCTTATGATATCCATAAACTCTTGCGATTTCCTCAATAATATCTTCTTGAATTAAAACTTCAGATGCGCGAATTGTGGGCACGTTTACTTCTAAGATTTCTCCAGATCTTTTAACTTTAAAGCCAAGTTTTTCTAGAATATCTATAGATTTAGCGACAGGAACTTCTACACCAATTATTTTATTTATTTTCTTAACTGAAATTTTTATGGTGTTCGTCTTTGATTTATTTGGATAAATATCTAGAGTTTTTGAAATTACTTTTCCTTTTGCAATTTTTTCATAAAGCTCAACACCCCTATTAAAAGCATCAGTCATTAATTCTGGGTCAATCCCCTTCTCATTTATAATTGCCGCTTCAGTTCTGATTCCAAGGTTCATGGAGGTATTTCTAATTTTTTTAGGATTATTGTTATCTAGGAAAAATAAAATTCTCTTAGTTGTATTTTGGACTACAGAATTTTTTGTACCCATTACGCCAAGTAGGTCGATTATTTCCCCAGACCCATTATCAGCTACGATGTCTCCGCCTAAAAGTCTATATTTTTTCCCGTCTAGAGTTGTTAGTTCTTCGCCATTTTTTGATTCCCTAATTATCATCTTCTTAGTATTTAATAGATCGTAATCAAATACGTGACATGGGTGTCCGATCTCTCTCATTACATAATTTGTTACATCAATTAAATTATTAAGACTTCTTATTCCGGACCGTTCTAATCTTTCTTTTATTTCCTTTGGACTGTCACCAATTTCGACTTCCATTACGACCGCCATAATTCGGTTTACTAATTTTGGATCGTTTATTATTTCAATGGGAAAAGAAATGTTTGCATTTGGAGCTTGAGGAATTTTAATATCTTTAAATTTTGCAGATGGTTTTTCTAGAACTGCTCCAGCTTCTCTAGCTATTGCTCTAACAGACATCAGATCGGGTCTATTAGTCGTCACTTCAATATCATAGACCTCATCGTTATCTATCTTTTCAATTCGTTCGACCGAAACGCTTGCTAGAGAAAGTTCACGAGCAATTTCTTTGCTTGTCGCACCTGTCGCTAATAATTCTCTTAACCAGCTGTCTACAATTCGTATATTCATATTAAAACTGTTCTAGAAAATCTAATTTATTGCTATACAAAAGTCTTAGATCGTCGATCTCGATTCCCTCTTTCATCATTAAAACTCTTTCAACACCCCAACCGAATGCAAATCCATTAAATTCTTTTGGATCAATTCCGCAATTTTTTAAAACATTTGGATGAACCATTCCTGCGCCTCCCATTTCAAGCCATCCTTCTTTACAAAGTTTGCAGCCTTTGCCGTTACATACTCCACAGCTTACATCAACTTCAAAAGATGGTTCTGTGAATTCAAAATGATAAGGTCTAATTCGGGCTTGTCTATTTTCTCCAAAATATGATTTTACAAAATAATCGAGTACTCCTTTTAAATTAACAATAGATAAATCTTTGTCAATTGCGAGCCCTTCAAATTGATGAAACATAGGAGTATGCGAAATATCAGATTGTCGTCTGTAGCATTTAGCAATATTCAACATTTTTATAGGAGGTTTTGAGTTTTCCATCTCTCTGATTTGACCAGAAGAAGTATGGGGAGTTAAGAGCATTGGACCAAGTTTTGGGTTAGGTTTTGTGTCTATGAAAAATGTTTCCCAATCATCTCTGGCGGGATGACCTTCAGGGAAATTTAATGCTCCGAATGCATACCAATCCCACTCAACCTCTGGATATCTAACTCTACTAAAACCAATTCGATCAAATATTGTCGTTATTTCAGTGATTGCTTGAGTTATAAGATGATGATGTCCCAAAGGGGGGCGTACTCCTGGATTTGTAACATCAATTCTTTCGATTTTTGCGTGAGTTTGCACGTGCCTTGCGTCTTTCGTCTTTTCCTTAAGAGTTTCTTCGATTGTATTTTTTACTTCATTTGCCAAAACTCCAATTTCTTTTCTTTTCTCAGGATCAATCTTAGGAAGCTGTTTTAAGAGAAGAGTTAATTGTCCACTTTTTCCTAAAAACTCCATTTTAATTTCTTCTAACTCCGTAGGATCTTCTGTATCCAGAATTAGACTCATGGCATTATTTTTAATGTTAATTAATTCATTTTCCATGCTTTAAGTATATCGAATTTGAGGGCAAATTGGGAGAATGTGGTTTATCTGCTGCGACCCGTAAATCTAGAAAAAATAGTTGTACCTCTTTTAGCTTCTCTTTCTGCTTCTCTCCTTGCTTTTCCAATTAGATCGGCAGGAGTTTGTCTCCCGAATCTATTTAAAAGAACGACTCTTCTTGGGACATAATATTCTCCTGAATAAATCCTATCAATTCTCTGATCATGTAATGGAAATACGGTTCTTGGAGTTACTAGGCCAATATCGCTTCCGGATTCTAGGGGTAGAATTTTAATTGAGGGATAATTCCCTACTCTTTCTAATGTAAGAGAGCTTTGCGTAAGTTGTCTCAATGGATTTGTTATGTCTCCCAGATCTAAGGCAGTTCTAAGGTTTGCATGTGCGCCTATTACTGGATCAGTTTGACGTTTTTTTAAATCAACCCCTTCGACTAACTGATAATTTATAGCTAAGGCATCAATTAAGCCAATTGTTCTTTCAGCTGCAGTCCTAATCTCTGCACTAGATGGCGTATATCTGTCTGTCATCTGCGGAATAATAACACTAAAGATTTTTATTGTCAATCAAGCTGCTATTTCAATCCCCTTAACGGTTCCTGTGCTCATTTCGGCTCTTCTTTGGTCCATGATTCTTCTTTCTTCGATTACAGTTTCTCGATGTTTTTCAATTCTTTCTTTTCTTCCTAGCTCAGCATCCAAAAGAACCTGTCCAATGGGAGTATCATTAATTACCCACAATTTTTTAATTGGGTTTATGTTTTTATATGGGTCCACAATTGGAATTCCTAAATCCGGTTGTAGTCTTTTCATTTCACTTAGTCTTTCTGTCATAATAAATCACCCTCTTTCAGCCACAAAAAAACCTCCCATCTTGGGAGGCTTATTGCCTTTATGATTTTGGCAATACGTTACCTCCCGGTTGGGGATGTAAAGTAGAACCCGAAATTTTTATGCTTAATCATATATTTATATTAATAAATTATTTCCAAATATACAAATGTGATTTAGTCAATTAAGGTTGTTCAGTTGTGCCAGTTACGGTATCGTTGGTTGGTTCTGGAGAATTTGCATTTTTAAATTCATCAAGTGATCTTCTTAGGCTACCAATCCATATGCCTCTTGCATTTATAACTTCCATATCAGTTGGTGTTTCCTCTCCTAAAACAGGAAGTCCAGCGTGTTCTCCAGCAGCGTGTGTATAGGTTCTCAGAATACCATCAGTAGCTAAATATGTTCCTATCATATCGGATCGCAAAATTGGAGCCGTAGTTTTTTGACCTTCAATAATTACATCTTCAGTTGGAAATGCCCCTATCTCTGCAAGCACTATAGCTACTTTTCTAATTCGATCTTTAATCCTGCTCGCTGCATATGAAACGTCAGTCTCCACATAATCTGTTGCGTTTTTTAATCCGCTCTCAGCCCTGTTAATCCCCTTTTTTAATTGTTCAGGAGATAGAGTTGGGGTTGGACCGCCAATTTCCCATACTCCCCACTGTTCTGGTTGTGCTTGTTCTCTTCCTCTAGTCATGGTTGGGATTTTAACAAAGAAATGTACTTATTGTCAATTAAGCCTTCTTAGCGTTACTGTGTGGCCGATTTGAACAACATCGTTATTCGTTGGAGTGTTAATAACCCGCCCTTCCGATATGAGATGCTTTAATTGTCTAATTTTTCTGTCCAAATCATTAAGCTCAAACCGAGCGCCTTTGTAAAATCCGTTTTCCGAAAGATCTCCCATATTCCTAGCTTTTGTTAAAGTAGCGACAACTTGTGGTCTTTTTTCTTCAGCTTCTTTTAGATCAGACTTTAATTTTTCAAATCCTTCTTTAGTAAAAAGTGCCATGAAGCTATTTTAACAGATTTGACTTTGTTAAATGCACTTATTAGACTATTTCTGTGGTCGAATTTACAGATACCCCTATTGGAGCAGATTTTTCAGCACAAACACCG
>CAZBFH010000047.1:0-5239 GCA_964491185.1 uncultured Gammaproteobacteria bacterium
TGTTTCCTGAGTAAAAGGCGCTGTATATTTGCAGTCTGGAAATCTAGAGCATGACAAGAATTTTCCAAAACGTCCACTTCTTACCACCACATCCCCTTCTTTACATGTAGGACATTTATCTCCAGTCCCTTCAGTCTCGATTTTAACCCTCTTTGCATCCTTAACTTTTCCTAGACTAATTTCAAATGGCACGTAAAACTCTTTCATTACAGGTACCCATTTTTTTTCTCCATTTGCGATTAAATCCAATTCATCTTCCATATTTGCGGTAAACGGAATATCATCAACTGTTGAAAAGTTTTCTACCAAGAAATCATTAACTGCTTCTCCTACCGGATTTGGCTTAAACCTCGACTCTTCTCGCTCTATATAGCCGCGGGCTTCGATTGTAGAAATAATAGTCGCATAAGTTGAAGGCCTGCCAATTCCTTTTTCTTCAAGAGTTTTAATAATTGAAGCATCATTATACCTAGGGGGTGGTAAAGTCTCGTGGAACTCAGAAGTCGATGATACGTAGCTCAAGTTTTCACCAGCGATAAATTCCGGAAGTCTCTTGTCTTCAAGCGCAGCTGGATTAATTTTTAAAAAACCTTCAAATACTAAGACTGACCCATTTGCTTTAAGTGTGTACGCACCTTTTCCTGCGTCTACCATTACAACTGTGGATTCAGTGATAGCATCTGCCATTTGAGTAGCTAGTGCTCTTCTCCAAATAAGTTCATAAAGTTTTCCAAATTGTGGTCCTAAATTACCAGAAACTTCAGCCCCTGTAACCTGAATCTTAGAAGGTCTAATCGCCTCATGAGCTTCCTGTGCATTCTTAGAATTATTTTTATAGAATCTTGGTTTTTCTGATAAATATTTATCCCCAAACTGTGACCGTACATAATCACTCATTTGTTTTTTAGCAGCGTCTCCGATACTTACAGAGTCAGTTCTGTGATATGTGATATAACCTTCTTCATATAATTTTTGAGCAACACTCATGGTCCTTTTACCAGACAAACCCATTCGCCTTGCTCCATCCTGCTGAAGAGTTGAAGTGGTATATGGAGGCGGTGGAGTTCTTCTCATTTGCTTATTTGTTACATCTTTAACGACAAACCCCATTCCCTTAAGTTCTTGTTCTATGCTTTTAGACTTTTCTTCTGAGTCAATTACAGTTTTTAAAAATTTATATTCACCATCATAAAGTTCGAGCTTCTGGCTCACTTCAATTCTTTTTTCGCCAATCTCAATTAGCTCAAATGGGGTTTCATTACTACCCTTTTTCAAATTAACTACAATCGTATAGTATGGTTCTTTCCCAAATTTCTTGATCTCTCTTTCTCTTTCTACTATTAAACGAAGAGCGACCGACTGAACACGACCTGCTGATAAGCCTCGGCGAACTTTACTCCATAATAGTGGCGATAATTTATAACCGACCAATCTATCTAGAATTCTACGAGCTGTTTGCGCATCCACCAAATCTTTATTAATTTTTTTAGGATTTGCTAAAGCTTCATCAATCGCTTCTTTTGTAATTTCATGAAAAACAATTCTTTCAGCATCAGTTTTACCAATATTATTTGCGATATGATAAGCAATTGCTTCTCCTTCTCTATCCAAATCAGTTGCAAGAATTACTCGAGTCGCATTTTTAGAAGCGCGTTTTAATTGATCTAAAGTCTTCTTTTTTTCTGCCATTAACTCATACTGGGGTTCAAAATCTTTTTCTACATCTACTCCTAAAGTAGATTTCGGAAGATCATAAATGTGTCCCATCGAAGCTATAACTTCATAATCTGCGCCCAAAAAACGCCCGATGGTTCGGGCTTTTGTTGGAGACTCAACGATTACTAAATTTTTCATAATATTTTACAGTGTAGTTTAAATCATACCATCCCTGTCAAGTAACACCTCGAATTCCCCAGCCTCGCAAGGCCAGGCCTTGCGAGGCTAATTTATTATTGACAGGCTTAATATTTCCTGCGATAATCCCGCAATGGCAAATAAAACACAAAAAAAATTACATAAAAAATTATCCTCAACAAAACTCATTTCTATTTTATTTTTATTAATAATTGTTATTTCTTTTTTAGTTGGGTATTTATTTAATCAAGTAAATTTAATAAAAAAAGTTCAAGATTTTCAAATTAATCAAAAAACAGAAACTCACATCTCAACTACAAATCCCCCAATAAAAAATTACAAATTAGGAAAAGCCCTGCACTGGACTACATTTACTGATCTTAACTACGGACTTGTATTTAATTATCCAAATTACTTAACAGAGATTAATTATAATTTTCCTGCAATTGCCCCCGAAGCAGGAAAACCGGAACACAACATCACAATAAGCAACAAAGATAGCTCAAGCCAACTTCAAATTTATCTAAACCCAAGATTTGGCGGAACATGCAACCCGACATATTTCTATGATGCAATTCAAACAAATGGAAGCTTTAATTTAACTTATACAAAAGAGAAATCAGAATCTTTGGGCCCTGAGGTTTGCACTGATATTTTTTATTCTTCAATTATTAAGTTAGAAAACGGAATTACACTACTTATGATTTTTTCTGATGGGAATAGACAAAACGAAGAAGACTTTGAAGGCATACTAGGCTCTTTCTGGGTTAGAAATGCAACTAAATGAAAATTTTAAAAATAAAATCTAGCACCTTATCAAAATTGCTTTTTGTTTTAGTAGCAATTGATCTCTTAATATTAGCAATCATTTTAATTATTCCTACAAATAAAAATATTGAGAAGAAATCAACCGAAATATTAACTGCGTCTATTCCCACCTCTACACCAATTCCCATAAGTCCGCTCCCCACTGCAGCTCCTATCCCTGAAAACTGGAACAGTTTCACGATTACTAATTTTAATTTTACCCAGGAAATGAAAAATGAATATCCTAAAATCGCAAAAGGAAATTTAACATTTAAATATCCAAACTCGTGGTACATCAATAAGCTCAATTCAATATTTACAAATGAAAAAAAATATGGTGTCTTCACTGGTAATGATTTAGTAAAAGAGGATCCTGCTTTTAAAGATAGTCCACAGGGTGAAGGACCAAAACCAGGCACAGCAGTTATCAGATTCGTAGTTAAAGAGACGACAAAGGATGTAAATAAGCTAATAGAAAATTTTGACGAGGAATTCGGTCATGGAACCTCATATGAATATCCTCAAAAAAACGCAAAATTTAATGGTTACAAAGCAGCAATGATGAGAACAGGAAATCCGGTACCAGAAGAGATTGTTTTTAAAGTTGATGAAAACACAGCGATTATTATTTCTATAGAGTTCTTTAATTATGCACTTGATGAAAAAACTGCAAATAAAAAATATGTTGACGAAACAGAAAGAGAAATTAACCAAATCCTTTCGTCCGTAAGATTTGTTAAAGAATAATTTCTTCCTGAATTTTTAACTATTCCTTTAATCTCCATCCATTTGACACATAATATTACTTCTGAAATACTGGATTTATGTTAAACGAAGAACCAGTTCACTCACAAGCAAATCCTGCTTCTCCTATTTCCAACCCCTCTAAATTCACAACAGATAATCTCGCAAAACCAACTTCTCACTCTAATAAACTTATTAAGAAATTGATAATTCTGTTCACTGTCTTACTCTCTTTAGTTATTATTTTATGCTTATTCACACAATTCTTAATACGTCCTATAAATGCTCCATTCATGTGCAAGGAAGAATATAAAATTTGTCCTAATGGATATACGAAGCGCTCTGGACTTAAGTGTGAATTTTCTAAATGTTCCGATTCAAAACCCGATCTCACGAAATATAATGACAATACTTGGAATTATTTAAGTTCTGATTCTAATTCTTATCTATTTAAAAATCTAATTTATAATTATGAATTTGAAGCATTAAAGAGTTGGTATTTTTTACCACTAGAAAACGGGTTCAGCATGGTAAATCCTGATTACACTACCTATCATAAATTATTAGATGTAGAAACACCTAGCGCTCGAGGAACAAAAATAGATGTATTTGTAACAAAATCTAAAACAAACAATATTGATTTGTGGAAGAATGATTTATTAAATAATCAAAACAGAAAGAACTACTTTAAGGATCCAGAAACTGTTTTAATTGATGGCATTACTGCCTACAAATTTGAAAGCAAAACCAGCGCATTAATTAACTTATATTTACTACACGATGAATTAGAATTTTTGTTTTCGTTCAACTCAACTGAAGACTCACTAAACGAAGGGATGATTGTATTTAATCAAATTCTCTCCACCTTTAAATTCAATGAATTGAGCTCGCAAGACCCTCTAATTATTAAGATTAAGCAGGTAGGAGATACATATTTCATGCAAGCTCCTTTAGGCTCAAAAGTCACAAATTTTGATAATTATTCTTCTTCCATAATCAGTGATTCTGAATATAGATTTTTCCTTGATTATGGCACAGAAACTATATGTCCAAATGCAACTGATGAAGATCGTGGTCAAGAGAAATATTCTGAGATAAAGTATTTGGGTACAAATCAAAAAGACTTATTTGTTAAAGCTGAAGTAGCCAGTCTTAATAATTCTAATTGCTTATTAAGATACAGCTTTAACCAAGAAAAAGCTAGCAATCTTGGAGTGAAAATTCTGCCTGACGCAATTATAATTACTAAAATCAAACCAAACAATACATTTACACAAAACGATATAAATACAGTGACAACTATAATTGATTCTTTAAAAGTTCAGAATTGAATAACTCCACCCATTTATTAATATTTATATTTAGTTCCATCATTTGACACCTCATTATGCTTCTGAAATACTGGATTTATGGACAAATTGCCAAGTCAAATTACTCAACCGATTGCTCAGAACTCACCCCCGTCTACAAATAATTTATCACCAAATCAAAAACCTAAAAGAAAAATTTCACTGCCTGCAATTCTTGTCTCAATATTAATTTTAATAATAATCGGAGCATCAATTGGTGCTATTTATTATTTACACCAACAAAAGAAAGTAGCTTCAATCAATGACTTTGAAAACTGTGCAGCTGCAGGAAATCCCATTATGGAGTCATATCCTGAACAGTGTTCATCAAACGGCCAAACCTTTACAAGAAAACTAACTGAAGAGGAACAAAAAAAACTAAATCTTGACCCTACGGCAGATTGGAAAACATTTGAGGATATTATGTATGGCTATTCCTTTAAATACCCTATTGAGTGGAATGCTTATTACGCCTGCTTTAACAG
>CAZBFH010000048.1:0-5229 GCA_964491185.1 uncultured Gammaproteobacteria bacterium
ATTAGAAAAAATGAGGCTAAAATGAATAGGATAGATAAAATCCGGACAGAGATTTTCATCTATTTTAGTTTGATCTATTTTAATTTCTATGTCAAGACAAATGATGTGTAAATAGTAAAGGCGGAACGTAATTCGCTGTGCGAAAACGTTCCAGCAGCGTTGAACGTAATTAATCGAAGATTAAAACGTTCTTTCGCTGCGGAGAGGGCGAGATTCGAACTCGCGGTAGGCTTGCACCCACAGCTGTTTTCAAGACAGCCGCACTAGTCCACTATGCGACCTCTCCGTGTGGGTATTTTACCAGTTTTATTAACTTATTAAAAGAAATTACTGAAGCTATCTATTTCTTGGGGGAGTTAATTCGCCTTTTGAGACTTTTGCTGTTTCTCCTAAGGCAGTCACACCAAGTGACATAGCTAATCCTTTAAGCATTGCTCTAATCCCTCTCCCTTTTTTCTTTTTTATAATTCCAACGTGCATCTCAGCTGCTTGTAATCTTAATCTTGCAGTCTCGATTTCTTCTTCGTTTCCTAACTCGGTTGCGCGAGTGAGACCAAGCTGCATAGCATCTTTAATTTCTTGTGCCTCTTTAAGCATAAGGTCATCAACGGTTTGTTCAAATGATCTTGGGTCACGATCTTTATTTTTATTCACATGGGCTCTAATCTGTTTAAAAGTTTCTTCGTAAAGAGTTTCCCTGGTTCTAGTAGCTTCATTTTTTCTGGTATTAAGTTCTGCTATTTCTTCTTGAGATGCACCCTTTTTTTTAGCTTCCGCGATTTCAGCGTCAATTTGAATAAGGGTTATCCCAGAAATTAGAAGGCCTTCTTTATTGGTAGCTTGTTGAAGTTTTAATTCGAGACCTTCTATATCGCTTTGGCTTGCATTTCTTGCTTTTGCTTCTGCCAGAGCTTTTTTTGCCTCCATAACATATGGAAAATATGTTGGTTCTTGTTTGGGGGCAACAGGAGCTTCAGTTGAGAAAGAATCCGCTACTGGTTCAGGTGCTGCTGAAGTTGGTTCCCCTGGAGCTATAGATGGACCAATTTCGCCTGGATCAATTCCTGCTAGAGAAGCAAAGCCTGTGTCGACTCTATTTGCTGGAGACTGCGACATTACGCTTTCAAGTGCGCTTACCAAGCCAGCATTTGCATCAGCACCTGTTTCAGTGGGGTTTGTGGTAGTAGCCACAGAGGCTCCAAGGGCTTCAGCTGCTGATACTGGCAATGCGTCTCCTGTTCCTGGTGTTGTACTCATACTTTCTATCATAAGTCTAGATTTATAAGTTATTTTTGTCAATTTTACTGAACTTTTAAAGTCCAGCATGAAAACTTATAAACCTAAAAATGAGTTTATACTGAACGAAGCCGAAGTACTTGATATTAATATCACAGAAAAATTATAAGATTAAGGTTGCTGTGGGTGCTCAGTTAAGGTTTTTGCTGTCTGAATGGCCTCATCGATATTCCCTTGACTTATTTGATCTCTAACTTGGGTGAGTGTCTGATCTGTATCGTTATTATTACTTTTTTCAAGTTCTATTAAATAGATTTGATTAGCCTCTTTATATTTCATGCCTAAGGTTTTAAGTTTTTCTAATAAATCTACCTGATTTTTAATCGGAAGAACTGCAAGAAAGTCTCTAGCTAATTGTTGGGCTTCACCTGCTTCAATTTTATTTTGCTTTAGATTTTCAATAATTAAGTCTAAAAGCTCTTTTTTTACGAGCTCTACTTCTTGCGTAAGATCCATAAGTAACATATTGGCATATGAAGATATAATTTTCAATTTAAAATTTAAAATTTGAATTGAAATTTAAATAATTTAATAATGATTGAAAATTAAAAACTAGAAATTTCAAATTACGAAATGTCTTGACGATAACCTCTCCTTGAGTTACAGTTAAGTTATGGATTCTGCCCCAGAAAATGATAGTGATCAGAGATCGGGAAGCGCAATGCCTGACGTTCATGATCATAACGTAAGAACACTTTTGTCGTGGTCTGCTCCAGGAAGACCCTTTAAAGTTAGAACAAAGCAGTTCTATATGACAGCTCTTCTGATAGCGCTTTTTATAGAAATAATTCTATTTCTCTTTTCTCAATATATGCTTATGTTTGTAGTGGGCTCACTTGTTTTTGTATCATTTGCTTTTGCATATGTTCCGCCCAAAAATTTTCATTATAAAATTTCAACTGAGGGCTTCATGCTGGAGGACCATTTTTATATTTGGCATGAGCTTTACGATTTTTATTTTATAAAAAGAAGTGGAGCAGAAACACTTTGTATTAGAACTAAAAGTATTTTTCCAGGAGTTTTGACAGTTACTCTAGGTGATATTTCTAAAGATCATGCAAAAGATGTTTTAGTGAGATACCTGCCGTATAGAGAATATATTAAACCTACTTTTATGGAGAAATCCGGAGATTGGTTAGTTAAGAATTTCCCTCTCGAAAAAGCATCTTAAATTGGCTTAATTTCTTCAAAATATTTTTTTAACATAGTATTTATTGATCTTCTGCCATACCCACTTTTTAAATATTCTTCTCTATTTTTTGCATCAATCTTGTTGACAAAAGCCTCATAAAATATAAGCTTGTAAGGAATAAATGGTTTCGTGGCTTTATTTTTTCCAGCGTTGTGTGCAGTCAGCCTTTTCTTTAAATCAGAGCTATAGCCAATATAGAGTTGGTTATTCTTCTCGCTTTTTAGAATGTAAACGTAAAACATGTGGCGGAACGTAATTCGCTGTGCGAAAACGTTCCAGCAGCGTTGAACGTAATTAATCGAAGATTAAAACGTTCTTTCGCTGCGGAGAGTGGGAGATTCGAACTCCCGGTCGCCTTACGACGACATCCGCTTTCCAAGCGAACGCACTAGGCCACTATGCGAACTCTCCAAAAACTAGCTAATTAACTTTTTTGCTTCCTCCCAGGCTTCTTTTTCCGAAGCATAAGTCAATTTTTCCGAAACATCATTATAATCTATCCAGACAACTTCTTCCATCTCATCATCATGATCATTTGTATCTCCGCCTTTAAATTTCATGACAAAGTAATAAACTGTTTTCTTAATTTTTTCAGCGTTCCAAACGTAAAAATAAGACGTAGGTTTAATTTCTACTTCAATTTCTCCTTCGATTCCTGTTTCTTCTTTTACCTCGCGAATTGCAGTCTCTTCTTTAGTTTGATGCTTATTATCTTCTTTATCTCCGATTAATCCTTTTGGAAAAACCCATCCATGATGCTGTGAGTGTTTTGCCATAAGAATAAGCGTTTTATCTATCTCCTTCTTGTAAACAATCCCGCCAGCTGAGAACTCGAACTTCATATTAATTCCTCCTGTTTACACTGAAGAGTTTGCTTGCAAATCTTTTCATGTGCTGAAAATTCAAATTTCATAATAAATTTAGCGGACTGTGTCTCGCTGAAACCTCGCCCGCCTTCGCTAAAGCTTCGGCGAGGTGAAAGCGGAGGGTACAGGATTCGAACCTGTGTAGGGATTTCTCCCTCGAGTTTTCGAAACTCGTGCAATTGTCCACTATGCGAACCCTCCCGGAATAATTCTGTGAATTTTCCGGGTAAACCAGATGTTTAAGTAACATGCGTTTACACAGAAAATTTTCTACGAAAATTATTCTGCGCGCCTGGCGGGAATCGAACCCACAACCTCAAGATCCGCAATCTTGCGCTCTATCCGTTGAGCTACAAGCGCATAAGTGTATTTTAGTTGATTAAGTGAGGCTAAGCAAGCTTAGTGGTAGGTGCAATGACCAAAAGGAATAAAGATAGTTTTATTTAAGAATCTTAATGGTCTGTAATGAATAGCGCATGTGAATTTTGGTCCTGAAAATATTACTTTAGGAGTTGGAAGAGGTGGTGCCGGTGAGACGCTTGGTTTTATAGATGGCGTAGGTGTCATAGTAGTAGGAATAGTTATAGTTGGAGTTAATGTAGAAGTTGGATTAACGCTTGGTGTTGTTGTTACTGTGACGGTTGGTGAAGGTGTTGTAGTTATCGTAGGGGATTGTGAGGTAGATGGAGTTACGGTAGGAGAAGGTGAGTTTGTAGGAGTCAGGGTCGTTGTAACAGTAGGAGTAACCGTAATCGAAGGTGAGACGGCAGGCGTTAAAGATGGAGTTCCGATTGGCTCAATTGACGAAGTGCTGTTTTGTGGTTGGGGAGTTGTTCTTCCGACAAAGTCTGAAGAATTGTTGTTTGAGTCTTCTGCATTTCCTAAGAATTCATCTATTCCTCCCGAGCCCATTGAAATAGAGGTTGAAGAAGAATTTGCTTTCCTTTCAACGCTTGTTGAAGCAGTAGGGACAGTTAATGATGTTCCTTCGCCCAGGGTATTGGTTACGGTCCCAAAGGAAACAGCATCTACTAGAGTGCCTGTATTTGCAGGTTCATTTCTAATTCCTACGCTGTTATTGTTGCTAACAGTATCAGCTGAAGATTTGTCGCAAGTCAATGTTGAGGATAGCGAGGTATTACACCATAAATAGTATCCATGAGCTTTAATAATATCAGCTGCCAAGAAGACTACGATGTCTGTATCTGTAGCTCCGTCTGCAGTTCTCTTAATAAGTCTCATGTCTCCTAAATTAATATCAGAAGAAGTGGGGTTATAGAGTTCTATAAAATCCTCATTTGGGGTAGCGCCGCTTGTTTGAATTTCTGAAATTACAATATTTGTAGCTGTTGCGGCGGATGCAGTCTGAAAATGATTCAGAAGAATAGCGGAAAAAAAGAGGATTATGGATATACCTAAGAGCGAGGGCAGAAAACGTCTCATAGCTATAATCTAGATATAGAAGAATGAAAAGGTGTTGTCAAGAGATACAAACTATATCAGCTTTACAACAAGTTCATGTTTTTTCAGAAAAGCTCTTCCTGAGCCAGATTTTAGATATTTTTCAAAATTAAATGCAGTGTGTTTATTGATAAAAGCAAAATAGGATATTAGTTTTATTGGCAGAAGATTCTTAGTTGCAAGTACTTGCCCATTGTCATGCCTATCAATTCTGTCTTTTAGATTGTCAGTACATCCAATGTAAGTTTTATTGTTCGAACATTTTAGAATATACACATAGTACATATTCAATTTGCATCCCGCTTTCGCTCATCTTGGCGGATTGCATCTCGCCGAAGCCGAGCTACAGCGAGGCGAAGGCGGAGGAGGAGAGATTCGAACTCTCGAAATCTTGCGATTTGGCGGTTTAGTAAA
>CAZBFH010000049.1:0-1258 GCA_964491185.1 uncultured Gammaproteobacteria bacterium
GTTTTCCAATTTGCAGTTGGGTCTGGGGGAAGTAGGTTTTTTTGTTCATCCTCGCTAAGTATTTGCGTAAAGCTTCTTCCATCTGAGGTTCGGCATGTTGCTGGATAAGATTCCTGTATGGGATTTCCGGCAGTAGCGCAGCTTTCAAAATCATTAATAGCTTTTAGTTTTTGCTGATTTAAATAATATTTTCCTCCGGCAATCCCAACTAATGTAATAGTTACTAGAATAAGTGAGAGGATTAGCCATTTGGTTTTGTTCTGCAAGGCGTGGCCTTGCGAGGCTATATGCGCAGGGATCTCTTTTTCGGGTAGGGGGAGATCTGTCTGTGGTTTTGGAAGTAACTCCTGCTCTGGTTCTGGGGTTTTATTTTCCATTAAAGAGTTTTGATTGATTTTACAATTTCTTCAATCTCACTGATTATTTCAGGATCTGAATTTGCGACCCCAGTTGTTACGCTCATGTGCCCTATGCTAGTTGGAGCTCCATAAGAATCCTCAGTTGAGCTTTTCTGACAATAAGAGTAAGACATCTTGCCACCACTAGGAGTTTCTGTTTGTCTTAGAGTTGCAAAGCTCGTTACTATATCGGTATATTCGTTATTCCTATAATCGCTAGCTGGTCCTTCAGGTAGATTACCCTCGTAAATACACATAGCGCCACCTGTAGCTGCCTGATAAATTTTAAGCACATAGCCATTTTTTGTAAGAGTGACTGTTGAGATTGGGGTAACTGCTTCATCTCTTTGTTCAGATAGAGTCCAATCCGCTGGGTGCATAAGAGAGTAGCCCATAAATGATAGCTGTGATAGTTTTTCAGATGTGAAAGTTTGGTCTAGCTTAGATGAGCTCGATGCAGATGTAGGTTCTGGTGTTATGGTTTCCTCAATAACCTCTTGAGTTTCCTCAGTTACTGGGGCTGGTTCATTTTTTACCATCATATTCTTCCAGAAGAACACTCCGACTGCTCCAAGGATAACTAGGAGTAAAACTATAACTAAGATTACTGGGAGCTTGGATTTCATCCCACCAGAACCTTTTGGATTTATAACGGTTGAGCCTGATGAAGCTTGGGTTGGTGGCGTTTGGTTTTCAGAGGGTGCAGGTGGAGGAGTTGCAGCTGGTGTTTGAGCTGGTGGAGTTGTTTGACTCGGCGTCGGGGAAGATGGTGTTGTTGCGGGTTTATTTTCGTCCATAAGTAGAGTATTTCAAAATATGTGATTTATGTCAACGAATCTGATTATTCACCGGGGCAAGCA
>CAZBFH010000049.1:1358-4825 GCA_964491185.1 uncultured Gammaproteobacteria bacterium
AATTCACAGTTAGGGCCGCTTCTTCCAACATAGCTTCCGTCAGGACAAAGTAGTGCATCCATTGTGCATGCGACCCCGTTTTCAATGGGCGCAACGGTAGGCACCGGACTTATCGGAATGTTTTCATAGGTGAATCTTTCACTGTGAAGAGTTGAATAAGCCCAAAAAATAGCAGCAGCAAATAGAAATAAAACAAAAATGAAAGCGAAGTGTACTTTATTTGAATAGTGATGAGCGCCATGCCATCTCTCTTTAGATTTGCTTTCCATCTTAGATACGGGTAGCTAAAAGAATAAGAGCTATTAATACTGAGACTTGACCAATTATTCCCCAAGGTTTATCAAGTCTATTGTCAAATGTTTTTTGAAATTTATAAACCCACTCAAAAATTACGGGTTTTTTAATTTTAAAGAATACATAAGGAGCTGATGCCCAGTCAAAAAATTGTGCTGCGAAAACCATAACTAGTGCATAGGTTATATCGGTTTTTTGAAAAAGTGTAATTATCAAAAGGATTGAGATCAGATAGCTAAAAATTACGTCTCCAACTGCCTCAACTACAAATCTATCATGTGGTTTCTTATCTCTGTTTGTTCCAATGTCCCAATGAGGAAAAAGGTCGCATGCTATGTGTGAGAGTACTGCTAGGGGAATTCCTATGATTGGATTTGGGATCGCTACGGCAATCACTGTTCCAACTACTGCATGTCCTGTCGCTGTCATAAGTGTATTTTATTATGAGCCGGAGAATTTTTCCTGTCAATAGAAAACTTGACTTAATGAAAAATTTATATCAATAATTAATAGGATGAATAAATTAATAGTTCCCTTGTTGGTTTTTACTTTTCTAACTTTTACTCCCGTTGCACTTGCTCAAAATAAAAATATTTTCCCAGCAGTAGCAAGTAGTCCAGGATACATTCTTCCAGATAGCCCAGCTTATTTTGTAGACAATTTATATCAAGAAATAAAATTAGTTTTAGCTTTTACTCCTGAAAAAAGAGCGTTAGTTAGAAACGAAATAGTAGGGGAGAGAATGGCAGAGCTTAGGGTAATGCATGCAAGAGGAGATAATCGTGGGATCTCAACTGCTTTATATGAACTTTCTAGAGAGTCTAAGAGTTTAGCAGCTGATCTTAAGGAGGCACAGCTTTCGGGAAGGGAAGTTACTGAAATAGCAAAAACGATAAACGATTCGCTAAGACTTAATAGACAGGTTCTGGCAGCTGCTTCCGCTGGTTCATCAGAAGAATTATCTCTCAAGTTAGATTCTGCAAATGAGTCATTGCTTATCGCAAAAGTAAATGTTGAAGATTATTTAAATCCCGTAGACTTGGAGGGAGCAGTAGATGAAGATTTGGAAGATGAAATAGAGACAGCAGTTTTGGGAGTTGAGACAAAAGCTGAAGATGCAGATAAGAAAATTGAAAAACTACAGAAGATGACAGATAAAACCCAAGAAATGGAAGCCAAAAAAGCTGAGCTAGAAGATAAAATGGAAGCTAAAAAAACTGAAGCAAAAGAAATCGCGGCAAAAAAGAAAGCAATAAGAGAGCAAAGGAAAAAGATTTTAGAAGAAAGAAAAAAGAAGCTTCAAGAAGCTAGAGAAGCATTGAAAAAATCTAAAGAAGCAGCTAAGAAAATAAAAGAAGCTAAGGAATTAAAGAAACTTTCACCTACGCCAATCGTAACGGAAACTCCTTAGTTATTCTAATTCTTCGCGTTTATTTGCAGCAAATAAAAACCACTGTTCAAAAAATCCTATTGTTCCTTTAAATGGCGCTTCTATCAGAAAGTCTATAACTAAAAGTAAAAAGTTAATTTGAGAAATTCCCTCCGTTAAGCTTCTTCCAACTTTTACAATTGGGATAAACAAGAAGTCAAAAAATGGCGTAAAAATACTTTGTTTTTTTGTGACTGTATAAATGTGAGCGGTTTGATAAATTCTGTAAGAAAGAAAAGAGATAATAGCGATAAAGAAAATGAAAATTCCTTTACTTAGTATATTGAAATCCAATAATCCCAAGATATACCAAATGCCACTGAAAGTTCCGATAATTGAGAGGAACCAGAGGAGAGAGAAAATATAGTCATAAACCGTTTTCTTACTCGTTTCTTTTAAGCTAACTGTAAGGTTGTGGTTTAATGATGGATTCTCTTCGTATAAAAGTATTTGAATATCTTTATAAATAATCTCAGAATTTTCCTTAGATGGAGTTCTGATACTAAGTCCAACTATCACCATAATTAGTGGTGGAAGCGCTGTGTTAAGAATAATTGATGTCCACTGAATTCCTCCTAAAAAAATACTTTCGAATGTTCCTTCGACTGCTAATGCGAGAATTGCTTTGGTAAATAGAATAAAGACAAAGCTTCTGACAATTGCTGTTTGAACTTTACTTCTAATTAAAGAATATTTGCTATCGCAGGCATCAAATACTAGATCCTTAAAAACATTTTCGTCTTTTATAATTTCTCTTATATTCCCTTTTTCACGAGTCAAAATGTCAAAAAGAATTGAAAATGATGGAGTCTTTTTTCTAATATGATTTGCGATTTTTTCTTTCTTTGGATAAGTTAATTGTTTTCTTATCTCTTTATAGCCATTGTCAAAATGGTCTGAAACTTTTTCTATATTCTCTTCATTTAATTTTCCAAAAATTTCCCTAAAAAGTCTAAACCTAAGAAGTGCTATATCGTCACCGCCGAAAACTTTTCTAATTGCAATAAAAACCTGAATATCGCGAGTTTGCTCTGAGTCGTCAGTTATCTTTACAGTATCTTTTAAATTCTTAAACATGAAATTTGCAACAGCTGTCTTTTCTTTTGATGGGATTAGGGTTTGAAGAATCTCGCATGAAAGAATTTGAATAATAAACTCATTTAATTCTTCTCTTTTTATAATTTTTTTCTTTGAAACTATATTTTTTAAATTGAGATGTAATGAGATAGAATTTGCGAGTTCATTTACTATTGACTCTGGGACTGTCGCGTTTGGAAGGTAGCCAGCCCAAACGAGTTCTCTTAAAAGATGTTGTGCTAATTTTTTTGAATCTGGCTCTAGGAAAAGCATTCTTTTAAGCATGCGTTCAATAGCGCGACGAGGAATTGTTTCCTCACTTCCATAATCCATTGCTGTGCGGAATTTTTCGTAGAAAGAAGCAACTTTAGAGATTAGCTGATTAACGACAACTTTATCGTCATCTTTTTCTTTGATAGTTTCTTCAAAGACGTCAATTAAGGAGCGAGCAGTTCTTGATAAAGTAGGTTCATCTGGCGACATTTTTTTTGTAGATTAGATTATAGGTAAAGCTAGGGGTAGTATCAAGTATTTCTTAGCCTCTAGTTTGAATTAATGAATTTTAGTAAAATAGGGGGATGAAATTAAAAGCAAGAGAACTAAGAACAACTAAGCCGACTCCTGAAGAGTTTGCAAAGATAAAAAAGAATCCAATTTATATTATTTT
>CAZBFH010000050.1:0-4552 GCA_964491185.1 uncultured Gammaproteobacteria bacterium
CTTACCAGTTAAAAAACTTATTGGAATTCCGTTATCATGAATCTTCTTAAGAGCTCCTGAAACTTTTGGGCTGGGGAATGGAAAATTAACCCCGGGAAGATTTCCAATTATTACTCCATCTATATCAAGAACTATTGCTTTTATCATCTTCTACTCTGACTCCTTCTGCATTTGTTTTCACTTTTAGTACTTCTCCGCCGGCATTTTCAATTCCTTTTTCAATGCTATCCAAGCTCTCCGCTGGGCCAAATGCAATCATGCAATCTCCTCCGCCAGCTCCAGATAGTTTTCCTCCGTATGCTCCGCCACTTATTCCTCCTTCAATCATTTGGTCTAACTTATCAATACTTACTCCCAATTCTTTTAGAAGTGTTTGATTTTCAACCATAAGCTTTCCTGCAGCTTCCCAGTCTCCATTAACAACTGCTGGCTTTGCTTTTTCTACAAGCGCATCAATCTCATTGTAGATTTCATCAAGTCTAGTTTTATTATCTGCGAATTTTTCCTTAACCTGATTTATTAAAGTTACAGTATCTGCTTTAACTCCAGTGTAGCCTACTATTAACGGTAAAGAGTCAATATTTAATGGCTCAATTGTTTTTCCTCCAGTTACGAAATAAAGAGTTCCGCCATATGTCGCTGCTGCTACATCAAATCCTGAACCTTTTCCTTGAATGTCTAAAACTGCTTTAAATGCTAAATCAAAAACCGCTTTGTTATCTAATTTTAGGTCAAACAATTCTGAAAGAGCTTTTACAGCGCAGACTGTAGAAGCAGAGGAAGATCCAAATCCAAACTTAGAAGAAAACTCTGAAGAAGTAGTGATTCGTAAACCCTTAGTCAAACCAAATTTCTCATACAGGTTTTTTACTGCGATTTCTACAAACTTTGCTCCTTTTGGAACATCTCCAACTCCTAATTCTGAAATAGATTTTTTATAACCTGTAACATCTACGTCAGTCGCTTCTAGTTCAAAATTTGGCTCATCAATTATTTCCGCTGTTAAATTTATTCTTTGATCAACTGCAGTTACAAGACATGGATGATCATATACAACAGCGTGTTCTCCGAAAAGCATTAATTTCCCCGGCGCCGATACAGTTACTTTATTCATTCTTCTCTTAACCCTTCAACTCCCAGCGTAAGTTGCGAAGGAGTCAATTTATGTGATTTTAGCACTTCTTTTAATTTTTGCAAATCGGTGTGATAAATGAGAATTATTCCTGTGGCTTTTGTCGTTCCCCCAGCTCCACAAATTTTAGCTGCTCCGCCTGAATTCTCAATATCTCTAATTATTTTTTTTACATAATCCGAAACAACTCCAATTTTTTCTAGATTTGCCTCGCCTCTTTTAATAATTCCTGGAATTTGACGCGAGATATTTTTTTCAATTGCGAGACGAAGATCTTTTACTAATTCTTCCTGTCTATCAAAAATTTCCTTTGTTAAAAGCTCATTTTCCTCTACAAGTTTTCTTACAAGACTCACCATTTCCCCTGTCGACTCAGTTGGGGTACCGGTATTAATTATGTAAAAGTTTTTTGTAATATCTTCTGACATTTTCATGTCCATTGGTTTTACTCCGTCGTCTTTTTTAAACCACACCAATCCACCGTAACAACTCGTTGAATTATCTCCACCTGATGGCTTACCATGCTTTTTCTTTTCACATAAAAATGCGATTTCGTTAATAGTTTTCTTATCTAATTTTTTACCAACGAGCAAACTTAAAGCACCAACTATTGAAACAGATAATGCGCCAGACGAACCCATTCCAGCTCCCACTGGAACTTCAGAGTCAATTAAGAGATCAAATCCTGAAAGAGATTTTAAATCATAATGTTTTATAAATTGACCAATAATTATAAAGGGATAATCGAGCGGATCGCGAGTTATAGATTTTAAAAGAGGGATGTCATTTTCTTTATCATATTTATCCCAATCTTCTTGAGCCTTTTGGAATTTATCAACAACTTCATCAAATGAAAGAACTAGCTCTTTATCAAAATTACGCGAAGAAACTTTTATATTACCGTCCTCACGCTGAGCAATAGTGATAAGACACCTTTTACTTACTGCAGTTAAAATTGCAGGCTTGTTATAAACAATTGCATGTTCTCCTAATAAATGTAATTTTCCTGGTGCTGAAACTTTTATTATTTTCATTTATTCTTAAGCAGATTTTGAGCGATTATATCATAGGGTTTAAATTTAATGTGATATGCGATAACTCCTTCAGTATCTCCTGAAAAAGATCGACGCAATACTGCCGTAACTTTCTGCCCCTTCTTAAGATCTTCCTCCTCCCAATCCACAAGTTGACCAATCATTCTTTCTTTATTTTCGTATTCGATAATCACAACTGGATATGGTGCTTCGTGATGAAAAGCGCACGGCGGAACTCTAACAATTGTCCAGTTTAGGATAACACCAATTCTTCCGATATGGCTTGCAACATTTTTTTGTCTTCTCCAAAGCTTTACAGGTGTTGTAATCATTTTTGTATTATGTGAACTGCCGCAACAGCTCCCGATCCTCCTACATTATGCGTTAATCCTATTTTTGCGCCTTTAACTTGTCTTTCTCCTGCTTCTCCTCTAAGCTGAGTTGTAATTTCTACAACTTGTTTTATACCGGTGGCCCCTACTGGATGCCCACAAGCCTTAAGTCCTCCTGAAGGATTTGTGATTATTTCTCCTTTACCTATGGTCATTTTTCCACTCTCAATATCGCGCGCACCTTCACCTCTTTTAGAAAAACCTAGATCTTCTACAGCGATCGCTTCAGCAATCGAAAAACAATCGTGAATTTCCGCAATATCAATATCGGTGGGTTTTAAACCAGCTCTTTTATACGCTCTAACAGATGCACTCGCTACTGAACCAAGACTCACAAAAGATTTTCTTGAATGAAGCGCTAGAGTATCTGTTCCAACCTCGCTTGCTGATATATAAACATTTTTATTTTTTCGCGGCTTACTGCTAATCACAACAGCTGATGCTCCATCAGAAATAGGCGAACAATCAAGAAGTTTTAATGGATCTGCAATTCGCCCGCTTTTCATAACGTCCGCTACTGTAATTTGCTTTCTAAACTGAGCTTTATCATTTAAAAACCCATGAAAGTGATTTTTTACAGAAATAGAAGCCAATGTTTCTTCTGAAACTTTATATTTATCCATATAGGCTTGCGCCATTAATGCATAAATTCCAGGAAAAGTAGCTCCTGCCATTCTCTCATTGTCAGACCCCGCTGCCATAAGTCCCGTTGTTACATCGTCTTGGGAAGAATCAGTCATTTTTTCAATTCCTAATACCAAAACTGTTTCATATTGCCTCGCCAGAATACTATTTACTCCAGAATTTAATGCTAATCCTCCCGAAGCACATGCACCCTCCACTCTAATCGCCGGAACTAATAATCCTAATTCTTCTGCGAAAAACGCTCCCAAATTCGCTTGGTTTCCTAAAATCCCTGCAAGCATGTTGCCCACATATAAGGCGTCAATATCTTTAGCTTTTAATTTAGCATCTTTTAGCGCACCCTCTATTGCTTGCCTAGCTAAAGCACGCGGTGATTTATTCCATAATTCACCAAATTCAGTTGTTGCGACTCCTAAAATATTTACTTTCATAACGTATGCATTTGCTTTAGATACTGTGGGTAGCTAACATATTTTTTGTCTTTAATCTGCTCCTCAACCTTTAAAACCTTATTCTGCTTTGCAGAGATATTTTTTGTAGCTTTAAAAATAAACCCATCTGATCCGGCACCAGAACCGTAGCTCACGAAAAATATTTTTTGACCTGGTTTTGCGATATCAAGAACAGCAGCAAGACCAGTTAAAGCGGACGCTGAATATGGATTTCCTATTTTATCAACTATTAATGATGGCTCAAGCTGCTCTTTCGTAAAACCAAGTTTTCTTGCAGCCACTCTTGGAAATTTCCCATTTGGCATATGGAAAACGCAGTAATCAAAATCCTCTACTTTTAATTTGGTTTTTGATAGGAGTTTTTTTGCTTCATTTATTACGTGCATAAAATATGCCGGCTCTCCAGTAAATCTTCCGAAGTGAGAAGGATATCGCATACCATCTCTTCTCCAAAAATCTGGTGTATCTGATGTGAAAGAAGAAGTTTCTAAAATATCTGCAATGATTTCATTTTTCTTAGATCCTAAAATATATGCGGCTCCTGCTGAAGCCGCCGTGTACTCCAGTGCATCATGTGGTTTTCCCTGAGCCGTATCAGAACCAATCGCCAGTCCATACTCTGCTTGTCCGCTTTCAATTAAAGAATTCGCTATTTGCATTCCCGCAGTTGCAGCTTTACACGCAAATTCAAGATCTGCAGCCATATAATCCGGCCCTATCTGAAGATATTCAGCAGCAATTGAAGATGAAGGATTAACTGCATATGGGTGGCTTTCAGATCCAAAATAAACGCATCCTATTTTTTTAGGATTTACCCCTGACATTTGAAGTGCTCTTTTTCCAGCCTCAATTCCAATCGTAATTGCATCTTCATCGATCGCAGGAACAGACTTTTCA
>CAZBFH010000051.1:0-4475 GCA_964491185.1 uncultured Gammaproteobacteria bacterium
AATTTATTCTCAAACAAACAATACTGTAATGATGGAGGATTTTGCCCAGCACAGGCATCAGATCGAAAAAGATTTAGCCTATAAATTAATTGATGTTTTTGAAAAAGGAAGCTTAAGTCTAGAGGAAATTTCAGAGATTGCAGGACAGATAAATGATGAAATTGAAAAAATTAATAACACAACAGAATTAAGAGTTTTTCTTGACACTGTTTCTATACGCTGGCCAGTTTTGTCAGAGGTGGTAACGAAAGAAAAAGTAATAACGAGCGAGGAGAAAGACAGCGAGGTATATTCAGGAGTACTAGCATTGGCGCAAAATGGGAAAATTGACAAAGCAGTTAAATTAGCAAAATCATTTACTAAAAAATATGAGTAGTGGAGAGCCAGGAGTACCAAATGTGCCACAAGTTAAAGTAGAAGTCTCAAGAATAACGGCTTTAAGTCCGGAATCTCAGGGATTATTAGCTGGTGCAGTTCGTTCTCCAGAGCAGGCAGCAATAATTCAACAAGCAAATGAAGCAAGGGGTTTATTGGTTCAAGATCCCCCGAGACCACTAAGAACCGTTAGTTCGCTTACTGAATTGTTTGGGAATAAATCTACCAAGTCTGCTGAGGCTGTAACGCCAAGAGCTCAAGCGGAAAAAAGAGACGCCTCAATTGTATCTAGATCAGGAAATGAGTCGCTGGCAATCTTCGATGGTGATCAAGCTTCCGCAGAAGGTGTAAGACAAGCGCAGATTATCATTGCTGGCGAGGTGGCCAGGAAAATTATCGAAACACGTTCATTAAGCGGGCGCGATATAAGCAATATTTCGGGACAAGTAGAAGCTCTTAAATCATTGTTTCAGGAAATGACTGGATTCACAATTGACGATCCCAATCTTATTGTCGCATTAGCTAATTCAGAGCTTGGGAAAAAAGATCAAGTGTTTGAGGCATTAGTAAGAAGGTATAATGAGATCCAATCTCGTGAAATTCCTCCTGATACTAAAGAGGCTCAGGAGATTGTAGACAGAGTTGCTAGGGCGAATTCAGAAGCCGCAGCTAGACAAAGTACTGCCAGAGCAGAGGAAACAAGATTAGCTGAGAGAAGAGCGTCTCTTCTTCCAGAGCCAGGCAGAGACGGAGAGCTTAGGGATAAGCTAGCTGCTCTAGAAGCTAGAGGTTTAGATGGTGAACTTAAATTAGCAAAAAGACTTCTAGATAAGGCTGAAAATGAATGGTTGAGCAGGGCTGAGTCAGGAGCTGATCCGGTTCAAGTTCAAGCTGCAAAAGCCGAATTCGAAGCTAAAACAGCAGCCTATGGACAATTACAAAAAGATATAGTTACGAGAAATAAGTTAGCGGAAGAAAGAGATGGGGGGCTAGATAGTGCTATCGCAAAAAATAAATCAAACAGAGAGCAAGCTGATAATGATGTCGCCACCGCAGAGGCAGCTCTAAAACAAGCTCAAGCTAATCTTAAGGCCATTCGAGATAACAGATTGGGTTTTGAAACTGAATATGCCAGAGATCTTGTTGAATTACTTCCCGCTGCAATTGCAGAAGTAAATGATGCAGAGCAGGAAGTAATTAATAATAGGCTGGTTGAAGAGGCTCAAAAAAGTGGATCAGAAATGGATAAATTCATGACAGCTCGGGTAAAAGCCGCTTATCATAGGACTATTCCAAAAGGATTTTTAATAACAGAAAAAACAGGTAGATTTGGATTTGGAAGAAGAACAAAAACAGAAGAGGTTATTCCAGATGTTTTTAAAGCTAGAGAAGACGTGGTTTTCCACCTCTTAAGTGCCAATGGAAAAGGTCCAGCGAAAATTCTTGAGAGGGAGCTTTTAAGAGCATATAATGGAAATCAAGCTGAAGTAAATAAGCTAATGTCCGATCATGACTTTGTGGTTAAATGGTCTACTGAATTAGCATTTAATGCTATTAATATGCACCTGCTAAATAGATGAAAGCTGAACGAAGGTCAAATTAAATATATTGAATCCCAAGGGGAGTTGGGTGAATCTATTATCGCTAAATATAGAAAGAGCAAAGAAGTTCTAGAGTATGAAACTGCATTGAAAGAAAAAGGCGAGCGTCCTCCTGGAGGGCTTGATGTAGCTCTTGCGACGGAAGAGGGTAAGAAGAAGTATCTAGCTTTAATCTTTAGAATTGCCGCTGGAGCGATGGGGCCCGGTTTTGCAGCAGTTGTGGGTTCTGCGGCACAAACTGCAACAGGTAAGGGACATTAGACTTCGTATTCGTAGATTTTGCCTCGCTCGTTTTCGTAGGATGCCATTTGAACGTCAGTCATTTTCTCAAAGTGCTTTCTAAATGGTCTTATACTATTTCCAGATGCGCATATAAAAATTACGTCATTTTGCCAAACATTTGCTAATACTTCATTTAGAAATTCCATTACTCTTGCTTCAACTTCTTTAATGCTTTCGCCATTTGGAGGAGGAGAATCATAGCCTCTGTGCCAACCCGGATATTCTTTAGGATAAAGTTCTTCGGTTTTTTTCTTACTCTTTCCAGTTAGATCTCCATAGTCTCTTTCGCGAATTCTAGGATCTGCCACTACCATTATTTCTGTTCCTTTATGAGGCTCTAGAACAATTTCAAGAGTATGCTTGCATCTAAGAAGAGGAGAAGTATAAGCTTTTGTAACCTTCTCTTCTTTAAGCTCCCGGGCAATTTTCTTAGCTTCCTCAATTCCAGAATCAGTAAGATTTGGATCACGCTTTCCTGAAAAAATGCCTTCTATGTTATCAGTGGTCTGTCCATGTCTAAATAAAAATATTTTTGCCATTTATGTTTATATATGTGTATGGGCCTACTTGATTTTATTTTCCCAAAATATTGTGTAAATTGCAAAAAATACGGAGATTACCTTTGCGCGAATTGTTTTTCGCGTCTTTCATTTGACACTAAAAACATTTGTTTAGTGTGCGGTAATCCCTCATTTGATGGAAAAACTCATCCAAATTGTCGGAAGAGAAATAGTCCGGAAGGAATTTTTACAGGAGTTGTATTTAATAAAATATCTAAGAAACTGATTTATCAATTCAAATACAGACCGTATATTTCAGGTTTGTCTGTCTTTATCGCTGATCTTTTATATGACTCTTTAATTCAGGATGAAGAATTTAATAAGATCCTGAAACAAGTTCAGGATGATATTTTTCTTGTTCCAATTCCTTTAAGTGCCAAGAGGTACAAGAAGAGAGGTTATAATCAGGCTGAAATTTTAGCAAAAGAGCTTGGAAAAAGATTAAATATCAAAGTTTTAGATTGCCTAGAAAGAACTAGGGAAACAATAACTCAAGTGGGGTTAGGTAAAAAAGAGAGAAGAGAAAACCTAAAAGATGCATTTATTGTGAATAAAAAATTTGCAGTTGCTCTAAAAAATATGAACTTATTAATTGTTGATGATGTTCTGACAACAGGAGCCACAATTTATGAAGCAACTAAGGCCTTAAAGAAGTCAGGATCGAGTAAAGTCTGGGGTGTTGCTTTTGCCAGGGAGTAATAGCATCTCCATTTGCTCTTCTTTTTTCAGTAAGGAATTGAGGATTATATCTCATAAAGTCAGGCATTTGAGGTAATGCTTTTTTAATATCATCTGCGCGTCTTCTCGAAGCTCTTCTCTCTCCGGGGGTGATTCTTAGTCCATATTGTCTCATTAATTCTGGGTGTAGCATATCAAGCGCCTGAAGTCGCATAAAATTTTTGATTGCTCTTGGGATTGAGGCATGTTCTAATAAAACATAAGGCATTAGGCTCATTGCAGCGCCACCTACTGCAAGTCTACCATCATAAATCATTGTCTCTAGATGAGTTTGGATGCCATCATATGTCTCAGGTAGAGTTTTTGGTTGCAGTCCCATTGGGGCAAAAACTCCTGAGATCGCGTCTTTAGTGTATTCATCCCTTTCAGAATCAGATAAAGGACCGACAAATCTTTGGTATCCTTCAACTGAGCCGACAATTAATGTTCCTGCAACTACTCCTTGGCTTTCTTGAGTCATTGGGGAATAGGGCTGACCTTCTTGGTGCGCGCCTGTTGTTGTAACTAGTCTACGTCTAAAATCTGGATTTGCATGAGCGTTGTTTATGCGCGTTATTGCTTCTTCTGCTTCTAGATTGGTTCCATGAATAATATCAAATCCAAGTGTTGCGTTTAGCCTTAATCTTCCGAGCGTGTGTCTTTGGATCTCGCCTGTATAAACCAAAAGTTCAGCTACTCGTGGATCTGCGGCTTGGGTAAGTAGTGCGCTTTGCCCGCTTAGTAATGGAGTAGCTTCGCGCGCTACTTTAACTATAGCTCCATCGGGATTAAATCTTAAATTGTTTGGCGCTGAATTTGGTCCGTATTCAATTACTTTCATATTTATTAAAAAACCCGCACGAGGCGGGTTTTTTAGTTGTGGAGATGTCGGGAAGTGATCCCGAGTGCAAGAAATGCATTTTAAAATATCTACAAGCTT
>CAZBFH010000052.1:0-4330 GCA_964491185.1 uncultured Gammaproteobacteria bacterium
CATGACCCATTCTTCCAAGACGAGTCTGAATTACACAGTCAAAAGTGTCTATTCCCCGCTCAACTGCTTCAAAAATATCATCCACTTCACCAATTCCGAGTAAATGCCTTGGCTTTTCTTCATCCAATTCTTCAACGGTCCATTCCACTACTTCATAAAGATTTTTCTTAGAAGCATGAGCGCCACCTAATGCTATCGCATCAAAGTGTTTATTTACAAATTCCGCGGACTTTTTTCTAAGATCCTCAAACTGCCCACCGTGAGTTACGCCATACATAAGCTGATCCGGCCTTTTTTGGGCCTTCAGAGACCTTAAAAGCCATTTCTCTGTAAGATCTAGGGACTTTTTTGTCTTAGCCTCATCATAAGTAGGCGACTCTAAATCATCAAAAGCTACTATTAGATCTGCGCCCAGTTTTTCCTGGATTTCAATAGATGATTCAGGCGAAAGCATATGCCTACTTCCGTCAATATGAGACTGAAACTCCACTCCATCTTCTGTGATTTTATTTAATCTCGGCTTCGGTTCTTCATTCTCTTGTCCTGAGCTTGTCGAAGGATCTTTTAAGAATTTAACTCCTGGTTTTTCAAGCCCGACACCAAGAGAAAAAACCTGAAATCCGCCCGAATCAGTAAAAGTAGGGCCATTCCAATCCATCATTTTAGAAAGTCCGCCCATTTTTTCGACCATATCCTCTCCTGGCTGAAGCATAAGATGATATGTATTTCCCAAGACTGCCTGAGGTTTTATTTCCCGTATTTGCGCACCTGTCATGCTTTTAAGAGTCCCTTTTGTGCCGACTGGAAAAAACGCAGGCGTAAGTACATCTCCATGAGGAGTTTTAATCACTCCCGCTCTTGCAGATTTATCTTTTGAAATTATCTTAAACGAAGGTTTCATTGTGAGGAATTTTCTTTCAAATTATTCACTTGTTCCTTGAATTGATTTCCGCGGTCTTTGTAGTTTTCGAACATTCCAAATGAAGCACAAGCTGGACTTAACAAAACAACATCCCCAGAAACTGCTAATTTTGAGGCTGCCAAAACAATCTTTTCCATGCTATCAGCGCCTTCTATAATTAAGGTTTCAGGTCTGACATTTTTAATCTCAGCTTTTATTCTCTGCCACTCAACACCAACTCCTATGATTGCTTTTATATTTTCCGATTCTCCTATTACCTTACCCAATTCAGAAAAGTCACTCTGCTTAGGAGATCCCCCAAGTATCAAAATTTCAGGATTATTGAAAGATTTTATGGCAGCAATAGCTGTTTCAGGCGTTGTAGAGAATGAATCATTATAGTATTCAACTCCAGCAACTGTTGTTACCAATTCAAGCCGATGCTCTAGGCCTTTAAATGACTGAATCGCCTTTATTATAGTTCCTACCCTAACTCCTGCCAAATACGCGGCAATTGTCGCAGCACTTACATTTTCCTGGTTATGATCTCCCTTTAACTGAAGTTCTCGGGTATCAATTACAGGAATCGAGTTACCATTTGTTCTAAGAATTATTTGATTTCCTAATGCGAAACACCCCTCCTCTACTTCTCTTTCGCGAGATACGTAATAAACTTTTCCACTTGTTAAAATATCTGATTCATTACTTGGCGGATAGTCTCTATTCACGATCGCAAAATCGTTATCTGTTTGATGACTTAAAATATTTCTTTTCGCTTCAATATATTCCCTGTGATCTTTGTGATAATCCATATGCTCTGAAGTTACCATAAGCATAACTGCGATATGTGGACTTTTTTCTAGATCTTGGAGCTGAAATGAACTCAATTCTAAAACTACCCAACTTGCTCCATTTAATTTTTCTAAAAATTCAAAAGGCGGAACACCTATGTTTCCTCCTAAATACACATCTCGTCCATCAGCTTTTAACATCTCATAAATTAAACTTGAGGTTGTTCCCTTACCTTTTGTTCCCGTGACTCCAATTATGGGTGCCGGACAAAGATCCATAAATATTTTTGTTTGAGAGGATATCTTTTCTCTAGAAACCTTACCTTCAAGATCGGATAACTTAACGCCTGGGGATCGAATTATTAAATCAAATTTTTCAAGATCTTCTAAATAATCATCTCCCTGTTTTTGATCTCGAATTTCTACATATACACCATTTCTTTTGAAAAATTCTATAGAAGATTTACCCTCTAATCCTTCACCTATTACTGCAATTTTTTTATCTTTAAACTGATCCATAATCGTATTATATAAAATAGGCTCGCAATTGCGAGCCAAGACTATGTTGCGGGGCTAGGAGTTGCGCCTAGCCTGTGAGATTATGAGCCTCACGTGCACTGTACACTACCCCGCGCGTAAGAGCATTATAACAGCTTTACAGCCTCAGAGCAAACCCACGCGAGTTTAATTTCAATGCATTTTCTGGTATACTTGAGGCTGTTGGCGGCGTAGCTCAGTGGTAGAGCGGTGTCTTCATAAGGCAATGGTCGCAGGTTCGAACCCCGCCGCCGCCACAACTCCCGGAAGCTTATGCTTCCTTTTTTAGTTGATTTTTGGTATATTTAACGGCTGTGGATAAAACTTTAATTCTTATTTCAGATTATGGAACAGGAGATCCCGCTTTTACTGAGGTTATAATTAGGCTCCGAAACCTCATTCCTAACGTATTTATTCACACTCAATCAACTCCTCCCTTCTCAACTATTAATACTGGATTTTGGATTTATCAGGTAGCTTTAACACCAAATTTAAAAAATACTTATATTTTTTCCAACACTGCTCCAAGAAAAGATAAGAAACATGCTCAGAAAAATAATAAAGGAGAAGTTCTTATGTATGCAAAACTTAAAAATGGATTTGAATTAGTTGGAATCAATGCAGGCTATAATTTCTCCTTTATAAAACCATTTATAGATAAATTCCATCACGTGATTGTAGAAAATGAAGGATCTCAATTTAGATCACGAGATAAATACCCCTTTCCTGTAGATAAGATGATAAAAGGAGATGAATCTTTTATAGTAATTCCTGAAGATATTAATATAATTCCAGATGCACCTAAAAATGTAATTGCTTCAATTGATGGCTATGGAAACATAAAGACCTCAATTTACTCTTCTGAGGCTAAATATAAGCCAGGCCAGATGCTAACAGTAGAAGTAAATGGCAAGAAACATGTAGCCACTTATACTGACGGCACTTTTAACATTCACGAAGGAGAATTAGCCTTTGCGCCAGGTTCGTCTGGACACACCGACCGATTTATGGAATTATTCTTGCGGGGTGGATCTGCTTCAAATCTATTCGATGAACCTCAAGTTGAGAGTGAAATTAAGATAAAAGAGTCTTAATTCTTAAATAAATTCACCCATTTTTGCCAATTTGGAATATTTTCCACTTCTTTTTTTTCTTTCTTCTGAATAAGGTCAGATGGCACAATTACACCGGATTCTCCAGGCTTTACCATAAAAAGCTTATTTCTAGCCTCAGTTTCTACAAAATTTTCATCCTGAACCAAAACTAATTGCTGCTTTAACTTGGTATTTTCTCTTTTTTCTCTTTTTAGATCATTTTCTGCAGTTACAACTAGATCTTGCTTACTCCATAAATCATAAATTGAGCGTATAAGTGTATTAATTACGAGTAAGCAAATGATTATAGCGATGAAGAAAATTATTTTTTTCATAGTTGACTACAAGCTCAGAACTGTGATATTATAGGCCATTATGAATCAAATAAAACTCGTTGATGCCAGTTCGCAGTTCAAAAGTTTCCTAAAAGATAAGGGTCACTCGACCTCTACAATTGTAGCATACGGAAAAGATATCGAGCAGCTCGTAAGCTTCCTAAATGAGCTTGAAAGAAATCACGTTCATGATGTTTCTAAGGAAGATATAGAAGCGTTCTTAGCCAAAATGAACAATGATGGATATACCCCAAAGTCAATTTCTCGAAAAATCAATTCTACAAGGACTTTTTATAGGTTTTTAAAAGTTAATGAATTTATAACAGATGACCCTTCCCTATTAGTTGCACATCCTAAATATCAGCTTGCTCCACCTAGAATCCTAACTCCTACTGAATATAGAGCGCTACGTGACGCAGCAAGAAATGATGCTAGAATGAGTGCAATTATTGAGTTACTACTTCAAACCGGTATTAGAATCGGAGAATTAACAGCGCTACGTCTTTCAGATATCCAAAAAGAGTCACTTCATATCCCTGCAATGGAAAAACACATAGAACGCCTAGTACCCCTTAATAAAAGGGCCCAGGAAGCCTTAAAGAGGTATTTAGATATTCGCCCAAAAGTTACAGAAGATCATTTATTTATTACTAAATCTGGAAAACCTTTCTT
>CAZBFH010000053.1:0-4018 GCA_964491185.1 uncultured Gammaproteobacteria bacterium
CTTTGAAGTTTTTGGTGTCAAGACATATAATGATCGAATGGATAGCCCTGAAATATTCCAAGAACTTAAAAGCCCATTTGTTCTTATAATATTTGGAGCCACAGGAGATCTTACTCACCACAAACTTATTCCAGGACTTCTTTCATTGTTTAATAAAAAAATGTTGCCTCCTGAATTTTTCATAGTGGGTTTTTCAAGGCGTGCGTATGCTGACGAGGAATTTAGGGATTCTTTTGAGGATTTAGCCAAACTGGAGGGATGGAAAGAATTTTCGCAGCATCTTCACTATGAAAAAGGAACTTTTGAAAATAAATCAGGCTATGAAAGTTTGATTAAGCATCTAAATAAACTTGACGCAAAAGTTGGGGCATGTATCACTCGATTTTTCTATCTTGCGACTCCACCACAGCATTACTCAGATATTTTAGATAAATTAGTAAGTACAAAACTTTCTGAAGGATGCGGTCAGGGGAGTAATAAATGGACTCGTGTAGTTATAGAAAAGCCATTTGGAAAAGATGCCGAGACGGCGAAAATGCTCGAAGAAAAGCTTTCAAAAATTTTTGATGAAAAACAGATTTTTAGAGTAGATCACTATCTAGGAAAAGAAACAGTTCAGAACATACTGGCTTTTAGATTTGCTAACAGTATTTTTGAACCTGTTTGGAATAATAAAAACATTGATCATGTTCAAATTACATGGGCTGAAAAAGAAGGAATAGAAAACAGAGGAAATTTTTTTGATGGAGTGGGGATGCTTAGGGATGTAGTTCAGAACCATATCATGCAGCTTATTTCCTCAGTTGCTATGGAGCAGCCCCGTAGTTTTACGAAAGAAGATGTAAGAAATGAAAGAGCCAAAGTAACTAGAGCTGTGACGCTCGCAAATAAAAATGTAGTGAGAGGGCAATATGATGATTATGAGAATGAGGAAGAAGTTGAAGAAGGATCTGATACTGAGACTTATGTGGCGATGAAGCTTTTTGTTAATACTCCAAGATTTCAGGGAGTGCCATTTTATATTAGATCTGGTAAAAGAATGGAAAAGGAAGTGATAACTATTTCTGTGGTTTTTATTCAAACCTGTCATTTGCTTTTTAAGGAATATGGATGTCCAGAAATCGGAAATGTTCTTACTTTTAGAATTCAGCCAGATGAAGGAATAACTCTAAGATTGATCGCAAAGCAACCAGGTGCGAAGCTGAAGCTTGGGAGTGTAAATATGAAGTTTAATTATAAAGATGACTTCGGAACTACAGGGCTTGATGCATATGAAAAAATACTTTTAGATATTTTTGCAGGAGACCAAATTTTGTTTTCGAGAAGTGACGAAATCCAAAACTCCTGGAAACTTCTAGACAATATTCTAAAAACATGGGAGAATGAAAAAAATATCTCTAAGTATGCATCTGGGTCGTGGGGGCCAGAAGAAGGAAATGCGCTAATAGAGCAGGATGGAAAAAAATGGATCAAATAAATTTTGACGATTTTAAAAAAGTAGAAATAAGAATAGGAAAGATTATAGCTTGTGAGAAAGTCGTGGACGCTGACAAGTTACTAAAACTCCAAGTAGACTTCGGTGAATTTCAGCGCCAAATAGTTAGTGGAATTGCTTTAAGTTATACACCAGAGGAGATGGTATGAAAAACTTTGCCATTTATTGTTAATTTAGAATTTAGAAAATTTAAGGGTGAAGAGTCTCAGGGAATGCTTATGGCGACTGGAACCGGTGGAGAAAATATAGTTTTACTTGAACCAAATAAAGACGTGGAAGTTGGCTCTGAAGTAGTTTAGACTTCAAATTCCGAAAGATCATTAGCTCCATAAGTTTCTGTAAAAATCTTCTTAGCATTCTCAACTGCTTCATTTCTACTTTCAAGAGTTGTATAAATATGAGCGCCAAAATGTGTAAGAATTAATTTTTTTACATTTGCTTCTTTGGCTAAAGTAGCTGCTTGGATTGCATCAAAATGCCCCCACTCAGTTTCTGTGTTATCTTTAGCTGCGCATTCGCAGATGAAAACGTCAGAGTCTTTTGCAAGTTTTCGGGCCGCATCCGTAAGTCCACAGTCACCAGTATAAGAAATAATTTTTCCTTCTAATTCAAATCTATACCCATGATCTTTATATGCATGATGTTGTTCAATCGCCCAAGCTTTAAATGGAATACTTTCTCCTTCCTCAGATAATTCGTGAAGCCTAATTTCAGTTTTTAAATTATAGATGTTATCTGGTCTTGGTTTGTATCCGACAGTAAATGGAGGATTTACCAATGTCTCGAAATCTTGAGTTCTATTAGCGCCAATATATACATCAATTCCTTGTTTAAAATCAAATTTATTAAGAATATGTAGACCTGATGTATGATCTAAATGGAAATGGGTAATGAACATCGAAATTGGTTTATCCTCTTTTATGAAATCGTCTAATTTATAAATTCCATTTCCTGCGTCAAGAACTATGTAGTGATCTTTAGTATCGATTAAAATTGAGGGCGTGTCGCCGGTTGGGGATGAATACCAGCCGTTAGTTCCTAAAAATATGATTTTCATGATTTGATTTTAACAAAATTATAATGCTATTAATATAGTGCCTATTACCATAACAAATGCTCCTAAAAATCTTTCTTGAATATGATGCTCTTTAAATAAGACTGCTCCTAAAATAATTGAAAAAAGTGCTGAGAGTTTAAAAATTGCAGTGACATATGCGACATTGTTTAGAGAAAAAGCAGTAAGTGCCGCGAATTGTCCTACTGTTGCTAAGGATCCATAGACTAAAAGTGTACTTAGATTTGTTTTTGTATATTTTTTAATATTTTTCATCTTGAAAAGAAAAGGGAGTAGAAAAATAATTATGAATATGGTTTCGATTGCGGGAACAGTGATTGGGATATTTGGAGTCGTTTCAAAAATTGCTTTCTTTTGAAGGATCGGAGTCATTCCCCAGATTAGATTTGAAATTAGAAATAGTTTAACCCCTTTATCTGATAAAAGTTTGGAAATAGGTTTGAAAATTCCAGCTCTTATTTGATCGACATTAAGTAAATAAGCGCCAATTATGATTAATAAAATTCCAATCAGCTTTATGGGTGTCGGATTTTCATGTAAAAATATTGTTGCGAAGAATAAAGTAAATGCTGGATTAAATGAAGAGATTGGTGCGAGTAAAGAAATTTCTGACATTGAAAGAGCTTTGTAGTAAATAACCGCTGCGATTGTATCTAAAATTGAAACCACAAAAACAAATTTCCAAAACTGCGGAGTAAAAGCCGGGACTCCGAAAAAAAGTAAAAAACCTATGGAGAAAGGAAGCACAAAAGAAAGAGAAATTACAGTAAAGGCCATAGGAGAAATATCCTTCATCATTTTTTTGATGATGATCATGCTGATAGATGTCCAAAGAGCGAAAATTAAAGAGTACGAAATCCACATCTGTTTAATATATCAGTTCTCGTTGACAAATTAGAAGTGCGAACATAGACTATTAGTAATGAAAATTGGAATTATCGGACTTGGGAAAATGGGCTCACGTATCGCACAAAAGTTAGCAGATGCCCAGCATGAAGTTTCTGTTTGGAATCGCTCACCCGAAGATGTAGGGGAGTTAAAAAAGGTTGCAAAAGTAGAAGGACATGAATCGATTGAAAGCTTAGTTAAGGGTTTGCCGACACCACGAATAGTCTGGATTATGGTACCTCACAGCGCAGTTGAAGAAGTCTTAACAGAAGTACGTAAGTTTGTTTCAGCTGGTGACATTATTGTTGATGGAGGAAATTCTAATTACAAAGATACTGATAGAAGATATACGGAATTTGAGAAAATTGGCATAAAATTTTTAGGAATTGGGGTTAGCGGCGGACTAATCGCATTTGAAAAAGGATATCCTCTTATGGCCGGAGGAAACAGAGAGGCCTATGATTTATTAAAACCAATATTTGATACACTTTCAAATCCGGATGGAGGATATGGGTATTTCGGAACTGGAGGAGCAGGGCACTTTGTAAAAATGGTTCATA
>CAZBFH010000054.1:0-3943 GCA_964491185.1 uncultured Gammaproteobacteria bacterium
ATATGACTGGAGAAGAGGATTTAAGTTCTCGACCTATGCTACCTGGTGGATTCGTCAATCTATAACTCGTGCAATTGCTGATCAAGCAAGAACAATTAGAATTCCAGTGCACATGGTTGAAAATATAAATAGATTTTTAAGAGCTTCCAGGAAGTTAATGCAGGAGTTAGGGAGAGAACCAACCCCAGAAGAGGTTGCAAAAGTACTAGACATAGATCCTGAAAAAGCACTTGAGATTATTAAAATTTCTCAGGAACCGGCAAGTCTTGAATCCCCTGTAAGTGACGAAGAAGACTCTCGTCTTGGGGATTTTATTCATGACTCAGCGGCACCAACCTTATTTGATTCAGCAAGTAGAGAGCTCTTAAAGGAACAGGTCGATCAAGTTTTAGGCACTTTATCTGATAGAGAAAGAAGAGTTCTTGAAGAAAGATTTGGGCTTAAGGATGGTAGGCCAAAAACTCTTGAGGAGGTAGGAAAAATGTTTGCAGTAACTCGAGAAAGAATTAGACAAATTGAGGCAAAATCCTTGAGAAAGCTCCGACATCCATCTCGAGGAAACAAATTAAAAGACTACTTGGGTTAAAAGCCAAATTACCTCCATTAATTTAATTTTTATAGGTCTCTATAGTATATCCAATTGATCAGTAGGGGATTTAGCCTTATTAGGGTTTTGAATTTGTGATGTAAAGCAGGGGATAAAGCGGGTTATTTATCGAAAAAAGTAATTTATTTAAGGAGAATTTAAAAATAACTAAATTTCACGGGTTATTTTCACAAATATATCACGTCGCACAATGATATACCGGAGAAGAGGTGTTGAGTCAAACATTCGCGAAATTTCAATTAATTATGCGAAAATTTCATTAAATTTATGTATCTATTTAAGTATTCTGTCTTCCTGGTTATTTAAGTGATTTTTTATCTCCGAGGTGTTTTATCGTGGTAATCTTTTTCCACTATCTAGGTATAGTCTGTCTGCATCTGGATTATATTTGATTGTGTCTGGCCCATTTTTTGCATACCAAAAAGATGGATTATCCGGCATGTATTCTAAGTCTCTAGGTAGAAGTATTGCATGGAATGATGGAATTAGAATTCGCCTGTCGTCATCATTATTTCCTGATGGGCGGACGGTTTTACCTTTTTCTCTTAGTACGGAATGAGGATAAAGACTGTAGCCGATAAGCCTGCTCTCTGGCATGTGAAAGGGATGGGAGAAATGCGCAGTGAATTGAGGGACCTGGCGTATTTGATGAGTTTCTGGGTCAAAATCAAATTCTACTGGTGGATATTTTGGTGCGGGCTCATCGCTTACCTCAACAAGTCCCAATGGTAATGGCACAGCTCCCAAGTGAGCAGGTCTTACCATTCTGTCGACTGGTGATGTTAGGGTTCGTGTGGGCAAAGATACTGCTAAATCCATCCTTTGGGCTAATTGTCTTGATGTAAGTTCTTTTGCCATTTTAATTTGGGCTCCATCCGCAATCGGGGCAATTTTTTAAATTACCTTTTACGATTTTTTCCGTCTCTTCCCTATCTGCTTCCCATTGACACTTTTTGCAGAATATTCTATAACAGATTTCGCAATTTTTAGTTTGCGCAATATCCATACGTCTAGATTATACCACTTAATTATTAATATTAAGATTGCTGCAAAGATTGAAGTAAAAGAAATAAGAGCACCCACCTTAAAAGATAAAGGTGAATAAATTATTTCTATATTATTTTTTCCAGCTGGAATTGCTATCGCTCTGAAAGTGTAATTTGCTCTGATAATTTCTACATCATTACCATTTATTTTTGCTGTCCATCCAGGGTAATAATTATCAGAGATGACCAGAATAGAATTAACATTGGAATTTGCATTTAGTAAAATTTTACTTGTGGAGTATTCAGTTATTTGTACTTTTCCTAGATTCCTCTCCCCTACTTTTATTTTTGGATCTATTTCTAAAATTACAGATTTATTAAAATCGAAATTTTCATCATAAATTTTATTTAATATTTTCTGTGAATTAGATTCTATTTCGTAATTCCCTGCTAAATATGCTTTTGGGAATGCTTGCATGTTTTCAAGAATTTGAAAATCATTGTCTTCATAAATCAGATTAAATTTACTTGCTGGATATTTATTAAATTGAAATGCCCAAGATTTTCCAATATCAGAATTTTTCTGAAGAACATATCTAATGCCTAGGGCATCAATGATTTTTGGAAAATATTTTCCTTCCTCGGGAAGATACGCACCTAGTCTGTCTGCTTCTTGAAGTTTTCCATCACTTAATGACTTTGCAAATTCGCCATATCTTTTTATATAAAGCGGATCATAGCCTTCCGTTGACTGAAGTTTAAAATAAACGCTTCCCTCTTCACCGAAAGGAGTAAATATTCTGTAATTTTTGTCTAATTTTTTTAACTCTTTAACTATTGGAGTTTCTACATAGGCAAGCTCTTTAGATTCGAAAGGTTGCCATTTGGTAGCGAATCTTAGCATGTCAAAAATAACTAGAATAAGTATTATTAGAAGACTAATTTTTAATAATTGTTTTTTTAATCCAATTAATACAGACATTATTAATCCTAGGGATAAGAGTGTCGGAAGTATTAAGTTTCTTTTAGCAATTAAGATAAAATCTGGATTTATAAAATTTCCTAATACATAAATCCATAAAATCAAAACTAAAATGAGGATTATTGCCGACCAAATAAAAATATTTTTTAGTACTCTATTGTCCATATCTTTCTTAATTTTACCTACTCCATATGCTGCAAGAATAGAAATTGAAAAACTGAATAAGCAAAGAATTCTACTTAGCGAAGAAGTTGAGAGAACAGGAATTTTAAGATTTACAAAGGCATCAAGTATTGGTGTATCTAGAGATAATAATAACGATAATAGAGCCATTAGTATAAAAAATATTACTTGCTTTGATTTAATAAAGAATGCATAAAGAGAAATATAAAATGTAATTACACCAGTAAACATATTCCATTCGATATAATGGCCAAGAGAATTATTTCTTGTTACAGGGTTTCCATAAAAATCTGGAGAAATGATTGTTGCCAAATGATAGAAAGGAATTGCATTTATTTTTTGAAATATCATGCTTCTGGGTGCATTTTGATAAAGTTCGATTGAAGGAAGTATTTGAATGCTCGTTGATAAAAGCCCTAATATTAAAAATACAGAAGAATTAATAAAAGCATTTTTATTTTTTGTTTCTAATAATTTAAATATTAAAAATAAAGTAATAAATATTAAAAAATATATACTTATCTGAAAATGTCCGCTAAAAAAAGACAGCGGAATTGAAATGAAAAGTATTAAGAGATAAATGTTTTTTTTTAATTCAAAATATTTTTCTATAGAAAAAAGCGCAAAAGGTAAAAATGAGATTGCAAGTGATAGGGTTGTCCAGCTCATCCATGTAGTTATGAAGCCGGAAAACATAAAAGAAATTGATGCAACTAGGCTTGCTGTATTGCTTAGCTTCAGGCTTCTTGTAAATAGGTACATGAAAATTCCTGCAAGAAGTGGCTGGATTAAGACAGCAAGTCCCCAAGCGTTATTAAAGCTTAAAATAAAGAAAAATAAATTTGTAATAGAAAATACAGCTGATTGATAATTTGCTAGGTGTGGGGTTCCAGTAAAACTATATGGATTCCAAAGCGGAATAGAAAGATTTTTCCAGGACTCAATTGTTAAATGTCGCCATGGCATAATTTGAGTAACGACGTCTGGTATGGCGGGATTTTTAATAGGCCCTAAATATTTTTCGTTCGTATTCCAAAGAGAAAGCGCATTCAATTGATATGAAGTGGGATAAGGAATTTTACTTTCAAAAAAGAATGGTTTTGAAAAAATAAGCCATACGAAAAAGATTATAAGCAACGGAGAAATTTTCTTTAACATTATTTTTTAAGCTTTAATTTGATTTTC
>CAZBFH010000055.1:0-3818 GCA_964491185.1 uncultured Gammaproteobacteria bacterium
TGGCAATTGCTCTTCCTCTAATTTGAGAAGGGCTGTAGTAGGATAATTTTCCTCGAATGCCCTGTTTTTTTTGTTTTTTATCTTCGTTCTCAGAGTTTTCATCATCCGTGGATTTGGTGTTTTCGGAATCGCTTGAGGTTTCTTGGTCAGTAACTTTAAATGCTGGATTTAGAACTGGAAGAGGGCCGTGTGCCACAGTTGCTTGTGGTGGTGTTGCTCCTGGCTGGGGTGCAAATTTAGCAGCAGGATTTCGACCTAAGGCTTTAGATATCCTTCCTTGATTTTCTAGGGCTTGGGCTTCGTCGCTTTGTCTTTTTCTTTCAACTGCAGCTTGAAGCTCGGGATCATTATATTTATCTGCCCATTCCTTAACTGTTTCAGGAGAAGAAAAAGCCAAATGGTCGTTTATTTCCTCTCTGGCCTGAGTAAGCATATGGACCCTGTCCCTTGAGCGCATTGCTGGATCTCTTTTATTCCACACGGATTCTATTGTTTTAGCATGATCTTCTCTTATCTTTTTAAGTTCTTCGTAGGTAAGTTTTTTATTTTCTACTGCAACTTTATTTAACGCTAGGGCTAGGGAAGTATTCGACGGATTCTTCGAAAGCCATTCCTTAGCTTTCTTCTCATCAGTTCGAGCAAACATCTCATGATACTCTCTATGAGCTCTGTCATAAGCCTCCTGTGCGTCAATTGCTCTTCCTGGTCTAACTTTATACTTTGGATCCTTAAGCCTTCTCTTTTCCTCTTCTTCCCAGGTTTTTCTAGCAAACTCCGAGTATCTTTCTGTATCTTCTTGAAACCTTTCGTATGTTCCTTCTTTTCTGTCAAGTAGTGTTCTTGTTGCCAATGCTCCAGTTCCCACTATTCCTGGCCCTTTTGATTCAGAGCCAGAAATTAGTGGATCTGATCCCTCCAGGGGGATATCAACTCCCTGAGAGGTTTGTTGCCAAATATCGTCTATACCTGTCCAAATAGAAGAGGCGTTTAAGCGATTTTCAAAAGCTACTTTCTGAAATTCTTGAAAATTTCCCTCACTTTTTGCCCTGAGTAGCTCATTCCTCGATTTGGGAGATAGGGGACGAAGTAGCTTTGCAACTCTTCTTGCATTTTCTAAGCTTAATAGAGATTCATTATCAGCCATATTTATTTATTCTGATCGAAATCAGAAAATCCAGGTATTATTTGAGGTTGAGTCGAAACTTGATTATTTGGAGTCCCAGTGTTCACGACCGCTTGTTGCATAGGCTCAGTTACTGGCATCATTCCCGGTGGTGGAGGTGTCGTGCCAAGCGATGTGTCATTCATGATTTTCTCCTGCTGAGCTCTTTTTAAAAGTTCTTCTGGATTTGACGTAATAAGATTATGCTCGAAAGGCGCTGAGAGAACTTTTATAGAGACATGGCTTTGGCCTGCGAAAAATAAACCCTCTCCCACATTTGCAGAGAGTAAGAGTTGTTTTTCCTGTTCAGACAAATAAAAAATTTGAGATACGAGGTCAATTTCAGTCGGGCTTTGTTTTAAAAGCATCTGAATTGAGGAGTTTGAGAGAATTGCTTTTCCGTAATCTGTTGATAGGAAATCCTGAACGTCTTGAGTAGCAGTAGTTAAGGCTAAATAGTATTTTCTTGCCCTCTTGGCCACGCCATGAATAAATGATGCCGAATCCTGATATTTCATCAAATACCAAGCCTCATCAAGAACTAGTAGGCGTTTCTTTAAATCTTTTCTTACTCTTGTCCATATGAAATCCAATATTATCTGCATAGCAACTGGCCTAAGCTGATCCTCTAATCCTTGTGTAGAAAAAGCAGTTAGTGGGTTTTTAATATCAAAATTTGATTGCTGATTAAATATTCCAGCCATACTTCCTTTTATGAATTTTTCAAGTCTTAAAGCTAAATCTTTTGAAATTGGATCTTCATTCCCATTCAAAACCTTATAAAGGTCTTCCATGAGGGGCGGTTCTTTTGTTTGTGTTGTTGGATCAGCTGTAATGCCCTTCTGCCTATAGGTTTCGACTAGCGCGCGATCTAGAATTGCATCGTGTGAAGAATCTAGCTCGCCCATTACGATTCTTAAAAGCGCATGAAGAGAAAGGATTTTAAGGCCAAGCTCGTTTTCTCCCTCTTCATATCTTCCTGAAAGATCAAATGGATTAATTTTGATAGGGGAAGCTGGGGTAAATTCAATATATTCGCCACCCATGGTTCTAGTAAGAATTCCATATTCTCCCTCAGGATCAATTATTATTACCTCAGTTCCAAACATGAATTGTCTCATGACCTCAAGCTTAATTAAGTATGATTTTCCTGATCCTGATTTACCAAAAACCACTTCGTTGCCATTCTCAAGAGAATAGCGGTCAAAAATAATTAAAGAGCCATTCAGTTGATTAATCCCGTACATAACTCCTTTGTCTTGAGTTAGGGTCGCAGAAGTAAAAGGAAAAGTGGATGCGAGAGAGGTGGTGTCCATATTCCTAGGTAAAAATAATTGATCTTGGCCAAGTGGAATCGTAGATTTAAATCCATCTTCCATTTGAAGTGTTGCTGGTTTTGCAATAACAAGAATAGAGGCAAGTAAAGTTTTTAATCTCTTAGATGCTTCGTCTAGCTCGTGTTTTTCTTCGGATACTAACGTTATATAAAGACTGAATTGGAAGAATCTCTCAATGCCCTTTGCGAGCTCCTCTTGGACCGCTAGCGCATCTTCTAGTGCCGCCTGGACCGATGGATCCAATACTTTATTATTTTGCTGCTGCTCCATTAAGGTGGCTTCCATTTCGCCAATCTTTCTTCTTAGGTCATCAAGTGCATCAGGAGACGAAGTGGGATATGCAAACATTGAGATGTTCAGCGAGTGATCAAAGTCTATTAATGGCTCAAGCCAGTTGGGCGATACAAACCTAGGATATCCAACAACGAAAAAAGTTTTATGAAACTTTTCACCTACTCTAATATGGCCAAAATCCACCTCGATTGAAGGAGGCGCAATAATATCCGTAACAGAATTCATTCCTCTTTCGATTCTTTTTATTCCTTCATTTACTGGATGAGATGAAGCTCCTGGAATTGGATTCTGGGAAGTTTGATTAGTTTTATTTTTATTAAATAATTTCATGTTTTGATCCCTAGGTTTAAATTTTGACTCTTTACTAAAGTGTCGCTAATCCCATCTGAAATATGAGCGCCGCTGTCTGGATTATAAATTTCGTAGAAAAGCCTTATGAGTTCGTTTTTCTCAAGAATCTTTGATTTTACTCCTGCTCTAAGTAGCTCTTGAATGACTGATTGAGCCTTAGACATGAGAAGATTTTTGGCATCAATTACTATGGCCTGTTTGTTTTTTGCGTTTGAAATTCCGCCTGCCCCTTTTTCAAGGAATGAGAATGAAATAACAAAGTAAAATTTCTTGTCAAGAACAGACTTATCGTGGACGAGCTGGGAAACAAAATCTTTATACATGGTAATTTGCGCAGCAAGATTAGGATTCGGAGCCTTAGTAGCTTGCTGCTCTAAGAGTTTTACATATGAGCTAATATCCAGTTTTCTACTCAGAATCACTATTTGGACTGGAAATGAGAGCGAGTTTAGTAGAGAAGCGTATGAAAGAATTTTTATTTGTTGTTCTTCTTTTGATTGCAGCGCAAAATTCGTAGCTAAAACCTCCATAACTAGGCATGCTTTGCCGCCCGTTAGAAGAACCAAATTATCTACAATATCTTCAATCTCGATGAATTTCTGAGTGGTTGCTGAGATTTTTTGAGCAGAATTTTTCATTTAATTAAAAAGCTCCCTCCTGAGCTCTTCTCTTGG
>CAZBFH010000056.1:0-3719 GCA_964491185.1 uncultured Gammaproteobacteria bacterium
TTTTCTCTAGTAATTTTATTGGTAATCTATCGCGGCGGCCTAAATGCACAAATCTTGAATTATATTCTTTAATTTCGCCTAGGTAATTATCAATAATAAAACCGAAAATTTTCATGAGATTTTTTATTTCGGTTTCATCTCTCTTCCAGTTGTCAGAAGAAAAACCCCAAAGTGTAACTATTTTTATTGGGAAGGGTCTAAAAAATCTAAGTAGATTAATAGCGACTTTAAATCCTTTTTCATGTCCCCAAAAAGCAGGTCTACTATTTTTTTTAGCAAACCTTCTATTACCATCAGGGATTATAAAAATATGCTTTGGAAAATTTTCGTCTGGAATTTTTTTTAATTCGGGGAATTCTTTTATCGCCTTTTCTTTTTTTTCAGAAAGATCATTCATTAGGTGTTAATTATAATTGAATTGAGGCTAAAGAACAAATGTCGGGGTGCCGAGAATCGAACTTGGACCACACGGCCCCCAGCCGCGCATTCTACCACTAAACTACACCCCGAATTCCCCTTATTTTAACATAGTTTGAGCTATAAAATACCAAAAAAGGTTCTTGTATTTTTTAGAAATTCACCTTACAATCATTGACAATGGGCAGGACTCCTAAAACTTCACTCAATAATGGCCAAATGTCAGAACAATCCTCTAAGTTGGAAGCGGTAAAACTTGCTATGGAGCAAATAGAGAAGCAATACGGTAGAGGCTCCATTATGCGCATGGGGGAAAGTGCAAACCAGAGATTTGATATACAGGTCATTCCTACGGGAATACTTCCAGTTGATATTGCCTTAGGGGTTGGAGGACTCCCTAGGGGTAGAATTATAGAGATTTATGGGCCTGAAGCATCTGGTAAAACAACGCTCGCATTATCTCTAATTGCTGAAGCGCAAAAAGCAGGAGGTGTAGCTGCTTTTGTAGATGCAGAGCATGCGCTCGATCCTATTTGGGCGCAGACAGTTGGAGTAAAACTTGATGACTTATTGATCTCGCAACCAGATACAGGTGAGCAGGCTTTAGAAATCGCAGAAAGTTTGATTCGATCTGGAGGAATCGATGTTTTAGTAATTGATTCAGTCGCTGCGCTTGTGCCAAGGGCTGAAATAGAAGGAGAAATGGGAGATTCTATGATGGGTCTTCATGCTCGCCTTATGTCTCAAGCTTTAAGGAAATTAACTGGTGCGATTTCTAAATCAAAGACTGTGGTTGTTTTCACCAACCAACTTAGACAAAAGATTGGGGTAATGTTTGGAAATCCTGAGACTACCACTGGAGGTTTGGCTCTTAAATTTTATGCTTCAGTTAGATTAGATTCTCGAAAAATAGAGACTTTGAAAGATGGAGACAGGGTTATTGGATCGCGTCACAGAGTAAAAATTGTAAAAAATAAAGTTTCTTCGCCATTTAGAATTGCAGAATATGATGTGATGCAGGATGGAATTTCAAGAACAGGTGCATTAATCGATGTGGGACTTGAGTTAGGGATTATTTCTAAGTCTGGTGCTTTCTATAGACATGGAGAAGAGATGCTGGGTCAAGGAAAAGAAGCAGCAAAAGAATATCTTAAGGAAAACTCAGCGCTCGCAAATAAAATTACTGATCAAATCATGAAGAAGAATAAATCTGATGGGACTCCTGTAGAGGTTGGAGTTGAGGACAATAAAGATTCTGAGAATGAAGAATCTTTAAATGGATAACCCTACTTTTGCACGCTACTACAACTTAACTTTAAGATTCCTCTCCTATCGTCCAAGAAGCGAGAAAGAGGTTATAGATTATTTACTCGCGAAATCAAAAAAAGCTGAAAACTTAACGCCCCAAATAATAGAAGATATTTTAAAAAAACTTAAAGAATATAAATTTATTAACGATTTTGAATTTGCTAAGTTTTGGATAGAGCAAAGAAGTAAATTTAAAAGAAAACCAATTAGAGTAATTGAATATGAATTAAGTCAAAAAGGAATCAGCAGAGATATTGTTGAGGAAATCTTAATAGGGTTTGATGTTAAAGACTTGGATTTGGAGAACGCGAAAAAGCTTGCTTCAAAAAAATTAGATTTTTATAGAAATTTAGATCCTAAGAAGAGACGCGAAAAGGTTACAGGATTTTTATTGAGGCGAGGTTTTAATTACGATATAGTTAAAAAAATCATGGACTAGTTTTGATTTTTAGGACGAATAGTAATATAATACGCTTAGACAAGAAGAAATTGTCAAAAGAGGATTATGAAAATTAATTTATACCTCAATCTGATTACAGCATAAGCTCACCCGATTAAATCGGGATTTCTTCGCGTTTACAATCTATGGCAGATCAAGATCTTATTGCATTAGAAAAGAAATTAATTGAAAGACAAGAAAAGCTCGAAAATGATCGAGAAGAATTAGAACGCGAAAAAAAGGAACTCCAAAAAAAGAAAGATGACTACATGGATAAACTTCAGAAAGTTTCAAGCTTAACATCTGAGGAAGCAAGAAAAGAACTTCTAGCACAAGTTGAAGAAAGGGAAGTTCAGACTTTAGCAAAAATAATTAAAGAAAGAGAAGAAGAAGCCAAGAGAATTTCTGATAAAAAAGCACAAGAAATAGTAGTTGAGTCCATGCGTCACGGTGCAGTTAGTTATATTCCAGAATATACGGTTAGTATTGTTAGAATTCCTGACGAGGAAATAAAGGGAAGAATCATTGGAAAAGAAGGAAGAAATATTCGGGCTTTTGAACAGGCAACTGGAGTAGATGTCGATTTAGATGAAGAAGGAGTGATAAGGCTTTCATCTTTTGATCAAGTCAGGAGAGAAATTGCTCGTAGATCTCTAGAAAAACTTATAAAGGATACAAGGGTCCAGCCATTTAGAATCGAAGAGATAGTTGAGGAGACAAAAAAAGAAGTTGAAAAAGTAATGTTTGAAGAAGGGGAAAAACTATCTCACGAAGTTGGAGTATTTAATCTTCCAGCAGAGCTTATCGGAGTTTTAGGTAGGGCCAAATTTAGGACTTCATATGGACAAAATTTAACACTTCATCTGCTTGAGACTGCAAAAATTGGAACTCATATAGCTGAAGAGGTAGGAGCAGATGTAAATATAGTGCGTATTGCTTGTATGGTTCATGACATTGGAAAAGTAGTTCCGGGTGAAGGAAGTCACGTAAAGCTGGGGGTAGATTTACTTAAGAAATATAATATTCCTCAACCAATTATTGACTGCGTCGCGCAGCACCATGAGGATATTCCATTTTCATCAGTTGAATCAGTAATAGTGCACGTTGCTGATCAGATCTCAGGAGCTCGTCCTGGGGCTAGGTATGAAGATGTAGAAGAGTATGGTGTAAGGCTTTCTGAAATGGAAGACATCGCTAAAAAATATGATGGAGTAGAAGATGCATATGCATTTGAAGCAGGAAGAGAGCTTCGAGTTATTATTAATCCAGGAAAACTTAGCGACGCAGAGACTACGCTAATTGCTGATAAGATCAGGGAAGAAGTGAGTAGATCTTTGGCAATCCCAGGAGAAGTAAAAGTAACAGCAATAAGAGAATTCCGTGCAGTCTCCGGAAATGAATAGTCTCCTGTTCTTTTCTCCGAGAAAAGAACCAAAAGCTCCCGTCAAAAATCTTAATTTGTGCTTTCAAAGGTTTAATTCGCTTATCGGGTGATTTCACCCCCTCCTAAACAGGCTTGTGAGGAATCCCCATGATGAGCTCATTAAACTTCTCA
>CAZBFH010000057.1:0-3675 GCA_964491185.1 uncultured Gammaproteobacteria bacterium
AAATGTATGATTGGCTCAGCTATGTCTGGTTCTTTAGGATTTAATGCGCAATATGCTAATATTATTGCTTCTATGTTTATCGCAACAGGACAAGATGTAGCTCATGTTGTTGAGGGAAGTATGGGAATTACAACTGCAAAAGTATTGGGCGAAGATCTTTTAGTAACTGTTTATTTGCCGGCATTAAATGTTGGAACAATTGGCGGAGGAACTGGCCTTGCAACACAAAAAGAAGCTCTTTCTGTAATGGGAGTAAAAGGAGAGGGGAAAGTAGAGAGATTTGCAGAAATAATCGGAGCTACAGTACTAGCTGGAGAAATTTCTTTATTATCAAGTCTGTCTGAGGGGACACTTGCAAATGCACATGAGAAGCTTGGAAGGGGCAAGAAAATATGAGTGGGATTGTAGGATATGGTGTTTATATTCCGAGATACAGAATAAAATTATCTGATATTGCAGATGTCTGGAAAAAAGACGAAGAAGAAATAAGAAACGGTTTAAGGGTGAATGAGAAGTCAGTTCCTGCAATCGATGAAGATGCAATTACCATCGGAATTGAGGCTGGAAAAAGAGCACTTCAGATGTCAGGGGTAAATCCTAAAAAAATAGGATGTGTTTATTTTGGATCTGAATCACATCCTTATGCTGTAAATCCTTCTTCATCTATCGCTGCAGAATATTTACAAATTGGCCCAGATTATATGGCTGCAGATCTAGAATTCGCGTGTAAAGCGGCAACTGCGGGCATGCAAATAGCGCATTCCTTAATTGAAAGTAAACAAGCGCAGTATGGATTAGCAATTGGATCTGATACTGCTCAGGGAAAACCACATGATGCATTGGAATATACAGCGGCTTCAGCTGGCGCCGCATTTATACTTGGATCTAAAAAAGAAGAAATAATTGCGGATATTTTAGAAACTTCATCCTTCACATCAGACACCCCAGATTTTTGGAGAAGAGACGGCATGCGATATCCTTCTCATTTCGGAAGATTTACAGGTGAGCCCGCATATTTTATGCACGTAATAAATGAAGCAAAAAAATTACTCACAAAAAGTAAATTAGAAGTAGAAGATTTTGACTACTGCGTCTTCCATATGCCAAATGGAAAATTTCCAAGAGTAGCTGCAAAAAAACTCGGATTTACAAAAGAGCAGCTTGAGCCATCATTGATAGTTGATCGGATTGGAAATCCATATTCTGCATCTTCTCTGACGGGACTCGCAGCTGTTCTGGACATAGCAAAACCCGGGCAAAAAATATTCTTTGTTAGTTATGGTTCAGGCGCTGGATCAGATGGATTTATTTTTAAAGCTACAAAAAATATTTCTTTAAAGCAAAGTAAAGCGATGAAGGTTGAGGAGCAGATTGCAGATAAAAAATATGTGAGTTACGCGCAATATTTAAAACAAATGCATACATTATGAAAGTAAATATTTTAGGAGTTGCAACAACTGAATTTGGAGAACTTTGGAATAAATCCCCACGTGCTTTAGCGAGACAAGCTATTCAGGGGGCGCTTAAGGATGCAAATTTAAAAGCGACTGATATAGATGCACTGTATGTCGGAAATATGCTTGCGGGAATTTTAGGAAACCAGGCAAATCTGGGAGCATTTTTTGCAGAAGAATTGGGATTATTAGTCCCTGCAATTAGAGTAGAGGGTGCATGTGCTTCAGGAGGTCTTGCTTTGAATAGCGGAGTAAATAGTATTTTAAGTGGTCAATATGAAACAGTTTTGGTATTAGGAATTGAGAAAATGACAGATTCTTCACAGGATGATGTAACAACAGGACTAATGGCCGCCGGATCTGACAATGAAAGAATGGCTGGAGCTACATTTCCGGGAATTTATGCGTTAATGGCGCAAGCATACATGGATAAATATAAAGTAACAGAGGAAACACTGGCTTCTATTTCTGTAAAAAATCACTTTCATGGATTTTTAAATGATAAAGCTCAATTCAGAAAACAAATTACCGTTGAGGATGTTATGAAAAGCGGGAGAATTGCAGATCCGTTAAAGCTTCTTGATTGTTCACCAATTTCAGATGGAGCATCAGCTGTAGTAATTAGCAGTAAATCTTCAAAAAGTAAAAATGTACATATATCAGCAAGTGAAGTAGGTACTGATACACTGGCGCTTCACTCAAGAAAATCTTTCGTAAGTTTGGGGTCTGTTGTAGATGCGTCTACTAGAGCATATAAAAAAACAGGCCTAAAACCAACTGATATTGATATTGCAGAAATTCACGATTGTTTTTCAATTGCTGAAGCCATAGCTGTCGAGGATTTAGGATTTTCAAAAAGAGGAGAAGGTGCGCGCGATATTGAGAGTGGAAAAATGACGATCGGTAAGGGAAAAATTATCACAAATCCATCGGGAGGACTTAAAGCGTGCGGGCATCCAGTTGGAGCAACTGGAATAAAACAGATTGTAGAAATTACAACTCAACTTAGAGGAGAAGCCGGAGAAAGACAGGTAAAGGGCGCAAAAATTGGACTGACACATAATGTGGGAGGATCGGGGGCTGTTGCAGCAGTTCACATAGTACAAATATGATTACAACACCAGTAAAACTTTGGAGAAGACAAAAAAATGTTGCAAGCCATATCGGAAGAACTGGCACTATTTTAAATTGGACAATCGTTAGAGTTCCGCCGCGCGCTTTTCATCACGAAGCGCCGTATCCAGTTGTGATAATCGAATACGAAAATAAAGAAAGAATTATAGGCCAACTTGTAGATTGGGAAGAAGAGGATCTAAAAAAAGGACAAAAAGTGGCGGCAGTTTTAAGAAGATCTTTTAATGGCGATATAGAAGGGGTTATCGCATATCACATTAAATTTAAACCAGTATGAAAAATATAAAAGTTTCCGCGCCAGGAAAATTACATTTATTAGGAGAGCATGCAATTGTTTATAACAAGCCTGCAATTTTAACTGCTGTAAGTAAAAGATGTTTTGTCACTATCACTCCCCGTAAAGATAAAAGCATAAAAGTTTCTTCACTTAATTTTGATGAAGAACAAATTCTTTCATTTGATAAGGTAGTTAAGAAATTTGAAGAAGCTCAGGAAAACTGGGATAAATATGACAAAGAAAATGATATCCCTCTTCTAAAATCGATAACAAAAGATCCTTTAGATTATCCATTTATAATCATCGGTCAATTTATAAAACATTACGGTTTGAAGTCTATTTCTGGATTTGATCTTTTAATTGATTCTGAAGTTCCAGTGGGAGCAGGAATGGGATCCTCTGGTGCATTATCTGTTTCAATCATCGGCGCATTAAGTTTGTTTACAGGAAAAAAGTTAGATAAAAAAACTATTAACGAGACCGCATTTTTATGTGAGAGAAAAAAACATGGTAAGCCATCAGGCGGAGACAATTCAACTTCAGCTTATGGAGGTCTTGTTTGGTTTAAAAAAGATGACGGTGTAAAACCAATGGACATGAAAATGTCAAAAGATATTACAAAAAACTTTTACATTATTAATACCGGTACTCCAACAGAATCGACTGGAGAAATGGTGAGTCTTGTTAGAAAGCTTGTGGAAGAAAATGAACTTTTAACAAAAGAAATTTTTGATAGACAGGAAGAATTAGTAAAAGATCTACGTCTAGCGATTGAAAAAAATATTCCTCGTCAAGTACCAGGAATTATTA
>CAZBFH010000058.1:0-2383 GCA_964491185.1 uncultured Gammaproteobacteria bacterium
CTATTTCTTCGCCCGGAAGAAGAGTCATAAGTACCAATTGAGAATGCTTTGCAGTATAAATTACACTTCTGAAATTTTTGTTTTCAGCTGTTAATTTTTCAATATTACCTTTATATCCTTTATTCACTCACCTCAAGCCTACTCCTACTAAAATAGAAATACAACTCCTAGGAGTATAATTAGCATGTGGACATATCTACCATCGCTAAAACTTTTATAACTTTTTTTACAATAATTGATCCTTTAGGTTTAGTTCCTGTAACTCTAGTGATCTTAGCCAACAATAATCCTAAGGAAAGAAAAAAGATAATTACTAGGGCGGTAATAATTAGCGCTTTAGTTATATTTGTATTCGCACTTTTAGGAAAATTTCTAATAGAAAGTCTTGGAATCGGACTTTATGCATTTAATATCGCTGGGGGAGTTTTACTTTTTCTTATAGCGCTAGACATGCTTTTTGGAAGAACTCCGGGCACTCGTGAGACTCCTATTGAAGAAAAGGAGGCAATCTCAAGTAGTGATGTAAGTGTTTTCCCACTAGCCATCCCGATGATTGCCGGCCCTGGAACTATAGCCACAACTATTCTTTTTACTGATAACGCATCCGGAAATAACATGGGCATTTTTATTCTAGCAGTCGTTGTGATCTTCATACTTTTCATAGCTTGGATTGTCATGATAAAAAGTTCTTTAATTATGAAGGTGATTGGAAGAACAGGAATATTAGTTTTTTCAAGAATTCTGGGAATAATACTGGCCGCATTAGCAGTTCAATATGTCCTAAATGGGATTCAAACTTTCCTAAAACTAAACGGTTTTATCTGAAGTTTTATTTCCTAATTAAACCAAATCCTCATTTTAAAAAAATATTCTCGAAGCCTAGATAATGCAATTCCACTAGTTATCAATTGACAATTTGAGTCTTTTTAGATACAATAATGTCTAGAATTATCACGAAAAACGCCTTATAAAGTTCGTCTTTATGAGGTTTTTTTCTTTTTAAAAGATATTTTACTCTCTAAATCAGAAACGAAGGCTAGATTCTCCGAAGGTATAGATTTAAGCAGAGCTGAATATTTCTTTTGATTTGGAACAAGAAGTTTTTCAAATTTATTCTGTTTTATAAGATAATCTACCAAGCAGAAAAAATCCCCGTCACCTGTAACAAGAACAGCCTTGTCATAGCTATTAATATCTATCATTGCCTGCAACACCAACTCAGCATCACAGTTTCCCTTAGTGGTCCCATCTTTGTAAATTAAGGTTGGCTTAAAAATCAAAATATAGCCTTTTTCTTGAAGACTTTTATATAAATCTTTATGTTTTTCTACAAAGCCAATAAATATATAAGCCTTGGAAACTCTATATTTATCTTCAAAATATTTCCTAAAACGTGCATAATCCAAGCTCCAACCTAACCCTTTTATAGCTAAATATAAATTGTTGCTATCTATAAAGGCAAAATTATTTCTTTTTTTCATCAAATAATTATACCATGCGGCAATTAAAGAGGCCCAAATAAAGCAATTTATAAATTACTTTTTTCGGATTTTAGCGGCTGTTCCATACGCAACAATTTCTGTCATGCTGGTACCCATCTCAGAGGAATCAAATTGCATACGAAGAATCGCATTTGCTCCCATTTTTTCTGCATTCGCTACCATTCTTTCCATGGCGTGAATTCTTGACTCCTCAAGCATCTGCGTATACTCTATAATTTCTCCTCCAAAAATTGTTCGAAGTGTGGCCATAATATTTCCCGCTAGTCCTCTACTTCTTACTATCAAACCAAAGACTTCACCCATAGTCTCTTCAATAACATAGCCCGCAACTTCTTCAGTTGTTACTACTATTATTTTCTTTTCTGAAGCTTCGCTTGGCATATTATTAGTATATTCCTAATAAATCAGGTATTCAAATTAAAAAGGGATGTCCTCAGTAGATGTTTTTGGAGATTCAAATTTACTTCTATAAATACATAATCCACAACTCTCACTTGGCTCTGGGAGCGGCCCATCTAAAACATCTGAAATATTTCTTAAAAGAGAATAAAATTCCTCCATATTTTCCTCTATGTGATGCCACGTAGGAGTTGTTGTAAAAACTATTTTCCCGTTCTCTATCTTCATATGATCTGGATTTATAGAAATCGCACCCATTTTAGAAATTTTTATTGGATCCCCTTCTGCTGGATTTTCTAAAGCAAACTTATAAGCGTGGAGTTGGCTAGTATATTTTTTAAGCACTTTTTCCTCATCAGGTGTGGTAATTTTAAAATCTATAATTGCAAAAGTATCGTCTTCAAGCTTTGTGAGAATATCAAATCTTCCACTTAAATATACGCTTGTACCAGGCACAACAATTGACCTCATATACCCTTCTT
>CAZBFH010000058.1:2393-3540 GCA_964491185.1 uncultured Gammaproteobacteria bacterium
CAAATGTCCCATCTTCTAATTTTGTGAGAATATCAAATCTTCCCGAAAGGAAAACATTTGTCCCCGGAATTACAACTGAGCGCATGTATCCCTCCTGAATAGAAATAATTCCGCTTGGAAGATCTGGAATAATGTCCTTTAGATTCATTCCCATGATAGAATCCTGAAGAAGCTTATTTATACGCGTAAACATGGAGGGAAAAACACCGCTATATGAAATTCCATTTTTCACTTTCTGATAATAACAATGCTTACACTCTTCCCAAAGGTAAGCAAAATCAGATGGTGAAATTTTATAAACTTGCTTTGACATATACGTTAATATTAGCATACAAAGCTAAAATTGTCTACAAGACATAATATTTGACAAATAAGTTTTCGTCTGGTATATTAATCCCTAGACAGCTTTTGCTGTATTTGCACTTTAATATCATTTCTTGCTAAATCGTACCTAACGGTTGAAAATTTTACATTTTCAACAAGTCACTTGTGACTACTCATGACTCTTAAAAGGGGTCGCAAATTCGCTATAAATGCGTTTTGCTAGCTACAGCGCTATCAATCGATAGCTGCTCTTGTTCCTAAAAAAAACATCTGTGGCACCAACAAGTTTTAAGGGATTCCAACACCTTCTAAAAGGGGGCGAGATGGCACTGTAGTCCTCTTTTTAAGACGGTAAACTACAGAGAAAGGAAGTGATAAATATGGCAAACAGATTCCAGAAAACTGTTGATAATATCAACAGTTTAGTAAAATCCGGGGTGTTGGAATCAGAAGACGAGCGTTTTTTGAAAAAAGCTTTGAAGGATTTTAAGCACGCGTTAAGCGTAAAAGATTCTCAGCAAGCTGAGAAATCTGTAAATAAATTCTGTAAAAGGTTACTAGAGATAATGCAAGAACTTCAGCCTTAAACTACTTGTATAAGAATCTGAGGAAATTCAGATTTTTATACAAGGATGAATTACGGAAAAGCCATTAAAACAATACGCACATCGAAAGGAATCTCTCAGAAAAAACTCAGTGAAGATTTGCAAATTGACTATAGCTATCTTTCGAGAGTAGAAAAAGGGGAAAGGATTCCAAGCATAGACTTATTGGAGAAAATTTCTGAAAATTTAAAGATTCCACATTATTTACTTATGCTTTT
>CAZBFH010000059.1:0-3487 GCA_964491185.1 uncultured Gammaproteobacteria bacterium
ACTAATCAAGCTATTTTCTTTTCTGCTAACTATTTAAATACTTTAACTGGAAAAAAATGGGATGATCACTTACAACAAGCCGATAGAACTTGGAATTTAGCAAACTCAGTTTATGACTTTGAAAATGGTGAGACACGTAAGGGTGCGTTTGAATCTGAATCTACTTATCGTGAACTTAATGAATATATGAAAGATACGAAACAATGGAGTTCTAAAACTTTCAATGGTCGTGATGCGGATGTAAGAACTAGAGGACAACGTGAAAATGATATGCAACGTTTTGCTGGAGCAGCATATCGTAGAGCAATTATTAAAGAAATGACATCTTGTCCTGAACCAGAAGATAATAAAAATTATGGTAATATTTATTCTACCAAAATTCGTCCTCAAGAAGTTATTAGAGATGAAGCACAAGAAGATTATATGTTCTTTAAAGATAAACTTTTCGCAATGGGTCCAAAGTTTTTAGATTCTGAATCTGAATTAGAAAAGTATATCAATGAAGTTGAGCAAATGGAAACAGCAGGTATTGGATACGAAATTAAAGAATTAAAAATTAAAGAAACTACAACTAAAAACTCTAAAACAAAAACAGGTTCTGATAAAAAACCAGTTAAAGAGAAAAAAGAATTAACTCGAGTTGCTCAACAATTTACAACTAAAATTAATGAAGCATCGTTTAATAATTTTAAGTCAAAATATTCTGATCGTTGGAAATCATGGATTCAAGCACAAGTTCTTGCCGCAGGATCTTATGGATTTTTAGATAATCCTGAAAAAAGAGTAGAAGATGAATTTCGTGATTTAAATTATGAGTGTAATGAGCGAAGATTAATGCAAGGTTTTGATTCTAATAAACCTAATTATGATTTTGAATTAGATAAACGAAAAGAGCAATGTTTAGCAAATGTTACAATGGATCAGAAAAAATCTGAAAATTTACTTAATTACTATGCAACACAACTTCAAAATGCTCTTTATAAGTTTAAAAATGCAAATGCTTCTATTTGGACAACTGAGTCTAAAGAATTAGGAAGAACTCGTGTGATCACAAAAAATAACACAGGTGGATTTCAACAAGAAGAAGTTAGTTGTGCTCAAAGTTTAACTCCTGCAGAAATGGATAAACTTGCATTGAAACAACAATCAGTTAATAATGAACTTAATGAAATTATTGCAAAAGAAACTATGAAGTCAAATATGAGAGATGAAGAAGAAGCAAAGCAAAAAGCGGAAGCGAATAAAGAATCATCTATTAGAAAGACAATGATTGATAAAAAGTCTTCTGAGCAAAGAAATCAAGACAAAATGAATACAGGCGTCGTTCCGGGTAGAACAGGAATCGGCGGAGGAAGATAAAATGATAAAAAAATGGTTAGTCTCTTTTTACTTAGTATTATCTATTATTCTTCCTTCGGTAGCATTTGCTCAGTCAGATAATGAAGGATTTGATTCTACAGCAGCAGGGTCTGTTTCTGCATTTATGATGAAAACTCAACAAGAATTTAATCGTGAACTTATTGCTACAATGACTATAGATTTAATGGATAATCCAGTTGTTGGTTGGAGATCAGGAGGATTAGTTAAAGTTATTTTTATTGTTTGTTTCGTCATTGCATTAGCCCAAGCACTCTCTAATTCAAGTCCAACTGGAATGGTAACTGATATGACAAAGCTTGCTTTTTGGTCATGGCTAGTTATTGCTCTTTTAGGTGGGCCAACTTATCAAAAATTTAGTTTCTTAAATACTGGAGATTCGAGGTATACGAGTTCCGTCCAATCTTTAGATGCAGATATATTTAACTTTGCTGCGTATCATCTTGATCAAGCAGCCGATTCTTTATTTGCAGCCGCTGGTCCTCAAAAATTAATGCAAAGTTCTATTAAAAATAAAATTTTAACAGAAAACTTAATGAATGAGCGTCGTTATTGTCAAGCCGGTCCAGCAGGGGCTTCTTGTATGCAGGCATTTATGAAAGATGATTTAGTTGATCCAAAAAAAGTAACTGCAGGTGCAAAAACAGAATCTGAAGCAAAAAGCGGATCTTATGTTTTACCAGATATTGTTGTAAAACTTTTCGAACAAATCTATTTATTATTTTCTGATTTAACCCTTCTTTCTTTTTACTTTTTCTCATGGGTTATTGATATTATTCGTGCCGCAATGAATATGTTTATTTTATTATCATTTGGTATTATTACAGGAACATCATTTTTCTTAATGAAATTTATTTTTCCTTTTGCCGTCCTAGGATCTTATCGTGGGAAAGTTATGCAGGCAATGAAAGTACCACTATCAGCAACCATGTATGGGTTTGCCACGTCGTTAATTGTATATATTTCTGCAGTTGGATATACTGCAATGAACACAGCCGCGATTAAAGTAATATTTAAAAACATAGCGTCAGGAAATTTAGGATCTCTTGCTGTTGCCGTTCCGATAATTCAAACTTCAGTATTTACTGGAATGTTAATATTTGCATTACTTCAAGTTTTTGCGATTGCAAAAATTCCTCAATTATGCAGAAGTTTACTTGATCTTTCATTTGATTCTTTCGTTAACTTTGCTAAAGAAGTCGTATCTGCAGGTGTTGGAATTGTTGGAACAGTTGCAGCCGCTGCTGCAACTGGTGGAGCATCTCTTGTTATGGGCGGAGCGGGAGGAATGCTTGGAAGAGCTGCAGGCTCTATTAGTGGTGGACTAAGTGCTGTTGGCCAAAAATTAGGATTTAGTTCTGGAGCGGGAGCACCTGCTTCATTATTTAAAGGCGGAGGAGCCGGTGGTGGTATTCCTGGCGCTGGTGGCGGATTAAAACCTTCTCCATCTATTGGTGGAATGCAAGTTGGTGCTGCTCAAGATAGCGCAACAACTCCAGTAACATCTACTTCATCAGTTGCTCAAGCTGTAAGTCAAGAAAGCGTATTCCCAGGAAAAGATGTTAAAGAACCAAATAAAAAAGGCGGAGGATCTGGAGGAGGAACTTCTGGAGCTGGTGGCAAAGGTTCAGACAAAGCTGCTAAGAAAAAAGCTCAGGACTTCTTAGACTCTCTAAAGCAACCAAAGTCTGGACTTGCGTCATTTATTGATTCTGGAATTCAAGCTGGATTAGGAAATTCTGGTTCATTTGATAAGCTTGTTGGAGATAAAGTTCAAAGTGCTGGAGACACGGTTACTGGTGGAATTAGCGATATAACTGAAAGAATTTCAGATCCAGAAGGATATCGTGAAAAACAACAGCAAATTAGAGAAGCAAAAATGGCACTGGGTCAAGATCCAGGCAAAGAAGGAATACTGGAGGCTGACAGTTTTGTTTTTGGAAAAGACAGCTCTCTAATGAGAGGATTAAAAGGGGCAGGTTCAGGAGCCGCTGGAGTTGTAACTAATAATCAAGCTTGGAAATCTTTTCAAAATAATAGAACTGAATCTTCGAAAAAGTCTCATGAGACAGTTTCATCTGCTATTAATAGTGTTCAAGAGGCTTTTGCT
>CAZBFH010000060.1:0-3385 GCA_964491185.1 uncultured Gammaproteobacteria bacterium
TAGAGTACTCATCTTTTTCAGAATCTGATAGTGGGCCGACAAATCTTTGGTATCCCTCAACTGAACCGACTATTAATGTGCCCGCGACTACGCCTTGGCTCTCTTGAGTCATTGGGGAATAAGGCTTACCTTTTTGATGTGCGCCAGTTGTTGTTATAAGTCTTCGTCTAAAGTCCGGATTTGCATGAGCATTGTTTATGCGTGTTATTGCTTCTTCTGCTTCCGCATTAGTACCATGAATAATGTCAAATCCAAGTGTTGCATTTAATCTTAATCTACCAAGTGTGTTTCTTTGGATCTCTCCTGTGTGAACCAAAAGTTCACCTACTCGAGGATCTGCGGCTTGGGTAAGCAGTGCGCTTTGTCCTCCAAGTATCGGAGTAGCCTCGCTTGCTACTTTTATTAAAGCTCCTGAGGGATTAAATCTTAAATTATCTGGACCAGAGCCTGGTCCGTATTCAACTCTTATCATTTTTACTAAAAAACCCGCTTTGAGCGGGTTTTTAATTGTGGAGATGTCGGGAAGTGATCCCGAGTGCAAGAAATGCAATTTAAAATATCTACAAGCTTAGTTAATTATTATTTTGATTACTCTATTCTTTGAAAATTAACATCCATAAATAGAGCCGAGGTTATAATTACAATAAAGAGCTAACCAGCTTCCTTACAGTTTTCCCAGCTGATTTTATGCTCAAGATGCCTCACTGAGAGAAGGACATAGTGAACAGCTCAAGAGCTTAAGCGTATGCTAAAGCTGGTTGAGCACTAGAAGGAGAGAAAGCTCTCCCTATAGCGTTAAATGTTTTTGAAACATTTATTTTTGATCAAATTTTACGTCTTTTAATCATGGACGGCTTGCAATTATTAAAGTACTAATCTTGTCGATGCAATGCATCCCCAAGGCACGTATGATAGCAAATTTAGCTTCAAAAGTCAATTCCGATCAAATCGGAATCAAGTTTACGAGGCTAGCTCCTGCTCAATTTCGCGATCCAAATCTGCCTTCTTTTTAGCTTCTTTTTTATCAAATTTCTTTTTTCCCTTTCCTACTCCCACCTCAAGTTTTATTAATCCATGTTTTTCATAAAAAGATATTGGAACAAGGGTCAGATTTGCGCCATCAGTTTTATGCTTAAGGCTAATAATCTCATTTTTGTGAAGAAGTAGTTTTCTAGTTCTACTTTCATCATAGTTTTCGGGCCTAGCATATTCATAGGGGAAAATTTTCGCATTAACCAAATATGCTTCAGAGCCAATTATTCTGACATAGCTCCCGGTTAGATCTGCGTGTTCCATTTTTATAGCCTTAACTTCTGCTCCATTCAAATTTATTCCAGCCTCAAATCTATCAGTAATAAGATAGTCATAGAGCGCACGTTTATTGGTGATTTTCATATGGCAATAATACGCCAAAAGAGGAAATTTGTAAATTTAATTTAGGTCTATTTTGAAGATCTTATTGCTTGAAAGGACAAAGATTGCATTATTGCCTTCATTTACATCTATATCTGTTGCGCTTTTAGCTATATTTGTTTGATAAGATTTAACAAATTTGCCTGTTTTGTCTAAAACTACGACTCTAGAATTTCCATTATCCAAAACATAAATATTATCAAAATCTTCACCTGTTACTATTCTAGTAGGTGAGGACATTTCTTTATCTATTTCGCTTACTTTGAAATCATCCTCAGCGCCCTTGGTATATTTGTTAATTGATCCATTATTGAATAAAACGTATATTGATCCATCAATTGCCATCCCACTTGCATCTGATAAATCTACTTCATCTGTTAGGTAGTCATTTTCTGTGTAATCATCTTCAGCCGGGACAAACTTAGATATTCCATTTTCTTTATCAAGGACATAAATATTAGATCCAAAAACTCCAATTCCACCAGCCGTTTTCCAGCTTTTATCAAAAAGAGCTTTTTTAGAATCGTTTCCTTTATCAATTGAATTTGCTCCTTTTGAATCTAAGAAATAGATAAAATCTTCATTTTGAGTAAAGTAAGTTCCTCCTGAGTTATCGATTTCAAGTGAAAGAAGCTTGCTTTCTGATTTATCAACCTCTGAAGCATTTATGCTGCTACCATTTCCGCCAGTTGTTTCTTTGTTTACTCTTGAGAGAAGTTCTTCAATTTGATCATCTTCATCTGAGCCACCCTTAAAGGTATCTTTATTTTCTTCTAGAATTCTCTTGGCTTCTTTAAAGCTTTCCTGAGCTAAGGAAGCATTTAAGTCTTTTAAGCTTATTCCTTCATCGTATTTTTCTTGAGCCGTATTAAATATTCCGGCAAATTTTTCTTCAGAACCTTTGTTTTGTCTACTTCTTAAAGCTAAAACTGAACTAATTACGATTACTACGATAAGAATAATTGCGATAGTTAATATAATTTTTCTTGAATGTCCTAGGTTTCCGGGAAGTTTTTTAAGAAATCCCAAATTAGCACCTATAGACATTTTTCTTCTTCTAGATGGGATTTGATCTGTTAAGAAAGGGGAAGTAGTCTCAGTGACAGTTTCCGCTTGAGTTTGGGCTTGACTTTCATTGGTAGATGTTTCAGGGGATTGTGTAAGTTCAGTCTCTGGTTGTTCTGGATTTTCGCCTTGTGACTCTTGGGAATTTTTAGTAATTTCTTGAGTGGGTGTTTCATTTAAATCATCTTCAGTAGTTATCTCTGCTGATTCTTTTGGAATATCTTGAGACTCTTTTTGAATATTAGTCTCTTCGATATTTTCCGATTCCTCAACTGGGATAGCTACCTGGGAAAGTTCTTGGGCGCTTATCTTCTTGTATAAAAGGATGACTGCTGAGGCTGCCCCTTCAGTTTTTTCGTGTAGATGAGGAGCTAAGTTTTCTGATATTTCTTCTGGTTTATCACTATCAAGAGCTTGAGCTAGAGCTGCTGAGGGGATAATTTTAGTGAAGGATTTAGTTTGTAAAACAATAACATCGCCTTCTTGTACATAGCCCGATGCTGATTTAATTGCATTTTCTTCTGTAGCCTCAAGAACAGTTCCAATTTTTTCTCCCCTTTTTAGAATGGATTTTCCGCCTCCTGTTGCAAAAAGATAAAGAACGTTTTCATTTAGATAGCAAATAACAAATGAGAGCTTTACGCCTTCTTTTACTCTTTCCGCAGTTGTTGTTACAGCTTGCTTGATTGATTCCAGATCTTTATTTTCAAGTGTGAAGAATTCACTTTCTAAAGTTGAGATAAGATCTTTTCCAACTGAGTTTAGATGTTCATCACCTTCCTGGGGGGTAATATCAGTTTGAAGTGATAATGCAGCAAAGAGTCGTCCTGCGCTATATGCCTGAGACCAGGCTGTAGGCGTAGGGGTTGCTACAACTTTACTAAATGCTAGATTTGTTTCTGCCATC
>CAZBFH010000061.1:0-3197 GCA_964491185.1 uncultured Gammaproteobacteria bacterium
GAGAGTCCTTTTGTAAAATATTCTAACCAAACAGAAAGATCTCCCTGATTATTTGCAACACTTTGAAGCGCTTTATAATAATCCAAAGCGTCACTATCAAAGTATTCTTCCAGAGAAAAAAATTTTCTTATGTCATATCCCTCTAAAAAGAGTAGAAGTGTAGATAAAGCACGCGCTACTCTACCATTTCCATCTACGAATGGATGTATTCTTACCAATTCATAATGAACAATTCCTGACCTCAAAACTGGATGAATATCCATACTTTTACTATCATTAATAAACTGCAGAAGATCTTCAATTTGGTGATAAATTGCGGTAGAAGGAGGCGGCCTAAAAGTTACTTCATTTGTTAAGCTATTTTTAACTACAACCTGTGTTTTTCTAAAATCCCCCACTTTTTCTGGGGTTAAAATTCGGTCAGTTGTAATTTTATGAAGTTCTTTAATAAGATCTTCTGAAATTTCTACATCTTCTTTAGAACTTAAATGACCGATGTATTCCATCACTTTTCTATAATTCATAACTTCCTGAATATCCCGGTCCCGTGCCAACACTTCTTTACCCTCCATTACCTTTTCTGCTTGATCTAAATTAAGCTCATTTCCCTCTATGTGTGTTCCGTAATGAACAGAACGCACAAGCGCGTCTTTTTGGAATTCTCTTTCGTAATACGGAAGAAGAGGCGCATGATCAATTACCTCACGGCACGCTTCAATTATTCCGATGCTTTTAAGAATACTATTTGTGATGTTAAACTTTGGCTCAAACATAATTACGTGGCTAAATGTGCTATAATCATACCATATGCCGAGTAATTCCCGAAAAGTAAAAACAGAGGACGAAAAAAAAGAGGATAAAAAATTCCATATAGAACTTGTTAAACAAATGCTCACTCTTTCTACCGCAGCATTTGGATTAGTTGCAGCTCTAGCTTGGAATGCGTTTATTCAGGAATTAGTAAGCAGTTATGTCAAGAAATATTTGTCTGTTGGCGGAGCACTTCTCTCAATGGGAATTTATGCAATAATTGTGACTGTTTTGGCGGTTTTTATTACTTATCAATTAAGTAGAGTTATTAAAAAACTTGAAAATAAGTAGCTTATGGATTATTAACGTTCGGCTTTCTCTTAACAACGTTTCCCCCCGCTACATCTCCTGGTAAATGAACCTCTCCTGAAGTACCTCTCACGTTATGAATCCCTATTCTTGGTCCTAAGCCGGGTGGCAAAACTCTAACTTCCGTTCCATCAACAATCTCAATCTTGCCTGGTTTTCTAATCCTTGGAGTAGCATGCGTAGTAAAGCTTTGAGCCTCCAGTCCTGGTCTATCGTTATCAAAATTCCATCTACCACTCATAATTATATATTTGTTAAAACTTCTCTAAATCTGGCTTCAATTGTTTTAGGGGAATCATTTATTACTGTTTCATAAACGAATTTTGCTAAAGGAAGCTCAATTCCACCTTCTTCTGAAAGAAATGGTACAGAAAGAATATTATTTCTTCCCTCAACCGTACTTGCCACCTGCTGCAAAGCGTCATCTACGCTTAGTTTTACTAAATATTTTCCAAATCTATAATTTCTACTCTCATTGCTTGAACAAGTTAATACTAGATCACCCATAATACACTCTATTGCCTGTGGCTCTACTTTATAACCAAATCCTTCACAAAGTTTAATAGTTTCTTTGTAAGCGTGTCCTATGAGCTGTGATCTTGTATTAACGAGGAATCCTAACCCCTCAGAAATTCCACATAAAATTGCATAAATATTTTTAAGTGCTCCGGATAATTCAACAGCCTCTACAGAACCAGCAATTCTTACTTTAAAATAATCTGTTTCAAATATTTTTTTAATTTTTTCGGCGAGCGTCTTATCTCCATTAATTGAAGCTAAATTAACAAGTGTTGGAAGTTTTTCTTCTACTTCTACTGCAAAACTTGGTCCAAAAAGAGAAAGGTATTTAATACTATCTCCTAAAACTTCTTTTGCGATTTGGAATGGTAGCTTATGCGTTCCCTTTTCAATCCCCTTGGAAGTGTTGATAATAATTGAATTCTTAAGATTTTCCTTATTATTTGTTAAAACTTCTCTAATTGCTTGTGTGGGAATTGCTAAAACCACGATATTATTAGGATCAATTTCTGACTTTCGATCCCAGATCGTATATTCCGCTCCATTTGTTTTTAAAACTGATGCAAGAGCGCTTCCCCATGCACCTCTTCCTAAAATTGTTATCATATGGATATAAGATTCAGTATTATAGGCCTTTTTTTAGATTTGTCAAATAAATTCTCTCATTACAAGGGGAATTTCATCAACTAAATCGCTTGCATTATAATAAAGCCCAACTCTCTTTCCTAGCGATTCTCCTGCTTTTTTATTTATATAACTTGCAGCTGCGGCGCTTAAGACTGCATTATTCTTGGCATAAAATGAAACTACTAGACCAGCTAGAACATCTCCTGTACCGCCTTTCGTAAGCCCAGCATTTCCTCCGCTTATTTCAATTGAAGAACTCGAATCACAAATAAAATCCTTTACTCCTTTAGCTAAAATTGTTAAGCCAAACTTCTTAGCATGTGATTCTACGTTTTCAGGATTCAAATCTTTTCCAAACAACAACTTAAATTCTTTTTTATTTGGAGTAATTATGGCTGTTTTTGGCAAAATCTCAGGATCAATTACCTGTAAAGATCCCCCATCCACCACCCATTTCTTGTTTGGGTATTTCATCAAAAATTTTTCTGTTAAAACCTTTGTATCATCATCGCCTAGTTCCATTCCATCTGGACGAGGCAAACCAGGACCAATAAGAATAGAATCAGCTTCAGCTATATAATCTTCCAATTTTTCCCGAGGAACAATAATGCCATTAATAAATTTAGATTTGAGCTTTTTAACAATCTCGTTATTCATAGGAGTTGAGGAAAAATACACCATATCTACTATTCTTGAGGCTATTTCAAGAGCCCAAAAAGCTGAGGAATGAAATAAATGTGAGCCACCAATAATTAAAACTTTTCCATTCTGACCTTTATGCGAGGAAGAAGCAGGAACATAAATCTCTTTTAAAATTGAGGAATCAAAATTATTCATATCAAATTGTCAATTGTAAATCGTCAATGGTCAACTGTTTTTAATTCTATTATCTCCATTGTACGCTGGATTTTCGCAGGAATAAACTCCTCATG
>CAZBFH010000062.1:0-2872 GCA_964491185.1 uncultured Gammaproteobacteria bacterium
AGCGCGACACTGATAATGTCGAGGTCGGCTGTTCAAGTCAGCCATCGCCCACCATAAATATAGTGAAGTAATTTTATTGGCCAAAAAGCTGACTCGAGTTCAAAGTAATTGCAAAAAATAATAAAATAGGGCTATATTCACACAAAAGCTATTATGAACTTAAGTGATGCAATGAAAATACTGGGGGCGAACGCGGAAAAGACCGCAATTAATTATGTGAAATTATCTGGAAGAAATTGGGGGGATGGAATCAAATATGTTTTTAGGGCGATAAAGAAAAACCCAGATCTTATTCCTAAGAATATTAGAAGTCCTCGAGATTCCGCTGACGAAGTACTTGGGAAATGGATAGACAAATACTTTGCGGGCTATGAGCAAAGAATATCCATAAGGATTTCAAAGATGCCTGGCACCATTGCAGACCCAATGGTCGATACAATAATTCAAGGAAGATTAGCCCACCTGACAAAAGCTGATTTATCCAAGATCTGTTATTCTCATCGACTGTCAATGTCTGCAGAAAATATTCTTGGGCTATTATTAGAAGAGTTCTTGGCAAAGGAGTTAATAGAATTTAATTGGCATTATGCGTGGGGAGAAACCGTTCGTAGTGTTGATTTTGTGCATTCTGATGGATTTTTGCTTCAAATAAAAAATAGGGATAATTCTGAAAACAGTAGTAGCAGTAGAGTAAGATCGGGCACAGCCATAGAGAAATGGTTTCGGGTAAAATCCTCATCTGGAGAATATATGTGGGATGAGCTAAACAGAAAATTTTCAACAGGAAAATTCTCAGAAGAAAAATTCAGAGAATTCGTAACTGAAACGATCTCGCGAAACCCAAAAGCATTACCTATAGAGATTAATAATCCTTGGCAATCACCTACTAGATAATTCATGCAGATGAAAATTTTTCATGCCATGTCACTTCATTAGTGAATCTATATCTTGAATATGGAAAATTTGGAATTCGAGTAATTTCCTCATTGTTTAAGGAAGAGATAATAAGTCTGCCAATAGCATGGCCTAAGCTAACTGGGACAGCATTGCCTAGCTGCCTATATTGCTCAATTAGAGTACCCTCAATTTGCCACGAATCCGGAAATTCCTGAATCCTTTTGTATTCTTCAATGCTAAGCGGTCGATCTTTAGTTGGATGTGCTAAATCCGTTGCTGGCATAGCTGGATGTGTCACTAATGTTGGAGATGGCCGGTGAACTGCTAATCTCCTGTAAAATCCAGTTTTCCCACCGCCTAAATAGAAGGACTTACCCATCGCCTCCTTCTGGAATTTCAAAGGCAGATGCCTCCAATACTGCCCCTCCTTTAACATGCGAAAGTACTTCATTCTACGCTCAGGGAATTCCAGGTGATGTTGCTTGATATGAGCCAAGTCTTTTGTGACATCGTTAAAAGTGCGCCACTTTGGAAGTCCATATTCACCATTTTCTGAATGGGTCGGCACCAGATGTGGTAATTTTTTTAAGTCTCGTGAGCAGACAATAACTACTCTTTCTCGCTTCTGAGGTGATCCAAAATTGGCTGCATTATATAAATTAAAGCTAACGCTATAACCAGCCTTTTGAATTTTATTAAGAATAAATTTAAAAGCAGCACCCTTTCTTCCATGTGCATCAGGTGCAGACAGTAGGCCTCTAACATTTTCTATAACTGCAAATTTTGGCCTTAAATCAATAATTCGATCAATATAGGTAAGAAATACATTGCCTCTCTCATCCTCTAGCCCCTTACGCTTTCCTGCCGTACTAAAGGACTGGCAAGGCGGGCCACCAAAAACAAGGTCTATATCCTCATTAAGATTAAGATAGGCTCTTTCCCTAATTTGAGCATAGCTAAAATCCCTTATATCGCCTATCAGAGCAACATCGGGTCTATTCTTAAGAATAGTCCTTCTACATGCATTATCAGTTTCACAGCACAGCAAAATGTTGAACCCTGCTCTTTCAACCCCCAAATCCAATCCCATCGCTCCAGTAAAAAAACTAAGCGCTATCGGCTTTTTCTTTGACTTAGCATCAAGTCGTGGAACATGAGATTCTTGATCTTCTGCAACTTTATAGGGGCTGCAATCGTAAAATCTCTTAAGCTCCCCTTCCTCAATTACCCATGAAGACCCTATCTTCACGCAATTAATTTTATTTGCTCGACATAAATTACGCACTTGCTGAGGGGATATTCGCAACATGAGGGCCGCCTTCTTGATATCGAATAGGGTACTTTTCATATTTTCATTAATGAAAATTTATAAAGTACCCGAATACTACATGGCTAATTATGGAAATCAAATTAAATAGTATTTTTTTCACTTTCAAATATAAATAAGCTACGCCAACTAAAGGGCATGGGCATGCAACCTCTTACTAATTTGATTTTCTTTTCTTTGTGCAGCTAGTGCAGTACCTAATTATTATTGGAAAATTTTTATCTGATTTTCTTTTGCTGTTTTCTTCATTCGCCCAAGAGATGCGTCTCCACAAATTTTGCTCGTTACATAACTGACAGCACTCCTGATACCTATTCTCATATTGATAACCTGCTTGCTGCCAGAGTCTTGATAATTTACTCATAAGCTTGTTTTCATCATGTAGAAACATCTCTATTCTACTGTTCAAGTCAGCCATCGCCCACCATCTCTTGATTGTTTGCCGTGCATTTCGAGGCGCATTTCCCATGCACACCCAGCGAAAGTGTGCTCCGGTGATGCGGGGTTCTTGTTAGTATGCCGACATGGCCACACGCAAAACACCTCTTTGGGTACGCGCTGCAGATCCACTGTCATTACTGTTCCATGCGATAGCCTACGTTGGTGGTGGCGGTATTGTTGTGTATCAAGCGGTCCGCTGGATTGTAC
>CAZBFH010000063.1:0-2796 GCA_964491185.1 uncultured Gammaproteobacteria bacterium
TTAATTCTATTATCTCCATTGTACGCTGGATTTTCGCAGGAATAAACTCCTCATGAGTAGTAGTCACAATTGTTTGCTGATTATCGATAATTCCTAAGATCAAATTAATGTGTCCCTCATCTAATTCTGAGAAAACATCATCAAGTAAAAATATTGGCTTGGTGTCAATATTATCATGAACATAAGAAAGTTCTAGTAATTTTAGCTGTAAAACTCCTAATCTTTGCTGACCTCGCGATCCAAAAGATTTTAGCTCTACAAGCTCACCGACTCCATAATCAAACAATATTTTAAAATCGTCTCTATGAGGACCGACCAACGTCACTCCGGTCGCAGACTCTGCATCCCTATACTGCTCCAACCTTTCTTTTGAGATCAAACTTTTGTCATATTCTATTTTAAAGTCAAAAATATCTTTCTTTGATTCATTTAAAAAATTAATAAACTCTTCTCTCTTTCGTGTTATAACATTTCCGTTTCGAATCACAAGACTATCCCAATATTCAAATTCTTTTTCGTGCCTTGCGCCAGTTTCTTTTGCAATTTCTAAAAGCGCATTTCTCTGTTTTAAAGCTTTAGAAAAACCCAAAGACGCGATTCTATAATCTCTGTCTGTTTGGTCTAAAACATTATCTAAGAAATTTCTGCGAAGCCCAGGAGACCCCACAACTATTTCTAAATCTTGAGGGGAAAAAAGAACTGATGGAAAATTTCCTACAAAATCTGCTCTTCTTTTTGCAACTCCATTTACAAAAAATCTTTTATATTGTGCTCTTACTCCTGCCACCTCCCCCACTGTTACGCCTACTTCTAAATCTATGTCTCCGACTCTAGCTTTTACTTTTCCCAATTCATGTCCGATTTTTACCATTTGAGAATCTTTTTCAGCTCTAAAACTTTTTCCAGTAGATAAAAGAAAAATGGACTCAATGAGATTTGATTTTCCCGCAGTATTTGGCCCAATTATTATTAAGGATTTATCTTTAAAATCGAAGCTAGATTTCTTATAATTGCGAAAGTTTTGAAGAGTAAGTGAGCTTAACATTGCTAGATTGTAACATTGAGAAGTTGTTTAAACAATTAAGCGTGGAGAGCTGGTGAAATTTTCGAAGGATGAAAGGCGAAGTCCGGTTCCAAGAAAATTTTACTAGCGAACTCTGCAATTTTTTACTCAATAACAGTACCTTTGAAGTCTTTTCCGTTAAAGTAATTTTCAAGGTTCTCCATGTTATTTCCATTCAGAACTACCACTTTTACTCCTAATTCATGTGCTTTTTTAGAAGCAATTGGATCAAATGGAGAGTTCATTCCAGGAATCCACTCATCTCCTACCATTTTTCTAAAATCAGCCCAGGAAATCTTATCAAGTGGTTTTGCGTCTGGATTTTTTCTGGGGTCATCGTTGTAAACTTGGTCTATATTGGAAAGGTTAATGAGGGTTTTTATTCCGTAGTCTTCACAAATCATTACAGAACAGTAGTCAGTCGACCATCCAGGCTTCCATCCGGATGCGACAACTACTCTCTCTTCTACTTTTCTAATAATTTCATAATGCTTAAGTACAAATGGATGTGCGATATCTCTAAAAATGGTTCTAACTAAGTGGGCATTCATTTTAGTGGCGTGGATTCCTAGCCAATCTAAATCGTCTCGGGTAAGCTCATGCTTAATTACTTCTGCTCCTGCATCTCTATAGTGGCGGGCAATTGTTCCTCCTCCTGTTATCAAAAAAAATTGGCGGTTAGGATTTGCCGCCAACTGTTCTCTTACGAACCTATTAAGCTTCTCAAGGAACTTAGTATCAATTCCTCCGTCGGGATAAATTAGGGATCCTCCGACCGAGATTACGACCTTATCTGTATAGTTTGAACCCATAAATAAGCTTAAAAAAAGACCCTAAAGGGTATTTCAATTGCACTAATTCTATTCCAATCCCCTAAAACAGTCAATAAGGGAAGATTATTTCTGACATTTCTCACAAAAGAATGTACCGCGTCCTCCTAAGAATATTTTCTTAATTTCACTTCCGCAATTAAGACATGGCTTTCCTTTTTTCCCATAAACAAAAGAGTGCATCTGATATTCCCCTTCTTGCCCCATTACATTTACAAAATTTAATTCACTTGCTCCACCATACTTCATACTTTTCTCCATAACACTTAAAACCGCTTCATAAAGCTTTTTTATTTCAGGCAAACTTAAAGTATTTGCGCGTCTTTTAGGATCAATTTTTGCCAAAAATAATGCGTCATTTGCATAAATATTTCCTATTCCACCAATTCTTGTTTGATCCATAATTAAAGGCTTAACTACGATTTTTGAGCCCGAAATTATCTCTTCAAACTTCTCATAAGTTAAATCTTTAAAGGGCTCTGGTCCCATATTCTTAAAAAATGGCATCTCCATTACTTTTTCGGTCGGAACAATTCTAATCCAGGCAAACTTTCGAAGATCATTGAAATATAAAATTGCGTCTTTATCTAATTTAAAAATTATTCTCGTTGCATTATTTGGAAGTGTCTTTACCTTAAATGGTGAAACAGGAACCTTAGCGGTTTTTGGATCTCTATAAATAATTTGGCCTGTTAATTTTATGTGTATTGCTAGACTTTTACCGTTGTCTAAATCTATTACCAAACCTTTTCCAAATCGTCTAATATCAACTACTCGGGCACCAATAATCTGCTCTGCAGATCCCTCAAATATTCCCTTACTTAATATTTCAACGTCAACAAATTTATGACCTTTTAAATATTTCTGAAGACCTAATTTAACTGTTTCAACCTCTGGTAACTC
>CAZBFH010000064.1:0-2789 GCA_964491185.1 uncultured Gammaproteobacteria bacterium
GCTTTACCCAAAAGAATATCCAGGTTGGCATAGAGGATATGATTCTCCCCCACCAAATGGCGAAAGTATAAAAGAAGTTGAGGCTAGAGTTATGGAATTTCTAAAAGAGGTTCTAGCGAACATTTGGCAAAACGATGTAATTTTTATTTGCGCATCAGGAAATAGCATAAGACCATTTAGAAAACACTTCGAAAAAATGACCGACGTCCAAATGGCCTCCTACGAAAACGAAAGAGGAAAAATCTACGAATACGAAGTCTAATGTCCTTTACCCGTAGCAGTTTGAGCTGCAGAACCCACAACGGCGGCTGCAGCAGGACCCATAGTTCCAGACGCTATCCTAAAAATTAATGCTAAAAACTTCTTCTTTCCTTCTTCAGTTGCAAGTGCACCCTTAAATCCTTCCGGCGGAAGCTCTCCTTTTTGCTTCATTTCAGCTTCTGTTGCTTGAACCTCTTGCCTTGACAATAATGTACTTAGTATTTCTGGGCCTATAAGGCCCTTCGAGGCAATAAAACGAGCTTGTCCCTCGTTTAATTTTCCTCCATTCTGCTGATATGCATTTAAGGCTGTAACCGCAACCTCTACAGACCATTTCTTAACAAATGCTGGATCTGCCATTAGCTCAGCAATCCTAGGATTTCCTTCACCATAAGCTTTTCCCAACTCTAATCTTAAAAGACCAACGGGACCATATCCACCATCAGTCAATAAGTGTGTCTCAACATCTCTTTTTGCTTTTTCTACATCCGGAACAACTTCAGCGGTTTTTACTCTTCTAAAAAATCCAAGCTTTCCTTTTCTTTCATTAATTAGTGATCCAGGTGGAATAGTTCTTGTATATCTTTTTGAAAGCCTTGTTGCCATAAAGCGATCCAGATCATTTCCTGATTTTTCGGCTTCCTCAATTAATCTAGCATTAATCTCCTGAGTTCTTCTATCATTTACTTCAATAATAGAATCTCTTATTAAATTTTTGTAATCATTTGCATAATCTGATTCAAAATCAATCCTGTCACCTCTTACTTCCGTAAAGCTAGTATCGATAGCATTTCTTCTATCCCTTGCCAACTGCAAAGCTTCTTCAGCCAGTCTTAAAGCTTCAGCATTTTTTGGAATTGCACTATCGACTCTTCCACGCTCGTCAGTCAAAGTTTTAATAGTGTCTATGTCTCTTTGGATTCCTTCTCTTTCCCCAATAAGCCTATTTGCTTCCGTCTCTGCAGCTCTTACTGCTTCTTCAGCTTCTGTATCAGAAGGAGCACTCTCAAGCCTCTTTTTTGCCTCGACTAATCTTTTTTCTGCTCTGGTAATATCTCCTTGGACACGTCCCATTCGATCATCGGGTCGTGTAGCTCTTAAAGCAATTAACCTCTGGTTGTCTGAAGTTGGATCGTCATTTTCGGGATCGAGCGAAACCTTTCTTTCTGCCAATCTAGCTTGTTCTTCACTGAGCTTTCTTTGCTTAGCTTCGGCTTCTGCAAAAGCTCTATCGGATTTAGCTTTCGCTTCTTGAGCAAGTGTTATCTCTTCAGGAACTTCTCGAGCTTGAAGCTCCTTATATCTTCTTAAAATTACTTTGAAGACTTCGGGGTCTCGTATATTTGCATCTGCAAAAGCCTCAATTAATGCAGGATCAGTTAATGGCACGTCTGCAATTTCAGGAATGAGCTCCATCATTGTAGCTCTAAGATCCACTAAAACAGCTGGGTCAAGACCTGCAAGCGTACCATTTTCAACAATATGTCTTGTGACTTCGCCTGCATCACTAATTGTATCCGCTCTGGCATTCTCCCTGGCTGCTTGCGTCCAATCTCCGGACCTATGAACAATGGATGCATCTCTTTCTTCTGCTACTTGCCTGCTAGGAATTTCGCTCATCTTTTTTCCAACTCCAAGTCTTTCAGCGAGTGTTACTAAAGGTTTGGGTGAAGAATCTACAGCTTCTCTAGCTCTTTTATCAGCCACCTCCCTAGTTCTTCTAGCTTGCTCAAATCTGGCTTGTTGTTCTGGTGAATGAACCCATCTACTTGCCTCAAGGACTTTTTGTGCATCTGGGGCTAGGGCGGCTACTCTTGCCACGCCTACATCAATATTTTGTGCTCCTGGCTCTCCTCCTCCGCTCATAATTAATTAGTGTTTGATTTTGCTAATTCTATTGCTTTGTCAATTTTTCCATTTTGCGCTAACGCGAGAACACCTGAATAAAGCTCGTTATCTTTTTCTTCACTCGAGTCCTCTTTTTCACTTAAAGCAATTTCTGATAACAAGGGCCACCTGGCAGCTACGCTATCAAGAAAAACTCTTAAATCCGTTTTATTGGTTATTTTTTCGATTTCCCCATTTAAATATAAAGCGGTTTTGGAGATATCTTCCTGGGTCAGACCACCCGATTCATAAATGTCAATTATTTTTAAAGCTAGTGCTTTTTCCACGCGAAGTTTATAGGAAGCTATATCGTCCATATAATTAGTATTGTTTTTTTGAGAATAAATTGCAAGTTATTTGTTATAATACCAAGGCTTGAGGAGGGTTCGCATAGTTGGTCCATTGCGGGGGTTTGCTAAATCCCTGAGTCGTAAGACTCACGCAGGTTCGAATCCTGTACCCTCCGCAGCGAAAGAAATTGCACCGCAATTTCAACGCTGCTGAAACGTTTAATTTTCAAAGAAAATTATTTCGTTTCGCCTTACAGAAATTCCGGGAGGAGTCGCATAGTGGCCTAGTGCAGCGGTTTACTAAACCGCCAAATCGCAAGATTTCGAGAGTTCGAATCTCTCCTCCTCCGC
>CAZBFH010000065.1:0-2499 GCA_964491185.1 uncultured Gammaproteobacteria bacterium
TTTTCAACCCGATAAAACTGTATCAAACTTGTTTTTCGCGTTTGGTTGCGCTGACGCGGCCGCCTTGCCATTGGCCTCTATATTTAGAGCCCTCCCCTTTTATTTCGTGGAAAATTAGATGAGTAAACCGTGCTCCCATTTCTATTTCTACCGTGATAGGTCCTTCATTTTTAAGACCAAATGTAAGTTCTCCAGAATATCCCGGCTGGATTGGACCAGTTCTTATAAACAAACCTGAGCGAAAAGTCGTAGTTCTAGGCAAAATTACAGCAGATAAATCTAAAGGTAAATTTATTTTCTCAATTGTCTTTACTAAGAAAAAATCTCCAGGTTTAATTTTAATACTGCTTGGTTTTTTTGGATCATATACTTTTACGGATTCAATATCTGGAGTTTGTCTGTGAGTTTCACCTAAAAATGCTTTTCCTGAAATCTTAAATACCTCACCAAGGCGCAAATCAAACCCAGTTCCTTCAGGATTCGTCAATTCCCTTTCAGATAAGTTTTCAACTAGCTTATGTGACTTTACTAATTTTAATAATTCTTTTGGACTAATAATCATAAGATTTCCTTCACCTTTTCTACCACATTTTTATGGACTTCATCAATACTTCCATTCGCTTCAACTACTGTAATTTCTTCAGGAAACTTTTTTAAAAGCCATTCATAACCTTTTTTAACTTTTACATTTGTTTCGTGATTGTCGTAAATTTCCGTATGCTTTACTGAATCATTCAATCTTCTTAATGACTCTTCCAAAGAAACTTCCAGATAAACAGTTAAGTCAGGAATTAAAAATTGGTGATACATAGATAAAATACTTAAAGATACCAGTGACACTTCTTCAAAATCCTCAATATCTAAATCCTCTTTATCTAGTGCGCCGTATGCTACAGACGACCAAAAATATCTATCACAAATTACAGTCTTTCCTTCTTTTAATAACTCAATTAATTGCTGTTGGAAAATTTCTCGGTCTGCTGAAAAAAGATATTGGTAAGCAACTGGCGGAATATCAGTTCGTCCTCCCAAAACTTCTTTTCTAATAAAAGTCCCAATCTCTCCATCTGTAGGATTTTTTGCGAGAATTGCATTAGGAAATGCTTCTAATAATTTCGCAACCTGTGTGGTTTTTCCTGAAGCTTCAATTCCTTCTAGTACGATAAATTTTCCAGGAAAGGAATTTCTTTTGAAATCTAAATCAAATTCAACGTGATAACTTTTGCTCATATCTCTTTCTCCAAATATTTTATAACTTCCTGATGTACTTCCGAAGGACTTTTTTCTCCGTCAATAACTACAAATTCTTCAGGAAATTTATTAATCTGCCATTCATAACCCTTAGCTACTTTTTCGAGCTTACTCTTTTTTTCATAAAACTCTAGATGCTGATTTTTTTCCTGAAGCCTTTTTATAGCAATGTCCACATCAACCTTAAGATAAAAAGTAATATCTGGAATTATAAATTGGTGATATAAAGACATAAGCCCATGCGCGACATCTACAACGCGACCTTCATCACTTCCAAAATCTGATGCCTTAGCATCTAGCATTCCATATGGAAGATTGGACCACATACATCTATGAGAAATAACAACTTTCCCCTCTTTTAATGCTGGCTCTATTCTATCCTGATGGTCAATTATTCGGTCTGCTGTAAAAAGATATTGAAGCGAAGCAGATGGAACTTTTACAATTCCTTGAAGAATTTGATTTATGAGAGAACCAACTGGACCTTCACGTCTTGGCTGATATGCGATTAGTGGATTTTTCCCTTTTTCCAAAAGATAAGCCTCTATCCTATCCATTTGAACACTTTTGCCAGCGCCATCAATCCCTTCAAACGCTACATAAAGACCTTTATGAGGATTTCTTTTTAACTCCTGCCTAAACTTAACTTCGTATTCAATATCGCTCGTTTTCTTCATCAGTTGCAATTGAAATATAGCATACTGCGTTTATTTTTTAAATTAACAATGATAGAATGCTGCGATATGAGTAAACCTGAAGCCATAGAAGGATCCCAAGCAGCATATCTCATAAATAATAGGACAGTAATTGATAGGACCAGGAACAAAGCCATTTATCTTGGCATCAGAGCATCTGGTCCAATCATTGAGTCAGGACTTGAAAGAATTTTGAGAATCACACCATTAGTTCTACCTGATGAAGTCAAGGAAAAATATCTTAGTCTACGCGAAGAAGGATACGTACCGGCCAATGCAGCAAATCACACTGCTCAAGAAGACGCTAACTCAGAGGCTAAATGGGCAGATGCTCAGTTCGAGCTTGAAGAATCTTTACCCCCAGAAAGAAGATTAAGGGATTTGAGAAAACCTTTTGCATGGAGCTTAAATTCAGGCGCTCAAGGACCAGCAGTTCAAGGTTTATATCATGCAGAAATGGAATTCTTAGAAAAACATCATATAATTCCAGTTCATATTGTCAGAGCTAAAGACGTCACCGAAGACACTAGATCAAACCTATTAGATTACTATA
>CAZBFH010000066.1:0-2494 GCA_964491185.1 uncultured Gammaproteobacteria bacterium
CTGTCGGTAAACTTCTAAAGCCATAGGTTCTAATATTGAAAAGACACTGTTGTTTGGAAAGCTCTAATCTTGGGACTTCTACCCCATAGAAATCATAAATATCGGAAGCTAGTTTCTCATGCCAGGCGCGACCTTCAATTTCCTTTTCATCTAACAAATTAGTATGAGGATCAATACGAACAATTTCTACTTTTCCAATCCATTTTTCTCGACTTTCTCTGTCCTCAAAATACCCCAAACTCATACTTCCGCCTCTTTCAGGGCGGGCATTCATCGAGATAAACTTCTCATCATTTCGAACAGGGGCATTTAACACTTCGGGTCTTCTTGGCATTTTTTATTCCCTCTTTAAATGAATCATTAGAAAATAAATTACCGAAACACCATTCTGCTAGCATTCGTACTTTGAATGAGTTTCTCTAAGCGCAAAGTCAGCGCTTCTTCTTGCGTTACTTGAAATGAATTTTGGTAACCGGCAAGTCTTGCTCTTTCTATATTTGTTTCACCATCATCAAAATAATAAACATCCTCTTTTGTAACTTGAAACTGTCTACAATAGTGATTTAACTTATCTACTTTGTCATCAGAATCCAAATGATCATCTGGAACATAAGCATCGATCAAACAGTCGATACTAGCTCGCTTGAATTCTCTTTGGTAATAGTCAATATTACTACCAAATGTTCCTGTTGCAGTGACAATATACCAACCAGACTCCTTAAATGTTTTTAATACATCCCTTAATTCTAGTGAAATCTCTGCTTGGAATCTACCCTCTTCATCTGGTTCTGCGCCATAGTCGTAACTGGTGATGATGGTTCCTTCAATATCCAACACTAAAAGTTTTGTCATTTCTTACCCCCGAGGTGCTGGCGGCGCACTTGGCTCTGGCGGTGCTTGTTGCTGCCTTAGCCGCAATACCATCGATGCAATCGGTAACCTTGTCATATCTTGCGCATACTTTCCCTCTCGATCGGCAATATGCAACAGATCTCGATCCGCTTGTAATAATAATCTTGCAATTTCCTCTCGATTCTCCCGACATGCTAAATGAAACGGGGTATGCCCTTTCCGATCTTGTTTCTTCACCTCTAATCCAGCACCTATTAAATATTCAGCTGCCTGAATTTGTCCATACCGGCACGCATAATGTAAGGGCGTCCTTTTATCTTCATCTTCTAAAGTGAGATTAGTTTGGGCAGCATTTAATGCTTCTAGTACCAAAGTATGTCCATTTTCAGCAGCAATATGAGCAGGTCTAGCGCCTCCATAAACCGGTTCTTCTTTATCCTCTTTGGCTGCTGTTTCTCTTAATAAATATTCCACCACTGAGTCATGGCCAGCTGCACAGGCCATATATAAAACACTCGCTCCCATCATATTTCGGGCACGTACATCTAAGCCTTTTTCAACTAAATACTTCACAATCAATAAATCTCCCGCTTGGGCTGCTAAATGGAGTAAGGTATTATCATCTTCATCTATGACTCTCAAACGACGTGGATTTCTTTCTAAGCCTTCAATCTGTTCTCTTTGCCTTCTTTCCTTCTCCGCCTCCTCTCTTCTTAGACGTTCATCCAACTCTCGGTGAAGTACGGCATTTTCTTCCGCTACTCGACGCAGTGCTTCCTCTAAATGTTCTCTCCGTGCCGCGATACGTCTTTCCTCTTCTTCTGCTAATAATTGTCTTCTCTCTATTTCAGTTTTCCATGCATCAATTGCTTGTTTTAAAGACATATTTGGAACCAATGAACGATTCGCTAGTGGTAAATTTGTTAAGGGAGAAGGTACTCGTGACAAATGGCGATTTCTTTCAAACCAGCGCTCAATGGCGATACGCTCATAGCTAAATCCATCCGCCGTCACCACGGGATCTTCCATGATACCTTGAGTAATTGGACATAAAAAATGATTTGGTGTTTCTTCTAAACGATGCTCAAACATATTGTTAACCTCCTAAGATCAAAAGCAATTTTTTTCTAAAACCTTTTCAAATTTAAAAATCACGGCAAACTCATCATCACTGGACCATTGGTCAATGACAATTAGGAAGGTCATGCGTCATTTTGCTTACTCTAAACTTAATAAGCATCTCACCAACTTCCCAGCTCAGACTTAATATTTTAAATCGATTATTCATCCTGATTCTTAAGGAAATCTTAAATCTGAAAAAATTTTTATAAATTTTCAGCTGTACACAACAAAACTTTGAAGCAATGGTAAAAAACTAACCAAGATCACCGATGATTTCCGGAATCTTACCGACGGATAAGGAGTGCAAACATGAAACATAGTAAGCTAATGATTGGCTTATTCGTGATAAATGAGTATATTGCCTAGCGCTTTTTTGGAAAAACCATGATGAGAAAATTGATCGTTTCTACTTTGCTTGCAGTGAGCGTCGCGAATATCAGTCTTGCAGAAACTCCCGCTTTTAATGGCTAGTGTAGAGTTTCTTCTGTAAATTCTGAAATGGCTTAAAAATAAGCAGGCC
>CAZBFH010000067.1:0-2435 GCA_964491185.1 uncultured Gammaproteobacteria bacterium
AGGTAATCAATTACTTTATTTTTAATCTCAAGTCCTGCGTGATCTGTTGCTAAGTATATTTTCATGGCCAGATAATTTTTTTTACTTTTTCAGTGATTTCGAGTGGATTATTTGATTGCCAGATGTTTCTTCCCACTGCCATTCCGATGCAGCCAGAGCTCATTGCTGTTTGAACAGTTTCTAAGAACGTTGCTTCATCTTCTTTGGCTCCGCCTGAAATCACAACTCCTGTTTTTCCAGCATTACTTACTGCCCACCTTAAGCTTTTCTCATCTCCTGGATATTTAATTTTTATTATGTCAGCACCCATTTCGAGTCCAAGTCTTGCAGCATAAGCTGTTAGCTCTCTTATGTCTTTTCCTTCAGCTCCACTTCCTTTTATATACATCCAGCCGATAAATGGAATCCCAGCTTTATGTGCTTCTTGTTCGATTTTACTAAATTCCTTAAACATTTTTGATTCATGGCGGCTTCCAACATAAATCGTATATCCTACAGCGGAAGCGCCAATTCTTAGCGCTTCTTCGACTGAGCAAATTTGAGGAGAATAAGGATCTGGATCCGAGTTTAAATTTGTTTTTCCATTGAGTTTTATAATAAGAGGAACCGTCGCCTCATATTCTTTTTTATAGTATTGCTCAGCTACACCTTTTTGAAAAATAATTCCGGTAAACCCCCCCCTTAGCCCGATGTTAATTATATTTTCTGGATCTGCATTTTCATCATCGAAATCAGAAGGGCCGTGTTCCATTCCCTGGTCATATGCTAAGAAAAGTGCTTTTCCATTTCTTGTGATTTTACTTAAATCTGTCATATTTTTGTTGGCTGAAAGTTTTGATTTTCGCTTGAGATCTGTTCGATTTCGCTCTCTTTTAATAACCCATCTTGCGCGCCTATTTTTTTTATTACACTGTCTGCATTTATTGCTCCATATCTCATGGCTTCTTCTACTGACTTGCCTTTTATAATTGCGTAAAGAAAAGCTCCTGCATACGAATCTCCTGCTCCTGTTCTCTCAACTGGTTTCTCTTTTGAAACAGAACCTATGTGAAATATTTCCTCGTTTGAGTTTATAGCATACGACCCGTTTATGCCGTCAGTTACGACTGCAACCTTAACGCCTTTACTTTTAAGTTTGGTCATTAAAATTTTTATATCCGTTTCCTGCTCACTAATAATTTTTTGGGCTTCAGCTAGATTCACGAAAAGAATTTCAATTTTTGGTAGTATTTCTAAAGTTTTTTCAAAACCTTCATTCAACTGTCTGCTTCCAGGATTAAAGGCAAATAAGGAATCAGGATTATTTAATATTACTTCTGGAAATATTTTTTCCCAGTTTCCATTTAAACCTGTTAAGTAGAAATATTTTGGATTCGCATTTTTAATTTCTATAACTTCTTCGCTAGGAGTTCTTTCATCGAGAATTGTTCTATCCCCGGCATATGAAAGAACGATGTTAAAATATGGAGTTTGCCTGTCCCCTTTCTTGATGTAGGTTTGATCAACTTCTTCTTTTTTTAAGGTGTTAACTATTTTTTCTGAAAACTCATCGCTTCCAATTTCTGCAGCAAGCGCCGTGTTTAATCCAAGACGCTTGAGTCCTACAGCGAGGTTTGCAGCGTTTCCTCCCATGGTGAGCTTATGTTCATCAAGAGGCACTTTTTCACCCAGAGGAAAAGAAATATTGTTTGAAAATTTATCATAAGAAAATTTTTGGAGATTTTTAAGAAGAACGAAAACGTCAATTGTCGCATTTCCAATACATAAAACATCAACTGGCATCATATCCTGATATTACCATTTAAGTTGAAATAGCGCTATACGTTTGCAAAAGTGAGGTCGAAACTCTAGAATTAAGATATGTTTTTCAGAAAAAAAGTAGAAGAAGCGGAGCCCATAAAAACTCGCAAAAAAGAAGAGGCGTCTACTGAAGAGTGGGATAAAAAAAGAGTAATCATTACAGCATTTTTTGTAGTTGTTGCAATCTTAGCGGTTAGGGAAATTAAAACCACATTTTTTTCAAATAATGACGAAGTATTGGGCCAAAATGTTTCCATTACCCCTACGCCTATTAAAAAACCTGAAGTCGAAATACCTAGGGTAAATGTAGTTAATCAAGTTGGATCAAAAATAAATGAAATCAAAAAAAACATTGAGGGGCTTAATGCACAAGAGGTCGCATCATCGTCCCCGCAAATACAAAAAGTTCTAAAAGATATGGAAGGACTTAAAGATCTTCCAAGTAATGAAGCGCGGAGTATGTGCGTAAAGCTCTGCTCAGAAATTTAATATGGATGAAATAAAAGAGAGAGTGGAAAAAGTTCTTCAGAAAATAAATATTCCAGAAAAGGAAATTGCCTTTAAGCATATTGAAGGTGAATCTATGATGCCAGATTTCTGGAAAGATTCTAAGTTAGCCACTGAAAAAATGAAGG
>CAZBFH010000068.1:0-2413 GCA_964491185.1 uncultured Gammaproteobacteria bacterium
AGTGGCAGTTTGCATATGAAACTAATATTTGTTTAAAATAACTTATGGCCCAAATGACTGATACCTCAATTAAAATTAATGCTCCAATTAACGAAGTTTATTCTTTTATTTCCAATATGGAGAACATGGTTTATTTTTGGGATAAAATAAAAAGCGTTGAGAAAGATCCTGAAAATGTAGAAGCAGTAGGGCCTGGCTCGAAATATTATATTATTTTTAAGACTGTATTAGGGGGTAAGAAAAAAATTGAAGTTGAGCTAACAAATTCAGTTGCGCATGAAAAATTTGAATACCGTGACAATTCAAATTCCCTTCATGTTCTCACGGGTTATAATTTCAGTGAAGAGCAGGATGGAACATTGGTTAAAATTTATAGAAAAACAGAGCTCGGACCGATTGCAAATCTTCTTTCATTTAATGCAGTTTCATCGAGAGATTCCAAGAAAGAGCTGGGTAAAGTATTAAACAATCTTAAGAGATTTCTTGAGGCAGAACCAGTGAGTGGCGAGGATCAAAGCTAATTTACTTTTCTTCTTTAGGTTTTACAATATAGTCTTCAGAATCTTCTCCATTCATGGCAACATTGGTTTTTTGTACCACTCCTATAATTATGTAAATTAATGCAGGAATTAAGAGCATTAATCCGCCTAAAGCAAAAGATATAGCCCACTCTGGAGGAATAGATCCAGTTCTGGTTGCAATATCTTGAAGGGCATATAATTGGAGAACACCAGAAACAATAAAAATTGTAATTCCTTTAACAAGTTTTGCCCAACCTGCAAAAGAAAGAAGTAGGACTGGTGTAATTAGTATTGCAATAGCCTTAACTATAATTGAAGCTGTTGTAAGTGGGAAAACAGCGAAAATTTCAGGATTTAAGAAATGATAGGGAGTGGGAAGTACGCCTGTTTGTAGTGGGCTTACTATTGAATCGATTACGAAAGCAAATATAAATAGTCCTACAACTAACCCAAGCCAGTATTCTTGTTTCATGGAATAATTATAGCATTTAAAAATTGACTGTAAAGTTAGTGCATGTTGACAAGATAACCACTTTAGTGAGTATAGTATAGGTGGTTAAATGTATAATCATCTCTTATATATATTTTTTTGGGCTACAAATACCTTAATTCTTATTATCGCTAGCACAGTTGCTCCTGAACATTTAACTCTTGGAAACGCTAGATTCAATAATGTAGAATCTGGAATTTACGCTGGCTTTTGGATAACTTTTATTATTTGGGCGTTTTGGGATTTTTCAATGGGTAGAAGATATAATCTATCGAGAAAATATCGTTCTTTCATCTTCTTTTTTCTTGTAAATTTTTTCGCATTTTGGGGAGTTTCAAATTTTGAGAACTGGGTTGGTTTTTCTCAACAGGATTTGAATTGGGTTATAATTGTGGCGATTGTGGCAACTTTACTTCAAAGAGTAATAAAAAAATCGACTACAAAGAGAAGTGTAAATTCAGCTTGGTTTTAGTCCGCCTTCGCTAAAGCTTCTGCGAGATTTCAGTTCACGGAACATCAAAAGATTACATCGTAGTAGTCGTATGTTAGGCCGGCTCTTCCTGTCCAGTTTGTAGAAAAATCACTTGCGCCTTTTGAGTATCTATAATTTCCGCTTGAGTCTTCTTTCATTATAAACCAGGCTCCACCTTTTTCCGTAAAACCATAATATGCGGGGCTCGAATCGTCCAGTTGATTGATTCTGTACCCATCTGTTGGATGTTTTATTGCGGGATCAACTTGAGCTCCTGTCGTATCTTTTAAAGCAACGGTCCCTGGGCCTGGGACACTGCCGAAAAAAGCAGCATGTGATTTTTTAGTAAATAAAGCTAACATGAGTACGGATATGCCCGCTGATCCGATAAGTTTTAAGAACATTCTACGGTCAAGCTCAAAACCTCGGCCATATTTTTCAGATGGATACTCATCCTCCAATCGCTTTAATTCTTCTGGCTCATCGTTCTTAGAAATCTCAGTCCCAGGGATTATTGAAAGCATACCGTGCTCAAGAGGCAGTTTCTTTGTTCTTTTTGGTTTTACCTGAATCCAGAAGTACAGGGTTATTGGAACAAAAAGAAAAGCACTGGCGAATTGAGACGGGGATGAAGCGCTCGCAAATCCCGCAATATTCATTATCGTTACTAGGATAAAGCTATAATAAAGAGTAATTTTTTTACCTCTTTTTATTTTTAGAGAGTTTCCTAAAAAATGGGCAATAACTGGAAGCGAAAGAGCGGGGAGTAGTAAGTTTCCGTTTGATAATCCAAATACTGCTCCGCCTAAAAAAATTACAACAGTAAGCGAAAGCGAATACACAAGAAGTGCAAATCTGATGAGTTTTTGGACAGGTTTCATCTTTTTAATATTCGACTTCTTTTACAAACTGACTATTAATAAATCCTTC
>CAZBFH010000069.1:0-2378 GCA_964491185.1 uncultured Gammaproteobacteria bacterium
AAAAAACTTTCTTGTACCACCAAGCCTAAAACAATAATCAGGAGCTTTAGTTAGACCACCAATTCTCAATGCATCTTCATGAATTACTTCTTTATAAGCTTCTGAGATACCCTGCTCATTACTCATATCCCATCCTAAAATTTGAAAAAAGGGATTTAGAAATTCTTCTCTAAGCTGAGCTTCTTTGTACAGGGGATTTTTATAAGATTCTTTGTTGCTTTCAAATTTATCTACCAGTTCTTGAATTTTCCTTGCGGCGATATTTTTATCCACGTGAGAATTATACTGCTTTGGAGGCTGGATTGCTATTTAGTACTTAATTTAAAAAATTATTTTTTATCAACTAATAGTTTCGTATTAGGGTTTCCTTTACCACCATTTGGCCTAACCCATGCATGAGTTATTTTTGCATCAGTCATATATACATTTCTATCTGCTTCGCCGTTTGTGGCTTTAAATATCGTGTTCATTTTATGTATTGCTTCTAGCAATGAGCCATTTCCTATAGCGATACTTATGGCGTCCTTACTTACTTCTGCATTTCTACTATCGAGATATCTACCCATAATCAAACCGCATTCACATTTTCTTAAGTTAGATATCAATCTAAAAACATCTTTACAATTAGGACACATTATTAACTTCATATTTTTATTTTTAGTGAAGAAATTATAGTACTTTGGAGGCTAGAAGGAAAGATAAACTAATTTACCATTTATTATTTACCATTGACCATTAACAAAAGTTTCTGTCAATAGAAAATGTGGCCGCAGTCTCAATCCAATTTTGAATATGTTACAAATCTGGTGTATAATCAAGTTACAAAAACCTGTTTTTCGAACTGTCACCGGACGGTGGCGTGGTTAGGAAACTAACATAGAAAACGTGGTTGGAAGAAGATCCGCAAGGATCTTTTTTTTATTATCTAAATTTCCATTCATCTTCAATATGTTTTTTTATGATTTTTTTATAAATTTTGTTGTCAGTTTTTGATTCATCATATGACCTCTTAATGCTACCAGCGATCATATCTACCATTTGAATAAGACTATTGTTTTTAGAATCGACTAACCTGCAATTTTTCATAATTTTCTTTTGCTTAGTATTAAGCTCTTTCCTCAAATAAGTTAAAAAGCTTCTTCGGAAAACCCTATCTCCACTACCATCGATTCTAACCTTCGCATTTAAGATTGACCCTCCACTATTCTGTAAAAGCATTTTGATTGCGTAACTATAAAATGAATTTTTATCATTTTTCAATTTATCGCTCGTAATTAACTTTTTATTTATAACAAGACTTCGTATTTTAAAATCAAATTTATTAACTGAACTTAGAAAAGATTCTCGAGTCTTTTTGGAAGATTTGTTAAATTTAAATTCAACATCATCTGGAAATTTTAAAATTCTTCTTAGCTCTTTGATGGAAATTCCTGCTTTTTCGGCTTCAAGTTCATCTTGAAAAATAATGCATGTTATTACAAAAATTTCCGTTGATCCCTTTTCGAAATTAAAACCGGGGTCCCCTGAATCATCAATAAAAACTATCATGAATAAATAATACTGCTTTGGAGGCTGGGGGGAAAGTAAGCAATTGATAGAGATCTAGTTTGATCTGGTTCACCCCGATTTGATCGGGGTTGACAAAAGTCCTCTCAAGTTTTAATCTCTATAGACTCCGAATAGATAGGAGAAAGGCTTAGCTGACGACCCGTTCGCGGGTGGGATGCTGAAACGATTGACTATCTCAAGCGCATTCGATTTAGTTCGTTTGGAGAAACCTATGGCAGGACAAATGAACGCTAGGCACCGCTAAGGAGTCCCTCTTCTGGGGGCAAGTGCCGTCTACTATGACAAAAGAATGAGATGATTCTTCAAGATTCCGAAGAATTCTAGGGATTTTGATGGTAGTAGGAATGCAATCAGGAAGAGAGAGTGAATGGGCATCTACCCAGGATCTCTCTTTTTTTATTCTGAAAGAGGTCTTTGGGAATTAGCATTAAGTGCACCTACTAATTTACCTATTTGAAATTCCTGCAAAACAATTACTTGTTTAAAATTTATACATTCATGACAGCTCGTAGGCGGTCTACCTCTATGCCTATTCGTTACATGAGCACCAAATTGTCCCCATGTAGTCCTTAACTCATGTCTCATTACTTCTAGCTGAATACCTATATTTTCACCGTTTTCCATCCGGGTATTCTAGCATAAATAGCCTCAAAAGTAAACTATAGGACTATTCTATGGAGCTGGGGTGGGACTTTCTGCAGGGGTAAGACTTGGATCACCGCTTACCTCAGGAGATGGATTGGGCGCAGCTTGTGGTTTTAGGTCTAGTAATTCTATTTCAAAAATTAAAGGTGTATTTGGCGGAATTA
>CAZBFH010000070.1:0-2325 GCA_964491185.1 uncultured Gammaproteobacteria bacterium
GTTAGCGCAACCAAACGCGAAAAACAAGTTTGATACAGTTTTATCGGGTTGAAAAATGGCGTCGAAAAGCTTATAAAATAACACATGGCAGGAAAGAAGCACCCCGAGTATCAATACCTCGAAATTGGAAAAGAAATCCTCAGGGATGGAATCAAGCAGACAGATCGCGGAACTGGAGTAGTTACTTATTCTTTGTTTGGTCGAAAATCCGAATATGATTTAGAGAAAGAATTTCCGCTACTCACCACGAAAAGAGTTTATTGGAATGGAGTTATTCAAGAGCTTTACTGGTTTTTCTCTGGCCAAACAAATATCAAATATTTAGTCGATCACAATACTCACATTTGGGATGATTATCCCTATAAGATCTACATGGAAAAAAATCCAAAGTCTAAAATGACCAAGGATGAATTTATAGAAAAAATTAAAACTGATGCTAAGTTTGCTAAAGCTCACGGAGAGCTTCCTAGAATTTATGGAGAAATGTGGAGAAAATGGCCAACTAGAAAAAAAGGAAAGACAGTAGATCAGCTTCAGTGGATAGTGGACGAAGTTAAGGCGGATCCAAATGCGCACAATTTGATAGTTAATTCTTGGAATCCTGAATATCTTTATACAATGGCAGATGAGGAAGATGCTTCTAGATTCCCAATTTGTCACAACATGTATCAGGTAAGTAATAGAAATGGGATGTTGGATTTGATTCTTTATCAAAGAAGTTGTGATTATTTCCTGGGAGTTCCATTTAATATCGCAAGTTATTCGCTTCTTTGTATAGTTCTCGCAAAAGTCATGGGACTTAAGCCTGGTAAGTTTATACACATGTATGGAGATATCCATATTTATGAAAATCATTTAGAGCAGGTAAAAGAGGAAATAAAAAGAAAGCCTAAAGCATTTCCAAAAGTTAAAATAAATGGAAAAATTTCTAAGCTTGATGATTTTAAGCCTGAAATGGTAGAACTAATAGGATATGAGCCTTATCCTTCAATTAAAGCCGAGCTCACCGTAGCTGGAGGATTTTATCAGGGAAAGAAAAAGAAATAGTTTATTTTCCGCCTTTTTGCCAGTCGACAGATTTTAGAATTCCGGTAAATACATCTTCACCTAAATCAATTTTCATTTCTTTAATTTCTTCTTTACTTGGAGTTCTGTCTACGAAATTCATTTGTCCGATTTCATTCACAATCCCAAGTGGAGTTTGCTCGTAGGCTTCTCCCATTTCTAAGACAGAAGCCGCGGCAATACAATCCACTATATTTAAAGTCTCGACTCTTAAAGGTTTTCCGAAAATATCTGGTTTTCCGATGTAGTTTCTAATTGGTTCAAATCCGCACCAGGAAAGCCCGACACCTGTTACACCTTTTCTCATCGGAGCTAATTTACTATCTGTTACAACAATTCCGAGTTGTTTGATTCCATGTTTTTTTCTTAGATATTCCCAGATTTTATTTGTTTCTTCTATCAGATTTTCAGGCCAAAGAATAAAATATCCATGGCCATTTGACTCATCAATACCCGAGGAGGCAATCATAATATTATTTTTTATATTTAAGAAAACGCCGAAATTCACATATTCTTCAGGAAGATAAAGATCCGCTTCTTTTTTAACTAACGCTGCTTTATCAATGCTGCCGTCATTTTTAAGAACTCTACCTTGAGTGATTGAGACTATTTTTGAAGTTATAACTACAACATCTTTTTCGTGAAGTTTTGGGAGAAATTCATCAAGAATTGGGAAAAGCTTATCTCCCACTTCTACTTTTTTTGTTTTTATAGGTGTTACTTTCATGCAGTTTGAATTAAATCTAATATCCCATGTTCTTCTAGAAAAGCGTGGTCAGCGCCATTTGGGTTATTTGAAATTGGCCTTTTAATCCCTGCGATTGTACCATAATGTAAAGTTGCATCAGCCAATCTTTCTATAACCGCAAAACCATGATGTGTTGCATTGTGTGTTAGCAATGGGATTCCATTTTCACCAACTAAGATAACACCCACATGAAAACGTTTCGGATCTTCTGCTTTTGTAGGGTCATCAACTAAAAATACTATATCTCCAGTTTCCATAGGTTCTCCAGGTGCAACATGAGCGGTATGTTCTTCATCTAACCAAAGTTCTGCTGAGCGGGGAACTTCAGGAATGGTTCTACCTAAAGATTCCACAACAATTCCAGTATAAAGCTGACAATTCATTCCTTCTTGTGGGTTTTGCCTTGCGTCCGCTATAGAAGTATTGCCTGGGTGTCTATTAAGCTTGTATGGAATCTGAAGAACTCTTCTTTCGTTAATGAATTTATTTACCTCTTTCGCTGTATAATATAA
>CAZBFH010000071.1:0-2105 GCA_964491185.1 uncultured Gammaproteobacteria bacterium
CAGTCTGCAAATGAGACCATTTCTGAAATTTTAGAGAAGTATTGTGATTTAAAAACTGCACTTTTTCTATCTGGCGGAAATACTCCAAAAAAACTTTATGAATATATTGCAGCAGAGAAAAAAATGAAGGTTGGAGCAGTAGGACAAGTAGATGAAAGATATGGTGAAAAAAATCACAAAAAAAGTAATGAGCTCATGATGAAAGAAACTGGGCTTTTGGATTACTTTGAAAGCTCGAATTTAAGATTTTATCCGATTTTACAAAGTGATGAAAGCTTAGAGAATACTGCTTTGCAGTATGATGAAGCGCTTAGGTTTATATTAAAATATTTTCCAAAAAGTGTTGGAATTATGGGTCTAGGGGAAGATGGTCATACTGCTGGTATTCCAGCCATCCCGGAAATTTCTAAAAAAATGATTGAAGACGGAAGTTCATTTGTCTCATTTTATGATGCTCCTGAATATGGACAACGAATTACCATGAATTACCATGCAATCAGTGTTTTAGATTTGATTATAGTCTTAGTGTTAGGTCAGGAAAAAAGAGAAATTTTAAATCAGATGTTTAAATATGATGGAGAACAAGAGGAGATAGAAAAATTTCCTGCGAAGTTTTATTTAAAACCTGAAATAGCCTCTAAAACCATCCTAATCACAGATCAGATAGTTTAAGCGTAGCTTTGTTCACTATCAATTTTTGGTCTATCTGGAAAAATTGACCTCATTGCCTCTTCAAGATCTCTAATTGGGGCTCTACCTTCGTTAACTATAGTTCCTTTTTCTAAATCTTGAACTGTAATTCTTGCAGGGCGCGCAGGAGTTCCGTCTGGTAATTCTTCTGAAGCAGGGGAGGCAATTATTAGCCTAACAGTTTCTTTATCTCTCGTTTCCCAGATTGTTACGTAATCTTCATTCGGTTTTACTTCAATTGCCCATCGATCATTATGGGCTCCTGTCATCTCACGAAGTTCAGCTCTTGCTATTTGTGCTGTGTGTTTAACTGCTTCTTCAGTAGCCTCTTGGCTTTGTAGTGAATATTCATCTACCAATTGCGCAATTCTGCTTATGTCTGCGTTTTCATTCCAAGTTCTTTCTCCTGTCCTTGGATATAGATGAATTCCTCCGACTCTAGTGCCAAACATCTGAATAACATCAGCGCGTATTGACTCAATTGGTAATCCCTTTTCTGCTTTTGAATGAAGAGCTGCAGTAATACTGATATCTTCACCGAGTCCAAGTAGCTCTTTTTGTACTTGTATAGTCCAATAGGTATCTGGTCCAGCTGATATTCTCAATGTGGAATCTGGTCGTCCCTCTAAGTTGGTGGACTCTGCTACTACAAATCCCATAACCCTATCAAGTGTTGCTATATTTGCTTCGCGGTCAGTAATACGTGCTGTAATAGCGTCTTTTGGTGTAGCTCCTCCGCCTGGTGTTATATCTGGTGGCATAATGGGGTAATATACTATTTGAAGCCTATAATGTCAAGGCTAGAGTTGTGGAGTTTGGTGTGCAGCAGGTGGGAGCAGGCCTTTGTTTGCTAAACCTACTCGAGCGTCTACTAAATCATTGATTGTATTTACTCCCATGAATCCAGCTCTAGTTAATGTTCCGCGTGGAGTCGTGTCGCCATAATCAGCGAATATTGAAACTTCTATTCCATTTTGTCTTCTATTAAAAAATCTTCTTACTTGAACAAAACTGCCTGGATTATTTGGATCTTCGTAGCTTTCTTGTCTAATCCTAGTAATTATAGGTTTATCTAGGTCTGTATTCCCAGATATTTTAGGTTGACCTGATACTACCTCAATTGGTCTACCTTTATCAAAAGCAGCTCTGTCTGTTGGAGATAAATTATAGCTAATTAATTCGACTAATAGAGTTTCTATTCCTCTGCTTAGTTCGTCTTGTCTCACTAATAATTCTGTTAATCCAATTGCGTCAATTGGTGTCGGTGTTCCTCGATCTGTCATTCACCCATAATACTTAAAATAAATTTTGTATTCTTGACTTTATGGCAACTTTTTTCTGTCAATTTTCTGACAACACCCTTTGAAGTTTTTGGTGTCAAGACATATAATGATCGAATGGATAGCCCTGAAATA
>CAZBFH010000072.1:0-2059 GCA_964491185.1 uncultured Gammaproteobacteria bacterium
AGCTATAGTGTTCTTCATCCACTCTTTCGCTTTTAATAGAATTTCCTGTTTTTTTACTTCGTCCATTTTTATTAACCCTATTTAACACTCCAAACACTCCTGTGTCAATAATAGATTTCATAACATTATAAACGACTGGCACAGATACAGCGTTTCCAAACTGAAAATGGGCTATTTTTTCATCTTCATGAATTAAAAAGCTATCCGGAAATCCTTGCAAACGAGCGGCTTCTCCTGGAGTAATTTTTCTTAATAATCCTTTTTTGAGAATTTTGTTTATAAAATTGTGTTTGTATTGTTCGGGAGTAGTCCCTTCAACTTCCCGCAGGGCAACGTAATCTTTTGTACCGGTAGCAGTTAAAGTAGAGAAAATAGGGGAGTGGGGTAAATACACTCTGTATATACCATTAATTCCTGCTGAGTTTTTTGAATTTACAAATTCATAGCCTTCACTTTTAACATTCCTTAGAATTTTCTTTCCAACTAATTCATCTAATTCCTTGAGTTCCAAATCTGGTATAAATTCCCGTAAAGCCGTAAGAGGTAACGGATTCCCATCTTTCATGCCATATTTCTTCTTACGCCTGTTCCTGAGTACCACCATACAAATTTTTTTTTCACGATCAGTAGTTTCAATAATATCCCATGAGTGGATTGTCGTATGGCCATTTCTCGTGTCACACAAGACAAAAAAATCATTCAACTCATCAAGTTTTTGAAAGCGGGTTCGATGGTTAGGTATTTTATCTCCAAAGAGGTTTTTTGAGTCAATTTTGCCTTTATATTTAGAATGTTCTAACAGATTATCTAAAAACTGATATAGCCTGACATCTGAATGGATAGTCTTAGGAAATTCAAAATTCTTAATTAATGAAATGTCATTCCTTATGCCAACAATATAAATTCGTTCTCTATTCTGGGGAACTCCAAAATCGTATGAGTTAAGAAGTTTGTAGGAAACAGTATATCCTGCTTTTTCTAAATTACTAACTATCAACACTAAATTTTCTCTATTACGGGGATCATATAACCCTCTTACATTCTCAAAAATAAACGCTTTTGGTTTATTAATTTCCACCAGTCGGATACTATCGTACCATAACCTCCCTCTTGGATCGCCAAAGCCTCGCATCTTTCCTGCCACAGACCAGGACTGGCAGGGAACTCCACCAACCAGTATATCTACATCAGGTAATTTCCCCAGTTTCGTTACATCACCAAATTCAATTTCATCAGCGTCATTTTTGGTAAAATTATTCCTATACGTCTCAATTGCTTTTTTATCTATTTCAGAGAAACCTAAACATTTACCACCTAATTGAACAAGAGGGATTCTAAATCCTCCAATACCTGAAAATAAATCAATAAAGGTAAATTTACAGCTCATGATTCCACATTATATCTGAATTTACTGTCAGGAAAGTTGACAAATAGTGAGTTTAATTTAAAAAAATTGAACTCATCTATGACAGACTGTGTAGCTTTACAGGCTCGTATCATACGGCAGCAGATCATCATACTCTTCAACATACTGCTGAAATTTTTTCGGCGGATATAGTATAAAAGCTTCAAGAGTATCATGCGAGTTAAAAAGTAAAGTAAATCCTTTTGTGGCATATACATATTCAGTGTATGTTGAACCACTTGGTGATTTCCTATAAATCATATTTGGAACTCCCAATCTCGGAATGATTTTTTCTGAAGTAACATCAGAGAAGTCCTCATGAAGATAGTACACTTGTTGAACTATCCCTTTCGAGTCAATACTAAATGAAACTATTCCTAGCGAATTTTCGTTATTCCTCCCTTTTACACTAATAGAGTAACCCATTCGATTATATATGGTGTTTTCAATTTTCTTCCCAGTTATTGCTTCAGCTTCGGACTTTGTTGTTTGCCCCGGCCTTATTCGTGCCAATTTGTCAAAGTCTGGACTAATTAAATCAGCAACTGAAGGGACTTCATAAGTTTCGCTTACCTGTTCGGAGGGATTAATAGTATCTTCAGGGTTCGGTGTTACAGATAGTGCTGACAGATTAAGGCTTGTTGGAAGAGTGCC
>CAZBFH010000073.1:0-1998 GCA_964491185.1 uncultured Gammaproteobacteria bacterium
CCAAATACTCTCAGTTAAGGCAGTGATCTTATCCTCATCTATATTGCCAAGATGTAAAGCTTGATTTATAAGAGTTCTATAGAGGATAGTGTGGCCATCTGCAGTAAATCGCACTTCCCTATCCAATTCTGTAGAAATTACAATATTTAGCAAATGTTCAAGCCTACGCCTCAAATATTTCATCTCTAAATCATTAAATAACGGGAAAAACACCTTTCGCTCCTCCAAAAACAAATGCAGCGGAAACACAGCTTCCTCAGAAATAGTATCTAAAAATGAAGGGCTACTAATGGTAAGCAGCAGACATGTAGCATCAGGCGGTGTGCGGTTTATTTCCAAAATTCGTGCCAAAAACGAGGCAATTTCTTTATCTTTTACCAGTATTCTCTCAGGTGAGTAAAGCACAAAGACTATCTTTCTTCCATCCAGCTTACTAATAATTGTGATTATAGCTTCATGCAAAATCTGATTATCGTTCGTTTTCAGAGCATGAGTTATTAAATCATTACTCTCTATAACACCAGCTGCCATGAGCTTAAGAAGTAAAGTCTTTAGGAATGAATCTCCTATATCCGTAGGCTCAAGGATTACAAAACTAAACTCCGATGGATTTATGAATTCAGGCAGAATATCAGGGGCTGATAGTATGAACTTCAGATAGCCACTCCTTCCTGTATCAGGAAGTCCGATAAGATGGACTGATTGATTCGCCTTAAGGGCATCAAAAACAGGATCATATCGAGCGTGAAGACGCTCAGGAGGCAATGGATAACGAAAATCTGGTTTCATCGAAGAATTGTATCCTATAATAGTGATTTTGTCAACCTCACTCAGGTTCAACTTAGTTTCGCTCAAGTATCTATTCGTCCTATAGTTGATAATACCAGTCTGGCATAACAGCCATTTAACTATGTCTTTAGAAAACAGACCGATAGAATATGGGGTTAAAGGCTTTAGCTGGACAAATGAGTCTATGCTTATAAACGTGCCTAAAGATAAACCGCATCCAAAAGTTACAAATATTCTCTTGGCGGCAGGTTTGGTCTTCGGAGGCTATCAACTTGCCAATCCTGAAAAAGCTTCAGCTTTCCAAGATCCTGTCTATCCTCAGACAGATCAAGGGCAGCTTCAATGCGAGCCAATTATGGCAAATGGCTTAGGAGCAACAAATGGAATACCGCCTGAGTTACAAGGCAGAACTACATGTTTTGATGTTAACGGGCAACAAGAGTCGGTAATTTTTTACTGTGATCAAGTATTAAAACCCGATAGCCCTTTAGCAGCGCTTGATGGCAACAGCACAAATCAAAATCCTCTTTGCCTTGAAGGTTCTTTGGATATAAATGGAAATGGTGTAAGTGATTATAATCCGATAATACCAAATGCGGACGCAATAAATGGTTTAAAAGCTCCAGAAGCTGTAACGACTCCCACTCCTCCGGCACCAACTCCCGAATCCGGGGTAGGAGATCTTTTATGTATTGGGGGCCTTGGAGTATTAGGTTTAGGGTCGTTTGTGTTCAGAGGATTTTTAAGAAGGTCTTTCGGTACGTATCAATCTCCTCAAGAAGCTCATGATGAGGGTTTAAAAAAAGGTTTAGAGCTTGGAGGAGTAGTAAAAAAAGAGTCAGAGGCAGCCCTCGCCAAACAATTAGAAAAAGAACGAAAAAAAGCATTGAAAAGACGAGGAATTAGATAAGTAGCTTTTACTAACAGAAATAAAAAATGATTTAACTAACCCCTCTTGTTTTCCTTAGAAGCTTCTATCGCATATCTAACGAAGTCCTGAGCCCAGGTATAAATACTTCGCTCTTCCATAGTTTCAACCATTTCTTTCGTATCTTTCTTCTTTTCTCGCGTTGGCATCTCTAGACCCTTTTTTATCGCATCTGCCACTTGCTCGACATCATAGGGATTAATAATAATAGCTGAATTTAAATCTATCGCTGAACCTGCGAATTGAGATAGAACTAATACACCTGGATCATCAGAAAATGA
>CAZBFH010000074.1:0-1981 GCA_964491185.1 uncultured Gammaproteobacteria bacterium
ATGAGCTTCACTAAATAACTATTACACATGAAGGTATAGAAATTCACTCATATGTACACTTAATAAAAAAGAGTACCTAATCAACTGTAAGAAAAGGTAAAAGAAAAGGAACAAAAAACCTTAGAAAAGCAGTTGAAGATTCAATTGGAATTCGTATAGTAGTTCCAAACATAACTGATATTCCAATCGTTTATGAGAAATTAGTCTCTGCATTCAATAAGGCAGGACATTCATTTACAATCCTTGAGCTTCAGGATTCAATATCTGGTGGACAATATAGAACAAGTAGTCCAGGAAGCTCCGAAGAATTAAGAGTCATAAACTCTTTAGCTCAAATTGGACAATGGCTCGCTGAAATTCAATGCTTTGACAGATTCTCTTTTCTTGATTCCACTGCACAAAAGGGAGTTGGTCGAGAGTATTTTGATTTAAATCGCTTATACGACAGTGGTGTTCCTCAGCATGATTTCCCGGAACATATTTATGGTCAACCACATGACAAAATTAGAGCAGCTAGGGAAAGAGAAATAAGAGACGGGATAGCTATTGGTCTTTATCGAGATGAACCAAATCTCTAATTTTTAGTTCTATTTTTTTATTTCCATTCCACTCATTTAATTCAATTGAATAAACCATGTCTACTAAATCTCCAATTTTTAAATCCAAACTTTTATCATAGTTAAATAAAATTCCGCCGATCTTAATTTCATTTTTACTAAATTCAATCTTTACATGCTTACTATCTTTTCCCACAAACTTCATCGCTGCGATTACCAAACCCCTACTTAGGAAAACTGGGGCTGGGTTTTTCATTCCAAAGGGCTCCAGCTTTAATAATTCTTCGAACAGATCTAAATTAACTAGATCAACTGAAATTTCACAGTCAATTTTTAATTTCCGAGTCAAATGATCTTTGGAGATTAATTTTTCTGCGAGCTCTTCAAGTTTTTTTTCTAAAAGATCTAGTTTTTTTGTTTCAACTGTAAAACCTGCTGCCATTGGATGCCCTCCAGCATCTACTAAAAACTCAGACGCTTCTCTGATAAATTCGATAATATTAAGCCCTGACACAGATCTTGCTGATGCTTTACTAAATTCTTCCCCTTTTGACAAAACAATTGACGGTAAATAATATTCTTCTGTAAGTCGACCTGCCACCAAACCGATCACTCCGGGTTGATAGCTTTCGTGATAAACAAATAATAATTTTTTAGAAATTTTTCTTGATGCTGCGTCTTTTGCATGCTCTAGTGTCTCAGCTGTTATTTGCTGTCTACTTCTATTTGTCTCTCCAATTGTTCTTGCTAAAAGCTTCGCTTTCTTCGCGTCAGTTGTACACAACAAACGCAAACTATCCATCCCTTCTTCAAGACGCCCCATCGCATTAAGTCTAGGCGCTATTATATGTCCAATTTCATAAGTATCGATTTTTCCGGGGTCAATTGCAGCTTCCTCAAATAACGAAACAAGGCCAACTCTTTTAGTTTCTCTTAAATATTTCAAACCAAATTTAACCAAAATTCTACTTTGCTCCGTTAAAGGAACTAAGTCTGCAATTGTCGCAATAGTTACGAGGTCTAAATGTTTTTTTGAATCTTTTTTTCTTTTTATTTTTTCTTCTAAAAATCTTGATAAAAACCATCCAACCGCACTCCCACAAACCCTAGTTGAATGTATTACAGAAAATGCATTCGGTAATTTTTCCCCAGGGACGTGATGATCTGAAATAATAACGTCAAGTCCTAAGGAATTTGCAAAATCCGTTCCTTCAAATGCAACAATTCCATTATCTACAGTTAGAACTATTTTTGATTCAGGATATTTTACCATCATCCCCTCAACACCTTTTTTTGAAAGTCCATATCCCTCAGATATTCTATTAGGGATGTAAGGCATCACGTTTGCACCTAATTCATTTAAAGATTCCCAGAGTATCGCTGTTCCTGTTATTCCATCTGCATCATAGTCTCCGAAAATAATT
>CAZBFH010000075.1:0-1976 GCA_964491185.1 uncultured Gammaproteobacteria bacterium
TTCCACTGTTTCGGATACAGCAAAACAAATTTTAGATCAAATACTTTCTACATTCGAATATACTAACTAGCATAAAAGACTCTATTGTCTCCCTAAATCCCCTGCACATTATTAACCTCCCCAAAACTCTATAACCTTACTAAGTCTCTACTAATTATATTTTCACTTGAAGTACGGGGAATATGATAATATTCAATTACCGCTACTATGATTAAGTTTTTAACTGATACAAGAATTACAGGGATATTATATCTTGGCTTAGCACTAACAGGATTATTTGTTTTTTTATTTGCCAGAAGTAATATCTTTGTAGATGGAAACGCACTCGTTACAAGTACAAATTTAATTGAAAAAGAAAACTTAGCTCGCCTAGGAATTGCCATGGAATTGGCCCTCGTAATTTTCCAAGCATTAACCGCTATTTGGTTTTATAAGCTATTCAGAAATGTAGATAGTTTTGCTTCAGGACTAATCGCGATCTTTGGAATAATAAATGCTATCGCCATACTCATATCTTCAGCTATGTGGCTCTCCGCTCTAAGTGCTTCATCAATGAGTAATCAGGTAGCTCTAGTTTATAATCTGCTGAATTTACATGAATCAATATGGTTGGTGTCTGGTATATTTTTTGGACTTTGGTTAATACCCATGGGATATGCTACGTATAAAGCAAAAATGCCAAAAATCCTAGCTGGAGTTTTAACCTTAGGTGGAATTGGATATATTCTTTCAACTTTTATTTTAATTCTGCTACCTAGATTTGTAACTCTATCTGAAATGCTACCAATGTTCGCAACCATAGGCGAGTTCTGGATAATCGGGTATCTATTGATCAAACCTAAATTAAATTTAACAAAAATCTAAATTTCAAAATCCAAAATAAGAGGAAAGTGATCTGAAACATCTGAATCCAAAACCGCAAAAGAGTTTACTTTAATATCTTTACTCACCAGAATATAGTCCACGACGTTTCTCTTTAAATTACTTAGCTCATTACTAGCTGGTCTAGTAGTGGAAATATTATACATATCAACCAGATTAATAAAATGTTTGTAAAAAATTTGCATTGAAGGCGTATCAGGAAATAGATTAAAATCTCCGACGATAATTGCAGGATAACTTACTTCCCTTGCTAAATTCAAAATTTTCCTACAAGCTTTTAAAGTCTCGGCATTCCCAACTTTTTCTTTTGTCCAAATACCATGGTAATTAAGAACCCTAAGCTTTTTAGATTTTGGTAATTCCAAATCAACTACTTGAACCGCTTTAATCTGACTCTGAGGCCAATTTGACCAATCTGTAACCTTAAGGGAAGAGCTTTTAATAAGATAAACATTTGTTTTTTAATAATCCTGAATTTAGTTTTTATATAATTCCCAGCTTTAAGAAAGCCTCCGAAATCAAAATCAAAATTTTCTTTTTTATGAAAATTTTTTAGATGGAAATCTTTGATAATCCTAGTCTGGCCGAAAAATGAATATTTTAAATTCTTGGTTACTCTATCAATGTAGTTTTTTGAGATAAAATCCGGGTTCACAGAAACGTCAACCTTTTTAGAAACTTCCTGTAAACAGAGAATTTCTAAATTCTGCTTAGAAAGAAATCTTAACAAAAGATTATTGTTAGTTTCGAATAAGGCAACGTTTAAGGACAAGAGTCGCATATATCTTTCAGAAAGATTATAACATCCGATCTTATTTTAATTCCAAACAGGAAGCTAACTTACCAAATATCTACACCACAATTGTAAAAAGGTGATTCTAGGTCGGCAAGCTTAGCAATTCAAGAAATCAGAATGCATTCTTCTCAAGCTTTAGATCCTGAAAAAGACTATAATAGTTATGTGTATAACACTCCCGGATTAATTCTTCTAACTTATAAAGGCAAAGCCCTTTTAATGTATAAAAAAACAAGCCCAATCGATGAAATAAAAGATGCATGGTCATTCATCGCTGGAAATAATAAAAACAAAGATT
>CAZBFH010000076.1:0-1933 GCA_964491185.1 uncultured Gammaproteobacteria bacterium
CAATGAACATCCAGTAATTCAAGCGGGTCTTATTCACTACCAAATCTATGCCCTCTCCCCTTCAAACGGAAGAAACACTAGATTCTCAAGCCTAATATCTTATTTATTTTTATACAAGGAAGGATTTGATTGCCGGGGGCTTTTGGTATTAGATGAATACTTCAGGAGAAACTTCACAGATTACGAACTTCTACTAAAACAAGCTACGGAGACCGGTGCTCAAACAGTCTGGCTTGAATTCTTTTCACGAGCTGTACAAACAAGCCTCGAGAAGGCACTAGGAAATATTACAGAGAACAAAATAAGATCAGAGGTACTAAATACTAATCTTGATTTAAATGAAAGGCAGAAAGACATCCTGAGCCTTCTTGAAAACCCAGATGCAACAATTACAAATAGACAGATTCAGAAAATTTATAAAATTTCACAGATTACTGCTTCCCGCGACCTAGCCAAACTCGCTTCCCTGCTTCTCATTTTCAGTCACGGAAAAGGAAGATCCGTATATTACACTAGAGTTTAACTGGGTAAATATTCAGACAGTTTTTCACAATACATTGACCTATCAAAATGTATCAAAATATAAAGCAATATGCATTAAGGCATCGAGTTAATAGGTGGGGTGTTAAAAACCCAGGTCAATCAACATCAGAAATATAATCAAAAATTATCTTAGAGACATAACTCATTCTAGACTTTGCTGTTTCTTCGTCTGTCCTAGACACCATACATAGTAAATAAGGCCGCCTTGGATAATAAACAACTCCACAATCCATATAGGCTTTTGCTCCAGTCTCTTTATCAATAAAGTCCCCTATTTTATGTGCGACAGTAATATCAGGATCAACTCCGGCAACTAACTTGTTGTTGAATTTACTATTTGAAAGATAATTTAAGATTTCCTCCGATGAATCTTTTTCTAAAACAGCTGAAAAATACAAAGACTTGAGAACTGAAGAATAATTTTTTGCTGTCATTATTGCACCATCTTCATCGGTCAAAAGCTCTATGTCAACACCACCATAAACATCATTAAAATCTAGTTCTTGAACATTTGAAGCAATTAATTTAGCAGCTGTGTTGTCTGATTCTTCAAGCGCTAATCTAACCGCCTCGGACATTTTAATCTTATGTCCAGCACCCTTCCTGTAAAGTGTCCCAAATTCATTATCTAAATACTCTTCTTTAATCTCTATCTCAGGGTCACTATCCATATCAAGCCGCTCTCTTTGACGATAATAAGCCATAACGACAGGAACTTTAAAAAGAGAAGCTGCATGAAATTCGGTTTTTTCGTTCACACCAATAGATGTACCAGTAGGTAAATACTCAAAGTAAAAACCAAATGAATCACCATACGGCTCAACCTCAGATCTGAGCCTTGTTCTTAAATCTAGAAAATTTATTAATATATCTACTGGGTATTCTTGTAAAATTCTTCTAGAAAGATGGGGATATTTTTCCTGTAATTTTTCATATTCTATATTCTTATTAAAATGTTTTTCAGTAGTAAAATAAACACAAACTAAAACAAGGTTAACCCCTACGCTTAAAAACAAAATAAAAGCTAAAAGCTTTTTATTCATGGTTTAATTTAAGTTAAGCTTATTTTTAAAAAAAATCAATAGACACTTTGATTAGACTAAAGTCTCTATTGTGTCTGAATAGACACCCAGCTCATCTTAATATCTGTTAGGGCAGCTTTATTAAGAATAATTGTAAATCCATTTACGCTTCTGTCAGTTATAGCAAAACTGTATCCCTGGCTAAGAAGTGCTTGTTTTTGCGCATCTGTTCCTTCAGCTACCAAGTTAGCATTTACCACAGGCGACTCTTCATAAGGCTTATCAAATACAACCTTAACCTTAGTCTGACCTTGTTTTACAGTCACAGTTCCGGCAGTGTCAGCACTGAACTTAACTTGACTATCAAA
>CAZBFH010000077.1:0-1843 GCA_964491185.1 uncultured Gammaproteobacteria bacterium
TGTTAAGGAAATAATTAGAGATATTGAGGGTTCGGGCGGAGCAGCTAAGATTTGCGGGGCAGGCGGAACTACTAAATCCACAGGAATAATTCTTATTTATCACACGGACTTGAAAAAACTAAAAGAAGTGCTAAAATCACACCAATTAGATCCCTCACAACTGACCCTGGGAGTTGAAGGATTAAGAGAGGAAAAGATATGACAGCACCAGATGCTAGACCAGGCCAAGTGCCGGCACCAGATATGCCAGGAATATATGCTTCAAGAAAATGGGATTTAGGGCCCAAGACTTATACAGATCAGGGTTTTCTGGACATGATTCACAGGGCTTCAGGCTTGGCTGAATTTCAAGGACAAGCTGTAGTTTTAGATTTAATGTCTGGACCTGCAAAAGTAGCAGCAGGATTAAGAGATAGATCACCCCAGCATAAGTTTATAGCAGTTGAAGCAAGTGAGGGAAGCTTGGCAAAAGTTCCAGAGGGAATTGGAAGAATTCAAACTGATGTTAAAGATTTAACAGCAGTTCCCCTAGCTGATGTTGCAGTTGTTAGATATGGTCTAAAAGATATTCCCCAGGATCAGCAAGCAGCAGTTTTAATAGGAATAAATGAAAGACTTAAGCCAGGAGGAGTATTGGTAGTTGTCGATATGGTGTCTCCTGATGGAATGAAAGCTAGGACAAACAGGCATCACAGCGCAAAGCAGGAATTAAGTGGTAGAGACATTGCTACTAGGGGAAGATGTAATATACCGACTGAAGATGGATGGAAAGATTTGCTAGAATCAACTGGTTATAAGGTGGCTTCAGTCGGAGATTATGTAAGTAGCGTATCTACGCAAGATTGGGTAAATGGAGGACAGATAGATCCCGATCAGAGACTAGTTATGGATTCTATGCTAGCAAAAGAGCCTCTTTATTTTAGGCAAAGATTTAATGTTAGATCTGGAGAAGGTGTGCCCGCGGGAATTGATTTTCCAGTACTTGTAATAAGAGCTGAAAAACCTATTGTTCCCATTGAGAGAGAGCTGGTTGTTTATGGTGGAGATTCTACTGTAAGATATAGTAGACCAACTGATCAGGGTAATAATTATTTAGTGGATAGCAGAGCCACATTTAGAAAATGAATAAAGCAACTGTATCGGCGCCGGGTAAATTAATGCTTTTTGGAGAGCATGCAGTTGTGTATGATCATCCATGTTTAGTTACCGCAGTAGACCAGCGAATAAAACTTACCGCAGAGGTAGTTGACGAGCCAAACTTTGAACTAGAAGCAACAGACGTAGATGTTACAGGTTATAAAAAACCTATTTCAGAACTTGGGCAAGGTGAAATTCCAAAAGGCGCAAAGTTTGTAGAAATTGCAGTTAAAAATCTTTATGATAAGTTTGGTTTGGACAAGGGAATTAGAATCACAACTTCTTCAGAGTTTTCATCTAAATTCGGATTTGGATCTTCTTCAGCATCTACAGTTTGTGCTGTAAAAGCTCTATCGGAATTGTTTGAATTGAAATTAGACAACAAAGGAGTCTTTGATTTAGCTTTTAAAGCAGTACTCGACATTCAGGGAAAAGGCTCAGGATTTGATGTGGCAGCAGCGACATATGGAGGAACTCTTTATTTCTTAACAGGAGGAAAAACAATTGAGCCATTAAATATTGATTCGTTACCACTTATCGTAGGATATTCTGGGATAAAAGCTGACACTGTAACTCTTATAAATCAGGTTAAAGAAAAATTTGCAGATAATAAAACTAGACTTGATGAAATTTACAATGAAATTGATGGAATTGTAGAAAAAGCAAAGCCAGCAGTTGTTAATGGAGACTGGGAAGCTGCAGGAAA
>CAZBFH010000078.1:0-1800 GCA_964491185.1 uncultured Gammaproteobacteria bacterium
AGCCGACTCCTGAAGAGTTTGCAAAGATAAAAAAGAATCCAATTTATATTATTTTGGATAATGTTTTAGACACATATAATATCGGTGCAATATTTAGACTCGCGGATGCCGTAGCAGCAGAAAAGATATTTATTTGTGGTGAGTCTGAGATCCCGCCTCACACGAGAATTAAAAAAGCCAGTATTAATACTACGGAATGGGTTAACTGGGAATATGCCCAGACCCCTTTGATCGCGATTGAAAAGCTTAGAAAAGAAGTATCAGGAATTCAGATTGTATCCGTAGAGCTCGATAAGAGAAGTGTTCCATATGACAAGACAAAATATAATTTTCCAATCGCTTTAGTAGTCGGTCACGAAACTACTGGAGTTAGTGAAGAAGTATTAAAAGAATCAGATAAAATCGTAGAGCTTCCAATGTGTGGGGTAAATATTTCTTTAAATGTTATGGTGTCGCTTGGAATTGTTTTATACGAAGTTTTAGAAAACCATAAAATTTAATCATCAAACTCTTCAAATAGCTGACATCTTTTGATATACTTCCTGATCTATGGGTTTTGAAAGATTGACTCCGAAGGATCAAGCAGCAAATGCAAATCTATATCAGGTTTGGGAACGTGAAGGTATCGATGATGGTTGGCCCCAGCAAATGAAAGAGCATAATTTCCGAACCTTTTTACGGATCGAAGATTTGGCAGGAACTCCAATGCGTGGTGCTAGAATTCTGGATGTTGGCTGTGGGACTGGAGATTTTTTTCCTCATCTAAGGGAAGCTCAGGTGGGTGAATACTTAGGGATTGATGTTTTGTCCACATCTATTGAGAAAGCCAGAGATAAATATCCTGATGGAGTATTTAGGCAAGGAGATTTTCTGGTGGAGCCTGAAGGAGAAAGATTTGATTACGCTTTTCTTTCTGGGGCATTAACAGTAGCGCTTCCTTCGGGTAATCCAGCTTTTATGATGAGAATGTTAGCCAGGATGGGAAAAGTTACAGAAAGTGGATTTGCCTTCAATTATTTAACAGGCACAAGTCGTCAAATACCTGACGGAGAGATTAGTCTTACTCATTTTTACCCAAGAGATCTTGTAGCGTTCCTTTGTGATGAATTATTTCCAAATGCAGAACGTTTTGTTCTTTCGTCTCAATTAGGAGCTGTAATGCAGGACACTGTTTTTGTGGTAAAAAAGCCCGATGTAGGAACTTGTATAATTATAAAGTGAACGAAGATAAATTAATGAATAAGCGGGAGGAGTTAGATAGGATTGCTCATGAGATTAAAAGATGTAAAGTTTGTAAAATAGGAAAGTCAGGAAAAGCGGTGGTCGGGGAAGGAAATCTTGACGCAGAAATAGTATTTATTGGTGAAGCTCCTGGGAAAAATGAAGCACTTGTAGGTAGGCCTTTTATCGGGCGTAGTGGAAAATTGCTTCGCTCAATGATCACTAGTATTGGTTTAATCGAAAAAGATGTTTACATCACAAGTCCTGTAAAATATTTACCTGACAGAGGTACTCCTACTAGTGAGGATATAGCTCATGGAAGAATTCATTTAATGAAACAGTTTGAAATTATCAAACCTAAATTAGTTGTTTTACTCGGCCGAGTGGCAGCAGAAGGAGTTTTAGAAAAAAAAGTTTTCGTAGTTAAAGAACATGGGGAAATTATTGAAGAAAAAGATGGAATAAAATATTTTTTAACTCTTCATCCAGCAGCAGTACTTAGATTTCCAAGTAAATACAAATTAGAATTTGAAAAAGATTTTAAGAAGTTAAAGGCCTTATTATAACCCTTCCAATTTG
>CAZBFH010000079.1:0-1786 GCA_964491185.1 uncultured Gammaproteobacteria bacterium
TCTATGCCTGAGTCTCTGAAATCTCCACCCTGATCATATGGTCCTAAGAACATCAAATAGCTTCTTAATGTATCAGCTCCGTACTTATTTATATACTCATCAGGATTTACGACATTCCCTTTACTTTTACTCATCTTTCCTCCATCTTTAATTAAGAGCCCGTGAGCTCTAAATTTAGAAAATGGCTCATCAAAATCTAGAAGCTTCTGATCAAAAATAACTTTAGTCACAAAACGAGAGTAAAGGAGATGCAAAACTGAATGCTCTGCTCCGCCTATATACATGTTTACCGGGAGCCACTTCTTAGTTCTTGAATCATCGAAAGGCTTATCCTCAACTTCGGTAGATGGGTATCTTAAAAAATACCACGAACTATCTAAAAATGTATCACAAACATCAGTCTCACGCTTGGCAAACCCGCTACAATTAGGACATTTTACATTCACAAATTCTGAATCCCCGGCTAGTGGCGCAACTCCTGTCCCTAAAGGCTTAAAATCTTTTATGTATGGGAGCACTACGGGCAAATCAGCTTCAGGAACAGGCTGCCAGCCACACTTATCACAATGGATCATAGGAATTGGAGCTCCCCAATATCTTTGGCGAGATATAAGCCAATCTCTTAAATGATAATGTGTCTCCTTTGTGCCTACTTCTTTATCTTCTAGCCATGAAATAATCTTGTGGAAATCAAAGGCGCTATCCCAACCCGTCCAATCCCCAGAATCTTTAATTTGGCCTCGATGGGTGTAGCACTCAGACCCCTCTCCTGCTCCTTCAGGCGTGGCTAAAACATATTTAATCGGAAGTTCGTATTTTTTTGCAAATTCAAAATCTCTTTCATCATGCGCCGGCACTGCCATTATCGCTCCGGTGCCATAACCCATCAAAACATAATCTCCAATCCAAACTGGAATTTTTTCTTTGGTGGCTGGATTTATAGCATAGAAACCAGAAAAAACACCGGTTTTTTCTTTCTCTAGCTCAACCTCCCCTTTTTCTAAAGCCTCAGTGATATATTTTTTAACATTTTGATCTAATTTAGTTATATTAGACTTAACGAATGGATGCCCTGGGGAAAGAACCAGGAATGTGGCACCAAATAAAGTATCAGGCCTAGTTGTAAAGACTTTTATTTCTTCTGAGTTTTCAGTTTTAAATGTTATTAGAGCTCCCTCACTCTTTCCTATCCAATTCCTCTGCGCGATTTTTACTTTTTCAGTCCAGTCAATGCGATCCAAACCCTCGAGCAAACGATCTGAATATTTTGTGATCTTAAAAAACCATTGCTCAAGCTCTTTTCGCTCAACCTTAGAACTACATCTCTCGCACAATCCACTTAAAACCTGCTCATCAGCCAGAACTGTCTTACAGGATGGGCACCAGTTAACTTCAGCTTTCTTCTTTTCTGCAAGTCCAGCTTTAAATAATTGAATAAATAGCCACTGAGTCCATTTATAATAATCAGGCTTGTAAGTTTCAACTGTTCTATCCCAATCGAATCTATTTCCGATCATCCTTAGCTTCTCGTAAAATCTTTTTTCAGAAATTTTAGCCTGATCTGATGGATTTGCTCCTATTTTTAATGCATAGTTCTCCGAATGAATTCCAAATCCATCAAGGCCAATTGGCTCGAAAACCTCATGCCCCTTTAGCCTCATAAATCTCCCGTAAACATCAGCACCAGTAAAAGCATACATATTTCCTACGTGAAGTCCTTCAGCTGAAGGGTATGGGAACATCATGAGATTATAGTATGGATTTTTAGCGCCCTCCATATCCGGGT
>CAZBFH010000080.1:0-1757 GCA_964491185.1 uncultured Gammaproteobacteria bacterium
ATTTTTCCAATTCTTCTAACTTTTGTATCTTCAAATCTAAGCTCAATAGCATGTTTCCCTTCTGGAACCTGGTAGGTAATTACACCTCTGTAGTTTGGGTCTTGGAATTCTATAGGAGTAAGAGTTTTATCTATATATAGATTCCATCCAGGGAAATAGAATGTGTAGTCTACCATCTTAAGAGGTGTTTGGGCGTTAACTACATAAGTTCTTGAGGAATTGTTTACTTCTTTCTGTAGGATTTGTCCTGTTCCTTCAAATATTTCTGCTTTCTCTTTTTTTACTGGATAATCCTCACTCTTCCCTGACCAGATGGGGTTCATAAGAACTGAATGAGGATTATATTTTGAAGAATAATAAATTTCAGTTGAATATTTTATGTAATTTTTTCCATACAACTGGGGAAATTGAATAACTGCAATTAATAACACAAAAAATAAGATGAATATCTTTTTATTTATTTTTGTAAAAACTGCTGCATAAATTACGGGAGGAATAAAAATAAAAGCCGACAGCATTCTCCAAGGAAATTGAATATTGCTAAGTATATTAATTTTCTCATAAAAAATATTTGAAAACGGTGAAGCAAAGAAAATAATTAATAGTGAAATTAAAATTCCAAATTCCAAAATTCCAATACTTCGATCTTTTTTTAACCACTTCCACATCAGTAAACCAATGCCTATTAATATTGATGCAGATTCGATTACTCCTGGAAAAATTATGTGTCCTCTTGGAAAAATTTCAGAGCCTGTAAAATACTCCCAGTCAAATTTAAAATAATCAAAAGCGTTTAGAAATGAATTTGGAGTTAGATGATTCCCCAAACCATAATAGAAATATTTAATTTCTAAATTCAGTGGCAACAAATAATAACTAGCAATTCCTATTCCCAGAATTGAAAATGCACCTATTAAAATAACATCTTTTACTTGATTTAATGTGACCAAATTTTTAATCTTTTTATCTTGGATTAATAAAAATATAAGATATGGCAAATAAATAAATGAATAAATTAAAAGCATCATCGGATGATTTAATGCGAGAAGAAATAATGAGATTGATGTAATAAACAAACCAGATATTTTTCTTTTCTTAATAAATAAATACATGCCAATTAAAATTAAAGGCAGAAAAGTGGCTGCAAATATTTCAGGCATTGCTCCTCTCACATAAAAATTAATTATTTTGTAAGAAGTAAATGTATAAAGTATTATTCCAGCAATTGATGGCAAAGGTTTAAAATAAAGTCTTAAAAATGCAAAAAAAGATAACGAAGAAAGACTTATGCCTAAAAAAGAAACTATTTTATATGCATTTTCTGGAGTAAATCCTAAGAATATAACAACAGCCCCCAAATAATTTGTTAATTGATGAGCAACAATTCCCATTGGAAGCCCATAATTACCAATTCCACCATTCCAGACTACTGGAAAATCTCCAGCTTTTAGAGCTAGAAAAAATTGCGCCATATTGGTAATATGATATGGAGCATCGAAAGAAGCTAATCGTGCGGGAGATAAAAATAAGTCAAATACGAAAAAAACTGATAGAATAAAAATGACAGCTGAACCAAAAATATCGGCTCTTGATAACCTCACAAGGTTATTATAGAAAGAAATGAATAAAAAACAAAGTATCTTTCTAAAGCTAGATAACCCAATATATTTTCTAGCATTCTTAATGATAGTAATTACGATTTGCTTCGTAATTTTTACACCTCGAGTTTCTTCACTTATTTTTTCTCAAAAAAGGGA
>CAZBFH010000081.1:0-1717 GCA_964491185.1 uncultured Gammaproteobacteria bacterium
TATTTTAACATCGTTCTTTCTTACGCCGGAGACAGAACAATTCTCGATGAAAGAACTCCTAGCGAAGAATTTTTAGAAATTGGAAATGCTAGCCCTAAGTATTTTTATTTAACAGGATTAAATGGAAACTGGGAAAAAATATTTCCTCAAGTAATTGAGAACAATACAAATTCGCTATTTGCTTTTAATCCCGGGAGCAGACAACTGAATGAGGGATTTGAAAAAACTCTGGAAATACTTCCAAAAATTGAAATTCTTTTTGTAAACTTAGCTGAAGCCCAAAAAATAATTAATGAACAGGAAACAGACATAAAAAATTTGATGGTTAAACTTAAGGAAAAAGGGCCAACAATCTCCGTCGTAACAGATGGAATAAATGGCTCTTATGCTATAAACAAAGATAGTGAAATATTTCACATTGGTCCTGTTTCAAAAAATAAACCAGTTGAAAGAACAGGAGCTGGGGACTCATATGCAGGAGCATTTTTATACGCAGTTATAAAAGGCAAATCTATAGAAGAAGCTATGAGATACGGAGCAATAAATGCCGACAGCGTAATAAAAAAAATAGGCGCACAGGATGGGCTATTAAAAGAGAGCGAAATCGAACAAATTTCTAGTGACAATCAAAGCTTTAAGCCAACAAAAATATGACAGATTTATCTAAAATAACACGAGACGGTAAAGCGCTTTTCCTAGCATATGATCAGGGAATGGAACATGGTCCATCTGATTTTGACGATGAAAATGCAGACCCGGAAAATATAATTAACATCGGACTAAAAGGGGGCTTCACGGGAATTATTTTTCAAAAAGGAATTGCTGAACAATACTATAAAAAAGAATATGAAGCGACAGTGCCGTTAATTATAAAACTTAATGGAAAAACTAATTTAAACACAGATCCAGATCCTTATTCTCCTCAAATTTGCTCAGTCGAAGAAGCGCTAAGAATTGGCGCTTCCGCTGTAGGATATACGATTTATGTTGGAAGCCGCCATGAATCAAAAATGTTTAAGGAATTTAGTAAAATCGAACAAGAAGCACACAAAGCTGGGATTCCATTTATAGGCTGGATGTATATAAAAGGAAGCGGGGCTGAGGGAAAAGACATTAGGGAACTCACAGCATACGCTGCAAGACTTGGACTTGAAATGGGCGCTGACATAATAAAAATAAAATATCCAGGGGATGAGAAAAGCTTAAGATGGGCAGTAAGTAACGCAGGAAAAACTGGAGTCGTCATCTCAGGAGGAGCTAAAGAAGATGAAGGATCATTCCTAGAAACTGTCCAGACGGCAATGAGCTCAGGTTGCATAGGAATGGCAGTTGGAAGAAATATATGGCAATCAGATAATCCTTTAGAAATCACAGAAAAAGTAAAAAAAATAATCTGGCCATAAATTATCATGAAAGTTTATTTAGCAACAGATCACGCAGGACTTGAAATTAAAAATAAAGTAATCGAGTATTTAAAAGAATTGGGACATGAACCCAAAGACTGTGGTGCATTCGAATATGATAAAAACGATGACTATCCTGATTTAATTTCAAAGGCTGCGTTAAAAGTTTCTGAAAATCCCGAAAGCTTTGGAATTATTTTTGGAGGATCTGGCCAGGGAGAACAAATAGTAGCAAACAAGTTTAAGGGAGTTAGATGCGCACTTTTTTACTCCCCAGCTCTTCCAGCTCAAGCAATAGATATAAATGGAAATAA
>CAZBFH010000082.1:0-1705 GCA_964491185.1 uncultured Gammaproteobacteria bacterium
ATAAAAATCTTACTTTGTCTGATTTGGTTGTGCTTAGTCTTCTTTCTGAAGAACCTATGCATGGATATTATTTGGTTAACCAATTAAAGATTCGTGATGCCAAAGATTGGGCACCCGTTTCTCGCCCACAAGTTTATTATTCGATAAAAAAATTAGTTGAAATGAAACTTATTGCGACCACGATGAAAGATCAAGCTTCGTTAGGGCCAGAGCGTATTCAATACCATATTAACAAATCTGGCACAGAGGCTTTATGTCAGGAACTCATTAGCGAAAAGTGGGCACATCAAAGACCACCAACTCCATTCATGACTTGGATGGGATTATCTTCAAATCTTTCAAAAAAAGAAACTAAACGAGTTATTAATCTTCGAAAAAAATTTCTCGAAGCAGAGCTTAAACGAGAACAGGCAACATTAAAAGAAATCGAACAGGATTCTGGCCCCATGGTTGCGGCAGCTTTGCTGATGGTCAGCTTTACTGTGCAACAATTCGAATCCGAAATAAAATGGCTAGATAAAGTGGAAGCGATTCTAACAAGTGTTCGGATATGAAATGTTTTCTAAGTATCCAAAAATTCGATTTTATTTGTCTTTCAGATCAAGAATCCCAAAAGAGGTAGTCCGAATAAATAGAGATTTAAGGTATTTAATTGACATTATAACGCTTTCGTTATAATGTGTTTTTATGGAAATAGTTGTCCTTAAACAAGCAGAAAAAGAACTAAGAGATGGCCCAAAGGAACTAATGGAGGATATTTATTCTCTGTTTGATGATCTCTCTCAAGGTAAATCCCTTGGAATGCCAATATCAAGGCCTCTACCGATGATTGCTCGTGGACTTCATGAATTAAGACTCTCCGGAAAGGCCGGTGAGTTTAGAGTCTTTTATCTGATTAAAGTTGGGGACGCGATTTATATAGTTCATGCCTGCACTAAAAAGAAGCAGGCAATTGATAAGAAGACCACAGACCTACTAAAAAATAGAATTAGGAGCATAGACTTATGAAAGAAAAAAACAAATCATTTAAATCTTCAAAAGAGTTTGGTGCATTCTTAGGACTATCTGACCTCGACATGGAACTAGTTGGTCAAAAAAAGAAGCTCATTGAAAAATTAAAGAAAGCTAGAAACGATCAAGAAATATCTCAAGCTCAACTTGCAAAGATGGTGCAGACTAAGCAACCAGCAATTGCCAGAATGGAATCAGGACTTGTAAGCGAAGTCAGTTTTGATTTCCTTGCAAAAGTTGCCTTGGTTCTTGGTGTCTCTTTTACATTCAAAAGTGCTAAAGCGGCGTAATGCCTTTTTTCTTAATCTTCTGAAAATAATTCTGGATGGCCTCTTCTGTTCGGCCGTAATGAGAAGCTAATTGTTTCCGAGACCATCCATCTACAAAGCGTAACTTTGCCAACTCACGCAAATCGACTCTTGGCTCTTGCCACTCGATCAGGTAAGATAAATTAACCGATAAAAGTGGTTCGTCTATCTTTGCATGGCGGGCACCATACTTGAAACTCATAAATTAAGCTCTTAAAATCATTAAATAACGGCTGCATAAGTTGCAGTTCGTTTGTTGCCATCTTGGAAGGCATGGGCCTTTGTTAAATAGAAACAAAGTGCTCCTGCAATTCTTGCGACTCCACCATTCTGAAATGGTTCAGAGCCAGGATAGAAAGCAGTATGCAAAGCACTTTCGATTTTTC
>CAZBFH010000083.1:0-1687 GCA_964491185.1 uncultured Gammaproteobacteria bacterium
GGCGACGCAGGCCATTTCCAATGTTTTCCTGCTTTATTATCTTAAACGATTTTACCTCATCAGTAAAGTTGACATGGGGACCTCCACAGAATTCTTTGCTGTATGCCTTTTCTGGAATTTTGTCGCCAATTAAATAGATCTTCACTTTATCAGAATATTTCTCATCAAAAAGCCCAATTGCGCCTATTTCTTTAGCTTTCTCTAAAGGCATAAATTCGAAATAAACTGGCATCTTAGCTTTGATTTTTTCGTTTACGGTTTCTTCAAGTTCTTTAATCTCCTCATCGGTCAAATTTCTGTCAAAATTAAAATCAAATCTTACTCGCTCCGAAGTTATGTTTGACCCTGACTGATGAACTTTAGTTCCTAGCATATCCCGAATCGCTTGATGCATAAGATGAGTCGCAGTGTGACCTCTAACTGTTTGTTCAGAATGATCTGCTAAACCCCCAGCAAATTTTTTCGTAGCGCCTGCCCGAGAGATTTCTGCATGTTTGTCTATTAGATTTGCGAGTTCAATTTCATTAAATTCATATCCCAGATTTTTTAGCTGAGTGGGTGAAAGTCCGTAAGAGGACATGGATTTAAAAGCTAAGTCAGAAGATATTTTTTTTCCGCCTCCTGTTTTTGAAAGTTCTTTTTCTATTAATTTTTTCGCTTCACTTAAAGTTTTTTTATAATTATTTGATTCTTTAAGAATTATGGCTTTAATTTCTTCAAGTTTAATTTTTAGATCCTGGTCAGTTTCGGAATATTGCGTTATTACAGCACTGATTATTGGTTCTAAATTTTCACTTCCTAGAGCATTTAGGCTGTCTGTGCTTCTTCTAATAACTCTTCTTAAAATATAGCCCTGTTCTTTATTGCTTGGAATAATATTATTAAGTGATAAAAAAACTGAAGCAGTTAAATGATCAGCTATAACTCTCATATCTTTTTTGTATTCTTCATATTTTTTATTTGTTTGTTCTTCGATTGTTTTAATTACAGGATAAAAAAGGGAAGTGTGGAAAATATCAGATTTATCTTCAACTGCAGCTAAGAGTCTTTCAAGTCCTCCTCCGAAGTCTACATTTAATTTAGGGAGTTCTTTGAAAGATCCGTCGTCTTGTTTTAAGTATTGCATGAAGACTGAGTTAGCAATTTCTAAGAATTTTCCACATTCACACGCAGTAGGGTCATCGCCTTTACAATCAGAGTTGTGATCTACGTCATCAAATCTGTAGTAGACTTCTGTATCAGGTCCTCCGGGTTCACCAGCGGGCATTTTGTCTGGCATTCCGCTTCTAGACCACCAATTAGATGGATCGTGGAATATCTTTGGTTCTAGTCCTTCTTTTGTAAATATTTCTTTCCATAATTCTTCAGCGGTTTGGTCAAAGGGGATTTCATCATTTCCTTTGAATACCGTTATGTAAAGTTTTTCTTTCGGAAGTTTTAACTCTTTTGTGAGTAGTTCCCAAAGCCAAGGAATTTCTTCTTTTTTAAAATAATCACCCAGGCTCCAATTGCCAAGCATTCTGAAAAAAGTAGTATGTCTGTTATCTCCGACTTCATCAATATCTACTGCTCTAAAACAATTCTGAACGTTTACGAGTTTTGTGCCTTGCGGGTGAGTTTGTCCTAAAAGATAAGGGACTAAAGGCTGCATTCCAGATGAAGTGAAAAGAGTTGTGGGGTCATTTTC
>CAZBFH010000084.1:0-1675 GCA_964491185.1 uncultured Gammaproteobacteria bacterium
AGCCGACTCCTGAAGAGTTTGCAAAGATAAAAAAGAATCCAATTTATATTATTTTAGATAATGTTTTGGATACTTATAATATTGGAGCAATCTTTCGTTTGGCTGATGCTGTAGCTGCAGAAAAAATTATAATTTGTGGAGAGAGTGAAATTCCACCTCACACCAGAATAAAAAAAGCATCGATTAACACTACGGAATGGGTAAATTGGGAATATTGTGAAACTCCTCTTATGGCAATTGAAAAATTAAGAAAAGAAGTTCCAGGAATTCAGATTGTATCTGTAGAGCTTGATAAAAGAAGTGTCCCGTATGACACTGTAGAATACAAATTCCCAATAGCTCTGGTAGTAGGGCATGAAACTACCGGAGTAAGCGAAGAGGTTTTAAAAGCCTCAGATTTGATAGTCGAGCTTCCAATGTATGGGGTGAATATAAGCCTAAACGTTATGGTGAGTCTGGGTATTGTTCTTTATGAGGTGATTGAAAGAGCTTAGATATATTCTAGTGGTGGTTTTTCATCAGATCTTCCATATGGGAAAAGTTGTGCATCTGTAAAGACTACCGCGTAACCTTCATCGCCTTTTTTTACGATTCTGAAATCATAATCTCCAGGCATTTTTGCAAGTCTACGCTCGTAGGCTTCTTTTAAGCTTTGTTGAACTCTTTCTTCAATTTCTTCTTCGGATAATTCTACTACTACTTCTTCTCCTGTTTCTGGGTTACGGCGCAATTCTTCTGATATCCGAAACGCTGCTGCAAGAAATTCTGGATCCCAATTTTTAACTTCCTGAAAACTAATTAAATATGCTAAGGCAGGAGTTTCGGGGACTGCTACGATTATAGGGTTTAAGTTTCCATCTTGGTCAACGACTGTGTTGACTGCTTCTAGAGAATGACCAGCCCATTTATCACGATAATTATCAACATCTGTTACCACTCTTCTGTCATGATTAAATAGTGCGGCATCATAAAGAAAGAGTACATCTCTTGATCCGTCTGCATTAGTTCTTGATCCTATTCTAAGTCTTTGATTCTCTCCATTTTCTTTTCTATGTTTTACTAATCTAATAGCTAGTGCATTTCTGATATCCCTCACTTCTTCAGCATCATCTGGATGTTCTATTAGATGTGCTTCAATTGTTTTTAGCTCCAATATTAATCTTTGAGGGTATCTATCAGTCAAATATGAGAATTCTTCATCATCAATAAATCCTCGATCAGGTGTTCCGATAATATCTTTAATCGCTATCGAATCAACTCCTCCTGCTTCAGCAATTGCGCGAAGAGTAGTGTATTGATATTGATGTGGATGCATGGAATGAATAGTTACTTTATTTTCTGAAAAAGCATGAAAATTAGGTTCACCATCTTCACTTCTTACATCGTGTGAATCTAAGCTTACTCTAAATGGGGAGTTATGATCAAGGTCTGGATCGACTAAATCAGTGCCACCAAAATGTTCAAGTCTAAATCCATTACTGATTTGAGCTCTTCTAAGCACAAGAAGTTCATAAATCAGTCTATTTCTAACCACTTCAGGATCATCGCCATTCGTTTGTTCCTCGGGAGTTAAGCGCTTGCTCGAATCACCATCATAATAGAATGTTTTTAGCCTGTGTAATCTAGTTGATATTGCAATAGAATATTGCGTTCTTGGATCTGGTTTTGGCGCCTG
>CAZBFH010000085.1:0-1575 GCA_964491185.1 uncultured Gammaproteobacteria bacterium
TTCCTTGCGACTAGCGCTAGCCAAATAAAATCAATAGCAAAAAAAACAGGGAGTGCGATTAAATAAAGCTTGAAAAACATAGTAATTAAATTATACCTAATTTAGAATTTTTTTTCTAAGATTTTAAAAAAGGTTAAAGCAAAATAGCTGAGAACTAATACAAATAAAAATTCTTCAATCGGCATAAAACCTATCTTAGGTCCTAATAGAAATTCTTTACTAAAAGTCCAGTGTCCGCGTGAGATTGCAATTTGATCCCAGATGGTAGCTAGGAAAACATTTATGGAGTTAAAAATTATAAAATGCTTTGGAGATTTATAAATTCTAACTTTAAAATATATATGCAGAAAAACTGTTGCCAAAAATACTAAGATTAAGATTAATAAATATTCAGGCATTATAAATATTATATGCTTAATAAATTCAAAATTAAATATTGGTAATTAAGAATTGATATAATATCTCTATGACTAAACAAAAAATATTTATTTCTGCATCACCAAATGAAGTTTATGATGCGTTGATGGAGGAGGAAAAGCACGCGAAATTTACCGGAGCTAAAGCGCGTATAGAAAATAAAAAAGGCGGTAAATTTTCTGTTTGGGATGGATATGCTACAGGGGAAAATTTAATCTTAAAACCTGGCAAGCAAATAGTGCAATCCTGGCGAGCAAGTGACTGGCCAGCTGGCAAAATTTCAAAAGTTACTTATCATTTATCCCCAAAAAACAATGGATGTGAAATAGAATTTGAACATATAGATGTGCCAAGAGACTTTGAAGAAGATATTAAGAATGGTTGGGAAGAATATTATTGGGAACCTCTAAAAGCATATTTTAGCTAACTTAAGCAATTTGATTCTTTTATTTAAGGTGAATAATTCAGATTTAAGATTAAAAATTGGTGCTACTAATTATGGGCATTGAGTTTGGAAAAAAAGATCAAATTTATTTTGGCTGCTGCTTTATTCGCCGGCTTTTCGGATTGCTTCTAGATCAAGTTTTTTCATTGGCATAAATACAGCAGTTACTGCCTCCGTTTTTTCAGGGTCTCTCATCATTTCATCTAAAATCCTTGGAACTACTTGCCATGTTACACCAAATTTATCTGTACACCATCCGCATTGCTCGGCTTCTGGAACTGCTGAAAGGGCCTCCCAGAAGTAGTCAATTTCTTCTTGTGTTTCGCATTCTATGATATATGAAGTAGCACCATTAAGTTTGAACTGTTCAACGGGGCCTCCGTTAAGAAACATGAAGCTTGTTCCGTCAAGTTCGCATTCAGCTGTCATTACAGATCCTTCAGGTATTCCCGAAACTTCCTCGCTTGCTTTTGGAGCTTTTGTGATATCTCCCATTTTTGCACTATGATCACCAGGAGCTGAATTAAAAGTATCTATGTAGTAGCTTGCTGCCTCTTCCCCGTCATTATTGGCAAACCAGATGCATGTAATTAGCTTACTCATTTTTTTATTCTAACACAGATTGCAAGAAAATTATGAGGTTGTATTAGATAAAACTTTGCTCCGTGACTAGGACTCGAACCTAGAACCTTTTCGTTAACAGCGAATTGCTC